>CALLLI010000162.1 GCA_938082635.1 uncultured Verrucomicrobiales bacterium
AGATTGGATGAAGAACGTACCGGTGACATCGATTGCGAAGTCATCGTGAGCAGGGCCGTTGCCCAGATCTCCAAGTGCAGCAGAGGCGGCACCTTCACTGTTTCCGTCGATACCCCAAAGTGGATAAGGCTCGACCGTATCGGCGAAAGCCCCCACGGCGTTATCTACGAAGTTTACGAAGGGGCGTTCCACAGTGATGTCACCGAGATCGGCATCTCCGCCTTCATCGACGATAGCGAGGACGTCGTCCCGGCTACCGATGGCGCTAGAGCTGTCCACGTGGCGGATGGTAAAGTTGCCACCCTTGAGCTGAATTGAAGCGACGCTCTTGGGATCGTTTGGATCAAATCCACTGGTGACTTCGAGGCCGTCTGTGGCGCCATCTTCGTCCGTGTCTTTGATCAGGGGATGTGTGCCGGTGTCGTCAGCGCTAACAAAGATGCCTGTGTTGGTTTCGACACCATCGGTTAGGCCGTCCTTATCGCTGTCTGGATTATTTGGATTGGTGCCGGTATCAGAAGCACTGACATACGTGCCGGTCCTCGTTTCCACATTGTCATCGAGACCGTCATTGTCACTGTCTTTGGCGTTGGGGTTCGTCCGCTGCTCAAATTCCGCGAAGTTGGAGAGCGTGTCGCCGTCTAAGTCGGTTTCTTTGTCGGCAGCATCGAACGGATCCAGTCCATTCGCAGCCTCATACTTGTCGCCCATGCCATCGCCATCAGTGTCGATAAAGTCGGGGGCGATGATCGCGCGGGTCTCAAAGACCTGAACAGCTTCATCAGCTGTCAGCTCACGATTCCACACAGCGACGTCGTCCATCTCTCCTGTGAAAAAGTTACCCGTTGCATCATAAACGCCGGCACCGCCGATGTTGAAGGGGAAGGCCGAGTTTGCTGGGTCCGTGCCACCGCCTCGAGCTTCTTCCTCTCCGTTCACGTAGAGGATGCGCTCGTTGGGGGAATTCACGAGCACAATGTTTGTCCATTCCTCAATCACGGGTCCGAAAGGAACATCGAAGCCGCCACCATTGGCTGACCAGTGTTGCATGGTCGTCGGGTTGATCATGCCAAACTCGACGGAATCATTCTGACCAAACAAACCGATGCGTGTGCCTGGTTGCTCGTCAAACTTGACCCAGCCAGACATGGTGAAGGAAGCGGTGTCATTCAAGATCTGGCCTTCAGTGGTTACTGCGTCATCGACGCCATCGAAACTGATGGCAATATCGCCTTCTCCCGCCGGACCCTCCACAAGCTCTGGTTCACCGAGCACCGTGCCGTTGCTCTTATTGTCTGCGCTATTATTCGCATCCAGAGTCTCTGTGACTCCAGGTGCGAGGTCATTGAACGACCAGTAGCCGAGTAGGCCTTGCTCCAGCGTATTGATGCCGGCAGGAAGGATAAACTCTAAGGCAATGTTGCCTTCGTTCTCCGTGTGCAGCACCGTGGCACTCAGTTTGCCAGGCTTGCCACCGTCATCTTGATAGAGATTGATTTCAAGATTCTCCCAGCGTGCTGCGCAACAACCGTCATTGCGCGGAAACAAGCGCAATGTGGTGACGTCGTACTGTTCGCCCAAGTCCAGGGTATACTGGGCGTGTGCTTCACCGAGGCCGTTGGCGGTCGACCATACGGCACCAGCAAGTTCAAGCGCGTTGTTTGGATCTTTGTTAGCGCCGCCATGTTCGAGACTTGTTGTTGTACCAATTTCGGGGATTTCTGCGCCGTCATTGTAGGTCGTCAGAAATCCGCCGCCGTCACCACCAATGTCATTGGTGCTAGTGGCTTTGCTTTCGAACTGAGCTTCTTGGGTGTGCTCGGCACCTCCCAAGTCGTCTGGAGCGACGCCGTTCTCAAACGCTTCGAGTTCTCCGAGGTGAAAGCGGGTGTCGGCATCATCGACTTTGACCACTTGAATAAAGCGGGCGAGTTCGGCTCTTGTGTCTGGCGCACTTGCTAGCGCGAGCAGGACAAGGGCCATGGCTGTTAATATTCGGGGTTTTGTTTTCATAAGAGTGTGGGTGAGAGACCATACAAGGGTGAGATCTATCCTGATCAGCTATTAGATTACAGAATGGCTGTCTGTTTAGGCAATAGGCAATCTAAATTATCGCGAGCGACTGGAGGCTAGGATTCGTATTCAGGAATCAAATTGCTCTACGGTAACGGTGCTCATGCGGCAGCTGGCGGTTGTTTTCTTAACAGTTGTGACTTCTTCACTTGAGAAACCTTCTGACGGAAATTTTCTATTCTCTTGGATAGCAGTCTTCGCCGACTTGGCCTAAGAGACGTTTCCATGCTTCCGGCCCTCGATACGTTGATGCTCGTCTTCTCTCCCGAAGGAGAGAAGACGCTTCATGTACCTGCTCGCGCTTTGTTTCTAGGGGCCGTGCCGCATCCGGCCTTGCGGGAATGGCCGGATATCACAGGGTGGCAGCCTAACAAGGCGTTGGCGGATGCTTGGGAGAGGGGCGGCTTCGTGCGGATCGGTGATCTTGGCGATCAACGTTGGCCAGTCGTGCTGGTATTGCCTGGCAAGTCACGCGAAGAGACTCTGGCCTGGTTTGCTATGGCTAGGGATCATCTTGCTCCAGGTGGAACGGTGGTGGTTGCCATGCCGAACACCGCAGGGGCTCGTCGGTTTGAGAAGTTGTTGGCTGAGGCCGCGGGCGAAGTCGTTTCATTGCAGAAACATAAATGCCGAGCCTTTCATGCCACGGAGAGTGATGACTTTAAGCCGTCCGTCTTTGACGCGTGGCGGGCGGGATTGCTTCCCCAAGATATTTCTGAAACGTCCTTTGTGGCGCAAGCGGGTACGTTCAGTGCGAATCGCATCGATCCAGGTTCGGCTTTTCTTGCTGAGCATTTGCCCAGAACTCTTCAGGGAACGGTCGCCGATCTAGGGGCGGGGTGGGGTTACCTTTCGGATGCTATCTTAAGGCGGTGCCCAAAGGTTGAGTCCCTAGACTTGTTTGAGGCCGATGCTAGGGCCATGACCTGTGCTCGTGCCAATCTGAGCGCTCATGACAGACCGATACGGTATCATTGGCACGATGTGACGACGGGATTGCCTGAAAAGTACGATACGATTGTGATGAATCCTCCCTTCCATACGGGACAAGTCACCGACGTCGACCTAGGGTTCCGTTTCCTTCAGGTGGCCATGGCTTCGCTGGGGCGTGACGGAGAGTTGTTCTTTGTCGCGAATCGACAGCTTCCTTACGAAGGTGTGCTTGAAACGAGTGGTTTGGAGTGGCGGATTACTGCCGAAGATAAGACTTACAAGCTCCTCTTTGTGAAGCAGCATTGATGAATAAAATGTTATGAAACTGATCAAACTTCTTGCCAATCTCGGCTACGGTTCTCGAAAGGAAGTGCAGGCGATGATCCGTTCTGGCCGTGTCACGGACGCCGAGGGGAATGTCATTGGCGAAGGTGCGCCGGTGACTCACGAAGAGATCCGCTTTCGAGGAGAACCGATCGATCCGCCAGCTCCTCTAACGATTCTCTTGAATAAGCCGGATGGTTTCACCTGTAGCTCAGAAGATCCTGGTGAGACGATCTACGATTTGCTCCCAGAGCGCTTTGCTTATCGCAAGCCCGGTCTCAATTCGATCGGCCGATTGGACAAGGACACGACGGGTCTGCTCTTGATGACTGATGATGGGAAGCTTCTTCATCGAATCATTCATCCGAAGCACGGCTGTTTGAAGGCTTATCATGCGATATTGGATCGACCACTTGAAGGCCACGAGGCGGAGCGGTTCGGCTCTGGCGCCTTGCAGTTGCAGGGGGATAATAAGCCTCTTTTGCCCGCGCCCATGGAAATGTTAGGAGAGAAGGAGGCGCTCGTGACCTTACATGAGGGGCGCTACCATCAAGTGCGTCGGATGTTTGCCGCCGTTGGAAATCATGTCGTGGCGCTCAAGCGACTTTCTATCGGTGGGTTTCAGTTGCCAGCCGATCTGGAAGAGGGTGATTGGCGCGTGCTGACGCCTGAGGAGTTGGTCCAGGTTCTTGGTTAGCGCGTGCGAGCGAGGCCAGCCTTGGCTGCTGTCGATGCTGGCTGGAGCTTCAACGCTGCAGCGTAGTGCTGAGCGGCTTCGTCGTTGCGCCTACTGTTCTCTAAAAGGCGTGCCAGGTTGAGCTGCGCTCCGACATGGTTAGGAGCAATTTGAATGGCGGCTTTGAAATGCCGCTCGGCGTCAGCTGGCTGATTGCTGCGGGCGTAAGCGGAGCCGAGGTTGTTGTGGGCAGTGGGGTTCCGTGGATTGTTCGTCGTCGCCCGGGTGAGCACGTCGATGGCTTCGGAGAACTTCTTCTCTTCTATGAGAGCCACGCCTAACAAGACTGCTGCCATGGGATGGGTGGGGTTCCATTTCTCCAATTGTTTAAAAGCGGCAGCGGCTTCAGCAGGGCGACGGGTCTTCAATAGATTCTTGCCATGGGTTTCAAGAACGCGAGGGAAAGCTTCCAGGGCTTTAGCATGATCAGGCTGTAGCTTTAGAGTCTTGGTGAGTAATTGCGCGCTTTCACCTGTCTCGCCGCGTGCTCCGACGATTTGAGCTAACTGATAGTGAGCCTCTGGAAAGTAAGTGGCGACCTTCGGATCGAGATTGAATCGAATGAGTTCACGGAATCGGCCCTCTGCTTCATCTGTCTTGCCAAGAGTGCTAGCAAGATCGCCAGCGAGGTAGTGGGCGTAGGCATCTCCTGGAGCGAGTTCTAGCGAATGGGTCACTGCCTTATAGGCTTCCTGCTTCTTGCCTGCCCAGCTTAACACATTGCCTAGATTGCGGAGGGCGATGCCGTGCGCGTTGTTGTCGATGTTTCCTAGGACGCGGTTCTTGATCGAGCTAATGGCGCTGTCGGTGAGTGCGCTCTTGTTTGCGAAGAGGCCTTGTTCTTCAAGGGTTGCAATGAGTTCCAGCGCGAGGAGCCGATGCCCTTCGATGGTTGGATGGACATGATCGAGAAACCACTCGTCACCTGGAACCCCGTGTTTACTGCGCTCTGTGAGGAAAGTGTGATAGTCGACCAAGGAGACACCTCGGCTCTTGGCGGTGTCTGCGAGGATTTCGCGCATCGCGGGAAGCGTGCGTAGGGGGCAGACGTCGTGAATTAAGGCCTGCTCATAGGCTTTGGCGGCCTCCTTGTCTTTTCCGAGCGCGGTTAAGATCGTGCCTCGAAGGTAGTGACTATGAGCGTGTAACTGGTCGATGTTAGTCGCCTGATCAATTTGGCTAAGAGCCTCTGAGTGGTGGCCATTGGCAACGGCCTTCTGTGCGTTGGCCAGGTGCGTTTGGAATGTCTTGACCTGGGCGTCGGTCAGCGTGTTGGCGTGTTCGCTTTTAAAGGGAGAGGAACTTCGTAAGTTGGCTGCTGGAGTAATGAAGACGACTTTCGCTCCGCAGGTCTCGGCGATGTCGACCATGCGTGAAAGGTTGTAGCGGTAGTGGGCGACGATCTTACGCTCAAGTTCAGGATCACGGGTGTAGCGATCAAGCCCGGCGCTTTGGTCGAGGATGGTGTTGACCTCCTCCGTCAGAACCGGTGTTTCTGAATCTGGCTTATTGCTAGTCTTTAGGATGTCTGACACCATGCTGTAAGTCCGCGTAAGACTGAGGAGCGACTGCATGCCTCGCACGGCAGCGGGTGTCTCAATGATGCCCGAGTAAGTGCGTTTCTCGAGGAATTCATTGTGGCCCGTGTAGACGACGAAGAGATCCGGTGCGTAGTCGATCAGTTCTTCCATCAACTTCGCGACCCGATAGCTGGCATAACTGATGCCGCCCGCGTTGATGACTTCCCACTCTTGTGAAGGATCTGCGGCCGGGAGATACTGCCGTAGCCAGCCGCAGAAAGATGTCGTATCTCTGTAAGGGCGGCCGTAGGTGGTGGAGCCGCCTAGGCAGAAGACACGCGTGACACCCTTGGCCTTGACTTGCGCGAAACGTTGATCATTGAACCAGCGAATCTTGTTTGGAGCCGTGATTAGGGTATTTGCATAGCCCTCGACAAAGAGAGGCACGCGGGAAGAGAAGCCCACGTGAGGATCCTCACTGTAAAGGAGTGGGCGCACGCCGATGAGCGCAAGAACGCCTTCGAGCAAACCGAAGAAGAGGAGGGTGGCGAGGGTGGCGAAGCCCAGTTTCTTTCCAAGAGAAAGGGAGGGCGAAGCAGCAGAGTCTGAAGGCGTGTGAGTCACAGGATCGCAAACACTAGATCGTCTGCATTCTGGAGCCATTCGGCAAGATCAAACTTAGTAGTCGCGCTCTAACATGTAGTCGACAATTCCGCTGAGGCGAGACTTGCTCATCCGCATGTCTTTGAGTGCACGATGCGCTTGTGCGGTTAGTTTCGCAGCTTCCTTGCGAGACTTTTCCAAGCCGATCAAAGCGGGGAAGGTGGATTTGTCGACGGCGGCATCTTTTCCTGCGCTTTTACCGAGCTTAGCGGAACTTTGAGTCACATCGAGGATGTCATCGATCACTTGAAACGCGAGTCCCAGCGAGTAGCCGACCTGAGTGATCCCTGCGAGCTTACTCGGACTAGCGTTAGCACTCATTGCTCCGAATCTCAGGGACGCGGTGAGGAGGGCTGCGGTCTTGCGTTCATGAATGGCCACGACTTGGCCTTTGGTGAGCTTCTTGCCTTCGCCCTCCATGTCCATCACTTGACCTGCGATGAGTGCATGGCTGCCAGCGGTTGATGCCATTTCGCCTAGCAAGGCACGCATAGGATAGCGTGAAGTTTCTTTGGCCCGGCCGACCATTTCGAAACTAAAAGCTTGGAGGGCATCGCCAGCGAGTACGGCTACGGCTTCGCCATAGATTTTGTGGCAAGTTGGGTTTCCGCGTCGCATGTCGTCGTCATCCATGCTGGGAAGGTCATCGTGAATGAGCGAGTAGGTGTGTAGGCACTCCACAGAACAGGCCAAGGGAAGCGCGTCTTCAGGATCGCCGCCACAAGCTTGGGCTGCGGCAAGTGTGAGGATAGGCCGTAGACGCTTGCCCCCGGCGAAGACGCTGTAGCGCATGGCTTGGTGCAGCGTGGCTGGGCGAACGTTGCCCTTGGGAAGCGCCGCTTTAAGGGCTTGATCGACCAGTTTGGCCTGATTCTTGAGGTAGACTTTGAGATCGCTCATTGAAATGTTAGTCAACTAGGAGTTGGGCGATCTGCACCGCATTCAGTGCAGCGCCTTTGCGAACCTGATCTCCGACGACCCAGAAGGCAAGGCTGTTGTCTAGAGCGAGGTCTTCGCGGATCCGGCCGACCATGCAGTCGTCGCCATTGGCCACATCTAGTGGGGTGGGGTATGTAGGAACGTCGCGATCATCGACAAGTTCGATTCCGGGAGCGTCTTTGATGGCTTGGCGAGCGGCTTCGACGTCGGGCTTGCTTGCAAACTGAGCCGTGGCTGAAACGGCGTGCGAGCGCATGACGGGAACTCTCACACAGGTCGCAGAAGCGCGAATGTTAGGCGAGTGCAGAATTTTGCGAGTTTCATTCTGCATCTTCATCTCCTCTTTGGTGTAGCCATTCTCCGTGATGGGCTCGACTTGCGGAATCACATTGAAGGCGATTTGCCTTGGGTAGAGATTCACTTTGATGGGTTGATCTGCCGCGTAGGCTTTGACCTGGTCTTCCAACTCGGCGATGCCTTGAGCGCCGCTACCGGAGACTGCTTGGTAGCTTGATGCAATGAGTGTCTCACAGCCTCCGAATGCACGGTGCATTGGGTTCAGCGCCATGAGGGTCACGATGGTGGTGCAGTTAGGATTTGCGATGATGTTTCTTGGAGTGTTCTTTGCATCCTCGCCATTGATCTCCGGGATGACTAGGGGCACATCGTCGTCCATGCGGTAGGCAGACGAGTTGTCGATGACGATGGCACCCGCCTCGGCGGCGAGCGGTGCGAACGTTTTCGCAATGTCAGAGCCAACGCTGAAGAGGGCGATATCGACACCGGCAAAGGCTTCTGCCGTGAGTTCTTGAACAATAAGATCCTGGCCCTGAAATGGCAGGGTCTTGCCTGCTGAACGAGCAGAAGCGAGAAGCGTGATCTCTTGGTGAGGGACCTTTAACTGGCCCAAACAGAGGAGAATCTCTTCTCCTACGGCGCCGGTCGCGCCAACTACTGCAATGACTGGTTTCTTCATAATTACTAAATCCTCACGCTTGATACGGAGGCTGAAAGTGCCGGGCTTCCTAGCAAATGAAAGCAGATTTCTGCGCTTTTTTGGCTTGAGAGGGGGAAGCCCAGCTTGGCGATGAACAAATTGATTGCATTTCTCGTCGGAGCATTACTATCAAACCAAGAGATCGCTCTGGTCTCCCACAACCAAACACATCTACTAATCGTAACAATCTCATGAACGTTATCAAAGCACTCGCTATCCTCGCTACCGCAACTGGCATCCTTTCTCTCGCCGCATGCAGCAGTGCACCAGCACCAGCTCCAGTGCCAGCTCCAGCCCCTATGGACGGCGGCATGTATGTTCCTTCTAAGTAAGTTAGGTACGGCTAATTCACTTTAGCTTTGCAAAGGCGGCACCTTCACGGGTGCCGTTTTTCTTGTGCCTAGGCAGCTAGGAGAGGTGAAAACACGGGTTAGACCTGAACCCATCTCTCTTCTTCATGGCTCTTGAGGACGGCTTCACAAAGGACGATCTCTCGATGACCGTCTTCAAAGGTGGGGAAAGAGTGGGGAGCGGTGAAGTCACCAGCGGCGATGTAGTCGTAGAAGGCCCGGAAACACATCTTGAACGTGTCGGGAAAGCCTTCGGCATGTCCGCCCGGATAGGCAGTGAACGAGGAAGCCTCGGCACTTGTGATAAATGGATCTTTGACTAGGGTTTCGTTAGGTTTGTCTCGGTGGCCTAACCAGAGTACATTTGGCTCTTCGCTGTTCCAAGCAACCGAACCTTGTCTGCCTGCGATCTCGTAGCGCAGGCAGTTCTTTCGCCCGGCCGTGGCTTGAGAGACAAAGAGACTACCTTTGGCGCCATTGTCGAAACGGAGAAGGAGGGTTCCGAGGTCCTCTGTCTCGATAGGAACACTTTGCGTTTCGCCTTGTGCGCTTGTGAATGTCTGGACCTCGCCTTGTGGGCGTTGGCGGGTTGGATGGATCGTGTGGAGATCAGCTAGGATCTCCGTGACCTTTAGCCCTGTCATTGATTGTACAAGGTCTAACAAATGTGTTCCAATATCCGCGATGGCGCGAAGCTTACCACCTTCCTCGGCGAGGACTCGCCAATTGTAGTCCGTTTCGTACAGCAACCAATCTTGTGCGTAGCTGCCCATGATCGAGTGGACGTCTCCGAGCGTTCCCGTTTTTAGGCGGTGACGCGTTTCTAAACAGAGGGGGTAGAATCGGATATTGTAGTTTACGCCGGCGGCAAGCTCTTTGCTAGAAGCAAGCTTTGCGAGTGTCGCAGATTCTGAGGAGGTCATGGCGAGGGGTTTCTCACAGAGTACATGCTTGCCTGCCTCCAAGGCCGCCATGGCCATGGGGAAATGATGTCTGTTTGGGGTCGTGATATGAACGGCGTCGACGTCGGGATCAGAGATCAGTTTTTGATAGTCTTCGTAGGCTCGAGGAATGCTCAGCTCTGCGGAAGCGCTGAGAGATTTCTTGGGGGACGAGCCGTGGATGCCGATGACGTTGAGATGAAGGCGCTTGAGAGCTTCAGCGTGCACAGCTCCCATGAATCCAGTTCCGGTGATGGCGATGTTCATGTTATCACTCGTGAGTGGGAAGTTCTCATGAATCGGCAGACTGATTTCGTAGTCGGGCCATCTTCCCTTTCGACAGCTCAATGCTGAGATCTATCAACTCGCCTGTCAATTGTTTGAACTTCTTATACTCAGCGTTCTCGGAGCCCAACTCTTTCACATGTTCGGGCCAGAAATGCTCAGTGCGACTCCTCATCTTGTGCGTGTAACTTAGCTGATAGTAG
>CALLLI010000163.1 GCA_938082635.1 uncultured Verrucomicrobiales bacterium
CTGAATAAGGCGTACAGTGGCGGCGTGGCGTTCTCCGCGAAGGGAGATCTCGGTCCGCATCGCGGTGAGGCGTTCCCTTTCGGCGTCCACGACCTCAAAGTAGCTAGCGAGACCGCGATCATAGCGAAGTCGGGCGATCTCCGACGTGTCTTTGGCAGCGGCCATGGCCTCTTCTTGAATGGCGTGTTCGCGGGTGAGACTTTGTGTCTCTAGGAGAGCGTCGTCGACTTCGCGCACAGCGGTTAGGAAGGTGCTGCGATAGTTTGCGAGGGCTTCGTTCCAAGCGGCTTTAGCTTCAGCGACGGCAAATTTTTTAGCATTCCTTCCAAAGAGAGGGACGGTAAACTCTGGGCCGATATCGAAGAAGCTGCTGTCCGGTTTGAAGAGATTGCTCGTTTTGAGGCTGCCGATACCGCCCGCGCCTGTGAGCGAGAATTTCGGAAAGAAGTCCACAATACGAATACCGATATCGAGAGCGGCGGCGTTGAGTTGTTGGCTGGCCGCTCGGACATCGGGACGTTGCACGAGCAAGGATGCGGGAACGCCTGCGGCGACTTTAGGTGGGGGAGTGAGTTCGCGTTTCACCAGAGCGCCTGCCTCAGAGGGAGCCACGCCCAACAGCACAGCGATGGCGTGTTCGAGCTTGCCTCGGCTACGTAGGGCTGCTTCGGCGGCCGCGCGAGCATTGCTCAGCTGTACTCGCGATCGCGACACGTCTACTTCGACTCCGGAGCCGAGTTCCAATCTTGCTTCTTGTAGTGCTAGATCATCAGCGCGGACCTGAATTGCGTCATTGAGCACGGCCAACTCTGTGGTCGCTGTTCGCCAGGCAAAGATTTCTCGAACGAGGGTGGCTTCGAGTGAGAGCAGCGCGTCGAGGTAGCGTTCATTCTCCGCCTGAGCGTTGGCATGGTCGCGTTTGACGAGACCTCGCACACGTCCCCATAGATCGATTTCCCAACTAGCGCTGACGCCAAGGCGGTAACGTTCGTATTCAGAGGTGTCGATTGGAAAGAGCAGCTCATTGACCGCGTCCCGACGGGTCTTGGCGCTGCCTGTTCCGGTCATCGTTGGCCAAAGGTTCTTCCGCGTTCCTCCCAGCACTGCCTTGCTCTGGTCGCGGCGAGCTTCCGCGGCGGAGAGATCTGGATTGTTCTTGTGGAGTAGAGTGATGAGCCGGTTGATCTCGGGATCGCGGTAGAGTTTCCACCAATCATCGCGCATTTGAGGGGATCGCTTGTCCTCTGATTGACGAAACGACGCAGGGGGGGCAATAGCGCCGCCTCCCAAAGGACTTAGCCGCTCTGTCAGGCTGCTGCACGATGCCGCCGCTAAGACGAGTACGACTCCGAGCGATGCGACCATACGATTCGTCATCTTGTAGCTTCGCGTTTGGGTTCGAGCACGGCAAAGACGGCGCTGAGGACGGCTGGCACGAGGACCAGTGTGAAGATGGTAGAAAGTAGCAGTCCTCCGACCACCACCGCTCCCAAGCCCCGGTAGAGTTCGGAGCCGGAGCCTGGCAAGAGCACTAGCGGGATCATGCCACCCACGGATGTGAGCGAGCTCATGAGAATGGGGCGCACCCGTGACTTCACGGACTCCAGGATGGCGTCATTTGGCGAGATCGCCGTGCCTTGCTTGAGGAAATTCAGCGTCTGGTGGATGATGAGGATGGCGTTGTTCACCACCACGCCTGCCAGAATGACGAATCCGAGAATGCTCAGCATGTCGAGATTCTGCACGGGCATGTAGCGATCTGCTACGCTCCAATGGTGGACCAGTGATAGTCCAAGGAAACCACCAAACGTGGCGAGCGGCACAGTCAGCATGATGACTATCGGATAGCTCCAGCTCTGAAAGAGTACGACCAGAACGAGGTAGACGACGAGAAAGGCGAGGAAGAGTGAACTGGAGATGGTGCCAAACAGACTGCCATCGCCTAACAAGGCGGTCTTGATCTCGTTCAACTTGCCTGCGGATCCCGCTAGTCTCACATCCATGCCAGGGGCAATGGCTCCAGACTGGCGCAGCCCGCTCACGATGGCATTCACTTCCTCAATGGCGGTCGCCAGTGGCAGGCCAGTTGGTGGCGTGAACTGCAGAGTCACCGCGCGGGCTCGGTCGACGTGGCGGATTTCGTCGGGGCCTTGCACCCGCTGGATGTCAGCCACCGTTCGCAAATCTACAATCTCTCCCATGGGGGTGGCCAGCGGCGCTGAGAGGATCGCATCCACCGGATCGCCTTCTATCGCGCTTTGGGCAATGACCTTCAGATCACGTAGTTCGCCGTCTTGCTCGAAATCTCGGAAGAAGAGGATACCGTCCCCGTTTGCTTGCACCGCAAGGCCGACGTCTGTGCGCGTGAGGCCTAGTTTGCGCAGAGCCCGGTCAAGCGGGACGATGCGAAGCTCTGTTGAGGGTAAGGTGAAATTGGCAGGGGCTGGGTTGACACTGTAAGGGCCGAATTTCCCAAAGAGACCGAACATGAGACTCTGCGCGGCATTGGTCACATCGTCCAAATTACGCCCCTTGAGATCAATGTTAATGGCGGAGCCGGTATTGCCGCCAACTCGAAACAGAGGCATTTGGAATGAGAAGGCTAACGTGTCAGGGGCATTGTGGGCACCCGTCGCAAAGTTCATCAGCGGCTGGGCATCGATGACTCGGCGTTTGTCTACTGAGATGGAGCCATGAAAGAGGCGCCCATCGAAACTCACGAGGAAGTAGTTCTCGAGAGGAGGAGGCATGATGCTGGGAGGCGCGCCGGGAGCCGCAGGAACGAGCACGGGTTCCTTCCGTTTTTCACCGGTCTGTTCCCTGACGATACCCTCAACGGTGAACTGATCTTCGACCATTTCCCAAGCAGGTTTCATGGCCGCTTCCACGCGATGGCCCATGGTGGTGAGCTGATCGAGGTTGTAGCCGGGTGGGGGAATCATGAGCCCAAAGACCAAGTTACGATTGCCTTTCGGGAGGTAATCGAGGGGCGGCAGAAGGACTTTGATGCCGACTAGCGTGCCTACGGTGAAGGCGAGGATGACGGCAATACGGCCGATCCAGGTGCGATTGATGACCGTGATGATCTTCGCGATACCATTCGGCAGGCTGTCTAGCAAACGCCTCAGCGGGCCGGGTGGTTTGGTGGGTTCTGAGTCGCCATTGTGTTTTAGAATGCGCGCGGCCGCTGCAGGTATGACGGTGAGAGAAACGACAAGACTTAGAGCCACAGCGGCCATGATGGCGTAGGCGATGTCTTTGAAGAGCTGGCCTGCAGTTTCTTCAATGAAGAGGATGGGCAGAAACACGGCCATCGTGGTGACCGTGGACGCAACGACGGCGCCAGCCACTTCGCTGGCGCCTTTGGAGGAAGCCTCCCGGGCGGATTTCCCCATTTCGAGGTGCCGATAGATATTCTCGATCACGACGATGGCGTTATCTACCACCATGCCGACGGCGAAGGCCATGCCCGCAAGGGAGATGATGTTCACCGACCGGCCAAGACCGACGAGTACGACAATGGCACCCACGACGGAAATGGGGATAGCAAGGCCGATGACTCCGACCGTGCGGAAGGAGCGGAGAAAGAAGAGGAGTGTGAGGGTGGCCAAGATGCCGCCAATGATGATGTTGCCCTGCACTAAGCTGATGGCGTCTTTGACATAGGTCGTGGCGTCATAGACTTGCACGAGTTCGAGCGTGCCATTCATTCCCAGCTGACGTGCGTGCTCTGCGAGAACGCCATCGGGTGCGTTCATAGAGGCGATCTCTTTCTTGATGGCCTCCATCGTGCCAATGAGATTTCCGCCACGCTGCAAGAGGTAGTTGAAGAACGGCATCTGATGGCCGCGAGCGCGGGACCAGTTGGCCTTCTCTTTGTGGGTTTGTACCACCTCGGCAATATCTCTTAGATAAACAGGTCCTGCGGCATCGCGCCTAACAATCATGTCGAGCACCTGGCGAGGGGTTTCAAAACGACCGGTGGCACGAATGCGGATATCGCGCTTGCCCTCAGGGAGGAGGCCTGCTGAGAAGTTGGCGTTTGAGCTGCGTATGGCTTCGCTCAGGGCATGCCACGAGAGCCCGCGCTGAGCCAGAGCGTGTTGGTCGACTTGGATCTGGATTTCGGCCTGTCTAGCCCCGCGAATACCGACTTCGGCGATGCCATTGAGACGTTCAAAGCGTGGCTTGAGTCGGCGCTCCATGAAGTCATAGAGCGTGGTGGTGTCAAAGTTAGGATCGGACGAGGAGAGGCCGACCCAGGCGATGTAGTCTACGGATTCCGGATCGATGTCTTCGACGACTGGCTGTAGCACATTGTCAGGATAGCCGGGGACTTCGTCGAGCTTCTGGAGAACCTCCGCTTTCGCTTCATCGATGTCCGTCCCGGTGACGAACTCGAGGCGCACGGTGCCTTGGCCAGCCCTACTGTTGCTCGTCATAGAGGCGAGCCCGGTGACATCACCAAGGACCTTCTCTTGTTCCTCGATGATATCGCTTTCGATCTCCTCTGCTGAGGCGCTCTCCCAGCGCGAATTGATGGAAATGACGACCGAGTCCATCTCGGGCTTCATTTGGACGGGCACACTCGTGAACGCCAGGATCCCGGCGAGCACGGCAAGACCGACCCCGACGGCGACGGTGATGGGTTGCCTGATGCAGTAATCGATCAGTGTCATGTTAGGCGTCGTCCCGTTCGCGAATCATCAAGGTCTGACCAAGCTGCAAGCGTTCGTTTCCCTCAACGACGACTTGGGAATCCTTTCGCAAGTCGCTGTCTGAGACGAGGATGAAGGCGTCAGCATCGCGCTCGAAAGCTACTTTCACGGGAACGTTGAGGGCAGTGCCATCCGGTCCTGCCACATAGACGAAGTCGCCCGTCGACGCACGTAAGATGGCGTCCACACTGACTTTCCAATGAGGGGCTCGTTCGCCCACTGGCACCAGCCCGGTGATCGATTCACCAGATGTGAAGTGGCCATCTTTGTTCGTGAGTTCGGCCACGACAGTGAAGAGCTGGCTGAGTGGCTCGACATCGGGGACGAGCGTCACTTTGGCTGGCGTAAAGATCGCGCTCGTGGCTGATTGTCGTATTTGTAAGGAATCGGGTGAGGCTCTGACGCTCGTGAGATACCTCGTCGGCACGCGCAACCAAGCTTCCACGGGATCTGTCGCGACCAGAGTGACCACGGTCGTGCCGGCAGTGGCCCATTCCCCAATCTCGACATGGCGTTCGACAACGACCCCGGCAAACGGCGCACGGATCAGGTGGTCATCGAGTTGGACAGTGAGGAAATCGACCTGCCCTTGTGCTTGGGCCACGCCATCGATGGCCGCTTTGCCTTGAGCTTCGGCCACGGTCAGGGCGCGCTCAGCATCGAGGATGTCGCTTCTGGAAATAGCTCGACGTTCCAACAAGCTTCGTTTCATGGCCAGATCCTCGGTGGCACGAGTGGCTTCGGCTTTCCGTTGATGCACGAGACTTTCAGCCGCTGTTAGGCTGGCTTTGGCTTCTGCTAAAAGAGCAATGGCGCGGCGAGAGTCGAGCGAGGCTAACATTGTGCCTTCATGGACGACATCGCCTTCGTCGACGTTGATCTCTACAATGGCCCCGGCTTCCCGTGCGGCGACTGCGGCCCGGGACTTGGCGCGTAGGCTGCCGGTGGCTTTCGCGACGTTCTCAGTGGTTTCCTGAATGGGTGCTTGCACGTAGACGGCAGCTGGCGGCATGCCTGAGGGAGCCGCTGCTGGGCCTGCCCCGGCGTCTGGAGCCGTAAGGATCGTCCGAATGGCGTAGAGCAGCCCAAGAACCAACAGGGCTGCGAGACCTAGGATGATCCAGGGTGAGGAGCTAGGCCTAGAGGGAGAGGGCGTTGACATTCCATGAAACGGGTAGCTATTTCAAACGGAATAGCAACGAGGATTCGGCGAGAGGGAGACCTTGCCTCAGACGCGAGGTTGTTGTGTGTGTCTTCCTGCGGCTCCTGAGATTTGTGTTGAAGTGGTGTCTCTGTCGAACACACGGAGTGGATTTGTAAAGAAGCGTCGGCTCTATTTCGAGGCAGGTGCCAAAGAATTCTGGCTTTGCAAG
>CALLLI010000164.1 GCA_938082635.1 uncultured Verrucomicrobiales bacterium
ATCGCGTATGGCCTTCTTCTTCAGGCCGTGGATATCGAGATCGCGATCAACTTCAGAAACAAGCTCCGGGAATTGATAGGTGATTTCGATGGCCTGGTTAACGAAACTGTTGAGTTCTGACGAGAGTTCCGCTTCAAAAAGCAGTTCTTGCCGAGCAGAGTGATCGGATTCTTTTGGTGGTAATATTCTAAAAATCAATGGGTTACGTTAACCAAAGACTAACAGAGCGCTATCTGATTCTTCAAAAAAATGGGTTTCGGCGAAGGTCTAGCTAGCACACCTGCTCATGCACCTCGGCCCAGGCTTTCGCCAGGGACCCCTACTGCGTCATCCTTCCGTGATTCAGCCGTTGATGGAGCTCCACGCGCAACGTGGGCTCGGTCACACTGTCACTGATACGATCCTTATTGTAAACGAACTGTTAGAGATCTTTCAGCGAACGACCAATATGGTAGGTCAAGTGCCTGAAGCTCGTCTTTATCATGCCGTGCGTGGCAGCTATGTTGGATTGATCGCCGCACTGGCTGCCGAGCGCTTCCAATCCAAACTTATCTTTTCAGATAGCCTTGATCCAGAAGACGACGTTGCGCCCTTCTGGCTCAATGCAATGCCCCATCACTGGCACAGTTCTTTGGCGAATTCTCCTCTCTATCGTCAGCTAGGAAAACGCATTTTCATGCTCACGCGAGAGATTCTGTTCCGCCGCTCGGCACGCTCTCTAACACCGTTCCCCAATCAGATTGATCAAGACGCTTCTCACGTCCAAGTGGTCGGTTCGGGTCTTGTGTCTCGCGCAAAGGAACGAGATGCCGCAACGCATGGGGCTTCTCTGACCATCGGATGGCTCATGCCAACACTAACGCTCGGCATCCTAGAGGCGCTAGATCGCACCCTAACATATGTCGAAGACATCTCAGACAGTTGGACACTGAGACTAATAGAAGCCTCTTCACCGCCGGGACTGGATCTTCGATCTTGAGACTTGGTTACAGGATCATCCTGTTGTCGCTCGATGTTTCCAAGAAGCGATCGCCTATCATCCCAGAGAACTGGATAAGATTGGCCTTCTTGTTGCCCTGCCCGGGGCTGGCCCCACTAGCCAAGATCCCGAACCCGGCAGTGAAGAGGCTTCATGGATCATCCTGGAGACAATCGCTGCAAATCTACCTCTTTTAGCAACCCATTCGCTTCGGGAATGGTTCTCGGACAAGGCGGCACCTGGTATATTCGTGCGCGATGGGAGTAACGCAAAAGAAGCAGCTTCAGCTCTTCGCAAACTCACAGAAGACCCAGCAGAACGGGCGGTCTTTGCGGAGACCGCTAAAAGGATCGCGAAGGTGCAGTTCTCACGAGAAACAGTCATTGAAACACTGTCAGTGCTCTATTTGAAATACCTTACCGACGCGGCTACGGATCGGCCTACAGGTATTTCTCAGCGGTCGACCACCTCGAATTGGAGAGTGACGAATCCGTAAGCGTCTAGGTAGTCATCTTCGTCTTCATCGGCTCCAGGCCGTGTTAGGATATAAGCCGCAATCGCCAAACCGAGACAGAGACCGGTCCAACCAAGGACGATCCATGCCGACCGTGTGGAAGGGAATTTCCAACAGAGAAGGCCTGACCATGGAGCAACGATGAGAACTAGCAGTGGAACGAGGAGCGATTGCTCGCCAGAATAGAATCCGTAATAAAGCCCTCCCACTAGGAGCCACGAGGCTAGCAAGACGAATGTTGGTTTCAAGTGAACACGCTTGTAACAAAGAGTGAGAAGAAACACGCCTGCAAACGTGCTGCCAATGATCGTCATCCATTGCGTAACCTTCGCTGATGATGCTCCAAAGAACGCATACAGCGCAGCACCGCCGACCAAAGCACCAAAGTGAACAAGCAACACGTTGCCTGGAACTGCCTCCGCAAGTTTCCACTGGCCAAGGAAAGTGACGAACGCGAGCGCTAACACACAAGCAAACATTGCGAGGTGCTGCCCGTCGGTCCAATCCGTCTGGAGTTGAAAGGCGTACTCGTGTAAGAGAATCCACAATCCCGCCGATACTATCCCAAGCAGGACCCACATCGGTGTCCGCAAGCCACCGAGTATGGTCAAGGCGACGATCCCAGCTGGAAGCCAATAGTGCCTCCGCCAGGGAGAGTGCAATTCCCACGGCCAGCGAGCTTCCAAGGCGCAGAAGCCAAGCAAGAGCGCCAGCCCTAGGCCGATGACTTCAAGTGAGCCGAGCCTTGCTCCTGTATCCTCATCGCCACCGCGCCAAGTAAGAAAGCAGCCCGCCATAGCCAGTAGCATGGGAAGAACATACACGAGAAAGATGGCGGATAGAGTCACGGCAAGAGCGTAGATTTCCCGTTCTGCACTTGCAAGCATGCGTCTGCCCACCCATCAATGACCGCCATGATCAATGACTACTTATGGGACTCCGAATTCAGCAAGCTCTTTGCGCGTTGCTTCGAACGTTACAAGGGTGGTGACAAGGACTACACGAAGTACTACAACAACGAGGATCACGGCTTTCTCTACTCAATTGGCTACAAACCACGGGAGTTCTTTGACTTCGTTGAGGACCTTGCCGAGCACGGAGAGCCGGCAGCGACTACGGCTGTCCTGATCGCTGCCGTGCGCAGAGACTATTTTATGACCATCCAGAAAGGTGAGCTGAGTGACAACGAACTCACCACTGACGCCCTGCCACCACGCGAAGACGAGCTCGGCGGTTACCAATGGCTCCCGCGGATCATCGCCAAAGCCCGTGCAAAGCTACGCGGTGAGCTCCACCCCGACATCATGTATGGCTGCGGGGGGGATCGAAACTTTCTCTCTGGTCACGGCATTCATCCTGCAGATTTCCTGCGTTTCGTCTGGGCTGCCAGAGAACATGACGACGCCATCGTCCAGTATGTGGCTGCCCACAGCGACGACATTGACGACGAATAAAGCAGCTGGATCATGATTGCTTTCTCAACGTGCTGGAACAGTAGCCGTCATCATGATGGCGAAGAGATGATCGACGAGATCCTCGAACTTGGATTCGATACGATCGAGATCAGTCATGGTCTCAGTGTCTCTCTTCTGCCTGGAATCAAGAAGGCCTACGACGCGGGCAAGTTTAAGGTGTCAGGCCTGCATAACTTCTGTCCGTCGCCTGTCGAGGTACTCATCGATGCGCCAGACTGCTATGAGTTCACCTCGCATCGCAGCTATGACAGGAAACGCGCTCTCGCTCTCACGTTGAAGACGATCGAGTATGCCGCCGAGTTCAAAGCTTCTTACATTGTGTTACACATGGGGAGCGTCCCCATGGAGAAGATGACTCCTGAACTCACCGCCCTCGTCAAAGCAGGGAAACTCAACACGCCAGAGTTCGTCGAGCTGAAGCTCAAGACGATTAAGATGCGGGAAAAGCAGGCGCAATTGTATGTGCAACGTGCTCGCGAAGCTCTCGCCGAGATCGCTAAGCATTCCGAGAAATACAAAGTCGCGGCTGCAGTGGAAAGTCGTAGTCGCTATGAGGACGTTCCAAGTGAGCGTGAGATGCTCGCCTTGATGGAAGATTACGCCGACAATCCTTGGGTGGGTTACTGGCATGACTTCGGGCACGTTCAGCTGAAACATAATCTGTCCTTGCTAGATCACGAAGAGTGGTTAGCGAGCATGTCGCCCTATCTAATCGGTTGTCATTTGCACGACGTCCATTGGCCCGCGCGCGATCACCGCGTGCCCATGACAGGAACGATCAACTACGAGCCTCTCGTTCCCCTTGTTGGTGACGACAAGTATGTGGTCTGGGAACTCAGTCCTCGTCGACGCACCAGTCAGATCGAGAAACAGTTCCCGCTCTGGAAAGAGACTTACGGCATCTGATGATCGACTGGGCTCGCCTTCGCGAACGCGACACACGTCCCTTCTTTCAGATCATCCGCTATGGGATTGTCGGCGTCTCAGCCACGCTTATCGACCTCGCGATCTTTGCGATTCTCTCACAGTGGGTTCTTCCCGCCATCGATTCGGAACTTGGAAATCAGGTGCGAGCAGATCGGTCCACGATCAACTCCGCCATTGCCTTCTTCATCGCGAATATCTACACCTACGTCATCAATCAGAAATATGTGTTCGTTCCTGGGCGACATCGTCCGTTGGTTGAATTTCTCATCTTCGTCGGGGTCTCAGCGCTCAGCCTGCTTCTTGGGCTCTGGGTCATGCGATACTTGATAAATGTCTACAGCGTGCCCACGTATCCGGCAAAGGGTGTCGCCATCGCGGTCTCCATCTTGATCAACTATGTCTGCCGACGTTTCCTCGTCTTCAAAACCTGACGGAGTGTGCATCACCGCCACCACGTCACTTGATGGTGTCTTACTCTCTTGCTCCGAGAATGTCGCCTCGATCACGGAACTCATGGGCAGTTCTTTCGACACGCTGATCCTGACATTAAAGCCAGTACTTGAAGGCACGAATTCCCCGCCCCCACTCCTTGAGCAGAGCGTGCACTTCACGCTTCGTTCTCAGGAGCCAAGCCAGGATGGGCTCCGTCTCACTTACACACGCCACCCTGCTCACTGATTGAAACGCGTCGTCATCACTGGAGTCGGACCGGTCACACCTATCGGTATCGGGAAGGAGGCTTTCTGGAAAGGGATCCTGTCCGAGAAATCGGCCATCGATCAGCTCCAAGCCTTCGATCCAACCCTCTACCAAGCGCAGGCTTCTGCAGAAATGCGGAATTACGTGGTCGAGGAACACTTCTCCTCTCATAAACTCAAAAGACTAGATCGTTTCGCCCAATTTGCGATCCTCAGCGCGCGACTCGCGCTCGCTGATGCGGGGCTTAACTACAGTCCAGAAGATCGTCAAAAAAAGGTCGGTGTTAGTTTTGGCAGTGCCTTGGGTGGCATTCCTTTTGCAGAAGAACAGCATGCCATTCTGTTAGATAAAGGCCCTCGCGCCCTCGCTCGTCCCCTTGCCCTACGCATCTTCGGAGGTGCTGCTCAGGCAAATATCGCTATTGAATTTGGCCTTCAAGGGCCAGGAACAGGAAATTCGAATAGCTGCGCTAGCGGAAACACAGCGATTGGTGACGCCTATCATATAATTCAGCGCGGTGCGGCAGAAGTCATGATCGCTGGGGCAGCCGAAGCCCCACTCTGCCCGCTAACGTTTGCCGCCTTTGACAACATCAATACGATGAGCCGCAGGCGTGTGGAGCCTATCAGCCATGCTTATTGTCCATTCCATCGAGAGCGCGATGGCTTTGTCATGGGAGAAGGCGCGGCTGCGCTGATCTTAGAAAGCTGGGAACATGCACAGGCACGTGGCGCCGAAATTTATGGTGAGGTCCTAGGGTTCAGCATGGTCAATGAAGCCCATCACATGACCAGCCCCGATCCCAGCGGCGAACCCGTGAGGCGGACGATTCAGTTAGCTCTGAAAGATGCTCAGATCCAGCCCGAGCAGATTGACTACATCAACGGTCATGCGAGTGGCACACCACTGAATGACCTCAACGAAGCGCAAAGCATCGCTCAGATCTTCGGTGTCGACAGCGCGCCTCCCGTCTCAGGAACGAAGGCCTACACCGGCCACCCACTTGGAGCCGCAGGTGCCATCGAAGCTGCAGCAACGCTGCTGTCGATGCGTGAGAGCCACCTGCTACCCACCCTTCATCTGGATCAAGTTGATCCAGCACTCCCCGCCCTCGACTTTGTGCCAAATCACGGTCGAACTGCTGAGATCAAGCATTCGCTCAATCACTCGTTCGGATTCGGCGGCATCAACTCTTGCTTGGTGCTAGGCCTATGTTAGAGACGTGCGATTATTCAGTCAATCGATTGCGCTTGGCCAGCGCTTCATAGATGGCCATCGCCGCATGATTGGCGACGAAGCGGTTTCCCGCTTCGTTGTAATGCACTCGGTCGCTCGTCAGAATCCCCTTCTCGACATTGTCTTCATTGAAGACCGAAAGGTAAGCGGGCATCGTTTGACGCAGATCACAAAGGGTCGCCCCCATCCGGCTACCAGTATCGCGACTCAGCTGAGCATACTCGTCTAACATCGCATCCAAAGGGTTCTCGCCATTCCGCTTTTCACCCACCACAGGTGGTGTCGCGAGGATGGCGACCGCACCTGCATTGTGAATACGAGAGAGCACATCATAAAGTCCGCTGGAGTAATCCTTCTTAGACGTCCCAGTGCCCATCTCCATGTGCCAGACATCATTCACTCCGATAAAGACGAACACACAGGTCGGGCGATAGGAAAGAACATCACGCTCTAACCTTGCTTGAATGTCAGGAACTTTGTGTCCTCCGATGCCTGCGCCGATCAGATGGACGCCCAAATCGGGCCGTTTCGTATCGAACTCCTTCTGCAGCATGGTGATGTAGCCCTTTGGGCCGACGCCTGCTGCCGTGAGCGAGTCGCCGAGAAAGGCAATCCGCTCGCCCTTGCGAATCGGCGAGTGAGCCGACGTGAGTGCAGTGATCCCGCTAAGGGCCTTCTCATTAATGCTAGGAAGCTTCTGCCGAAACAGCCAATTAAGCACGCCGTCTTTCTTGTAAGCCGGAACCCAAGAGTCGTGACCGTGTCCAGGGATCTCCGTGTATCGGGGCAATCCGCCAGCTTGATGCAAAGCATTCACGAATTGTTGGCCATGGTGCACCGGCACCGCGAAGTCAGCGTCGCCGTGGTAGATCCAGGTGGGAATGGACGCCACGCGATGCGCTGTCGTTACATCGCCGGCACCGCAAATCGGTGCCATGCCCGCAAACCAATCTGGGCGATTCATCGACAACTCGAGTGATCCATATCCGCCCATAGAGAGCCCTGTGAGATAAAGCCGCGAGCGATCAATCGGGAACTCTTCCAGCGTCTTGTCGAACGCTAGCAATGCCGCCTTCATCTGGTCAGAGAGCGAATCCGCCGGAGGTTCCACGCTGCCATCCCAGTAAAAGTTGTTCCAACGACGGTCCTTTCGACACTGCGGCGCGATCAGAAAGCAGGGGAATTTCTTTCGATACTCGAGATCCTCGAAATGCTCCGGGAAATACTTCAACTGCGAGCTGTTGTCATCACCGCTCTCACCAACGCCATGCAAGAATAGGACTAACGGATACTTCTTACCCTCCTCAACCGTCTCTGGCTTGAGCAATCGATAGTTGAACGTCTCATTCTCATACTCACCGCCCGTGTAGACCACAGAACGCTTTTCGAAGAGAACGGTGCCCTCCTGAGCCGAAAGTGGTAGAGCCAGCGATAGGAGGGAAAAAAGGACCAACGATTTCATCATGCCATCAACCCCACCATGAACCGTATGGTGTTGCCAAGACCAGAGTCACATCCGCTTGCCTTGGACTGCGTGCGATCAGTCTCCGCAGTTCAAAGGCTCCCCAGCATGAACTTGATCTAGATGCCGTCTGCAGCTCATACTTAGCCCATGCGTATCCTTCTCATGCTCTTTCTGGCTCTGACCTCCATCCAAGCCAAACCAAACATCGTTCTCATCCTGGTCGACGACCACGGCTACGGCGACCTCAGTTCCTTTGGAGCCACCGATCTAAAGACCCCACATCTCGATTCCCTCATGGGTCGTGGCCTTCGGCTCGATCAGTTTTACGCAAACTGCACCGTCTGCTCTCCCACTCGAGCGTCTCTCATGACTGGGCGCTACCCAGATAGTGCCGGCGTGCCGGGTGTCATTCGTCAGCGGGAAAAAGACAGCAGGGGCTACTTGGATCCGAAGGCCCCTACCCTTCCAGACTATCTCAAGAAAGGCGGCTATCGCACAGGCATGGTCGGGAAATGGCATCTCGGCTTCGAGTCACCTAACATTCCCAATGATCGAGGATTCGATTTCTTTCACGGGTTCCTGGCCGACATGATGGATGACTACTACACGCATCTGAGAGGTGGTGTGAACTGGATGCGAAAGAACACGGAGGTCATCGAGCCGAAAGGTCATGCGACGGATCTCTTTAGCCAATGGGCGATCGACTACATCAATGCGGAAGCGAAGGAAGAAGCGCCTTTCTTTCTCTACCTCGCCTACAATGCCCCGCACTTCCCTATCCAACCTCCCCATGACTGGTTAGATCGTGTCAGGGCGCGGGAGCCGCAGCTCAGTGAGAAACGCTCGAAGAATATCGCCTTCGTCGAGCACCTAGATGACGGAATCGGGAAAGTGATCGCTTCGATCAAAGAGGCGGGCATCGAAGAAGAAACCCTCGTCATCTTCTCTTCCGACAATGGCGGCTCCCTTTCACATGCACAAAGCAATGGCAAACTGCGAGGCGGCAAGCAAGATCACTGGGAAGGCGGCATTCGCGTGCCAACGTGTGTTGTTTGGCCAGGCACTATTGCTACCAGACGCTCTGACATCCCTGGAATGACGATGGATTTCCTGCCGACCCTCTGCGAGATCGCGGAAGTTCCCGTCGATCAACCGATAGACGGACAAAGCCTGACGGATGTGTGGTTGCGCGAGGGGCAAGGTTCTCCAGATCGCACCATGATCTGGGTCCGCCGTGAGGGAAATCGGCACTACCAGGGCCGTGCCTACTATGCTATCCGCCAGGGAGATTGGAAATTAACGCAAAGCTCACCTTTTGAGCCCATGCAGCTTGTGAACCTCAAGACCGATCCCTGGGAGGAGCAGCCGAAGGCGGCGAAAGGTCCTCAGGCAGAGTCGCTTCGCGTCCAGCTCATGGATCATCTTCAACGCGCTGGACGAATCCCTTGGCAGCCGTAGCGTAGGTTCATGCGCTCGGTTCTCGTCCTCCTCTTTCTGTTTCAATCGACGTTTGCCCAGAGTCCTCTGGACTCCATGGATGCGACTGTGCGTCTAGGCATTCATGAGAAACACCTACCTGGAGGCGTCCTCTGGTTCCAGCATGGGGAGAAGGTCTATCACAAGGCCTACGGAAATCGCTCGCTTGAACCTAGCGTCACACCTAACACAGAAAACACACTCTATGATGCCGCCTCATTGACCAAAGTTCTTGCTACCGCACCCGCCATGATGTTGCTCGTGGAGCGTGGACTGGTAGACCTATTAAAACCCGCCGCGACCTACGTCCCCGAGTTTACAGGCGACGGCAAGGAACGTATCCTCGTTCGCCAGTTGATGACCCACACCTCGGGGCTTCGTCCTGGTATCTCTAGCAAACCCGCGTGGTCCGGCTACGAGGAAGGTCTCAAACGCATCTGGGCTGAGAAACCCATTCATGAACCAGACACAAAGTTCGTTTACAGTGACATCAATTTCATCTTGTTAGGCGAACTCGTTCGCCGCGTGAGTGGCTCGCCTTTAAATGAGTTCTGCCGGACCGAGATTTATGGCCCACTGAAGATGGCTGATACCAACTTCACTCCAGGCGCGGCCCTAAGGAACCGCATCGCTCCAACCACCGTTGAGGAAGACGGCGTCATCCACGGGATTGTTCACGACCCCACGTCTCGCCGTATGGGAGGCGTGACAGGCCACGCCGGCCTGTTCACGACAGCAGCCGATGTGGCCAAGTATGCCCAGATGTTTCTAGACGGTGGCAAACCGATCTTCAAACCCGAGACAGTCGCTCTCATGACACGCCCAAATCAGCCAGAAGCCATCACAGCGACTCGCGGCCTCGGTTGGGACATCAGTTCCCCATACGCATCGCTGAGAGGCGAACACTACAGCCCAACGTCCTTCGGACACACGGGCTGGACCGGGACCTCGGTTTGGATCGATCCCCCCTCCAAGTCCTTCGTTGTCTTTCTCAGCAACCGCAATCACCCAACGGAAGCAGGACGCACGCGTGACACGCGCTACACCTTGTCTTCACTTGCCGCCGAAGCAACGAGACACTATCAGGTCACGAAACCGCGCACCGTTCTCAACGGCGTCGATGTGCTCGCCAAGCGGCGCTTCCGCGATCTCAAGGGACTCACGGTGGGATTGATCACCAATCATACGGGTCGCACACGCTCTGACAAATCTACGATCGACCTCCTTCACCAATCACCACAGGTCACCCTCAAGGCTCTCTTCGGTCCCGAGCACGGCATCCGAGGAGAAATGGACCAAGCGGAGATCGCCGACGGCAAGGATGCGAAGACGGACCTACCTATCTACAGTCTCTACGGTGCCACCAAGAAACCGAAACCCGAACAGCTAGCAGGGCTGGACGCACTCGTCTTCGATATTCAAGACATTGGCTGCCGATTCTACACATACATTGGCACCATGCGCCATGCGATGGAAGCTGCCGCTCAACGCAAGCTCAAGTTCGTCGTGCTGGACCGAATCAATCCAATCGACGGGTACACCATTGATGGTCCTATCTTAGATGGAAACACGTCTCTGACTGCCACTCATCCCATCCCGCTACGCCACGGGATGACTGTGGGCGAACTTGCCATTCTCATGAAACGAGAGCTCAAGCTGGACCTGGATCTCCACGTCGTCCCTATCGACGGTTGGAGACGAGCTCTCTACCATGACGATACCGATCTAGCTTGGATCAACCCTTCACCCAACATGCGTAACCTGAACGAAGCCATTCTCTATCCAGGAATCGGTCTGTTGGAGTTTATGGAATTATCCGTTGGTCGTGGCACCGACACGCCCTTTGAGGTGCTCGGTGCTCCTTATCTAGATTCCGAAGCTTTAATCGAGCACCTAAAGACCTACAACTTCCCAGGAATCACCCTCGAATCAATCGACTACACGCCCACGGCATCGAAATTCAAAGGAGAGGTTTGTCACGGATTGCGCTTCACCATCACAGATAGAATGGCCTACCGCAGCGTCGATACCGGTTTAGCGATCGCAACCTACATCGCCAAGTTCCATGCGAAGGCAGCCGACTTCTCCAAGTTCCAGAAATTGTTAGGGCATCCCAAGACTTTCGTCCTCGTCAAGGCTGGCGCCCCGCTTACGAAGATCCATGCGGCATGGCAAGAAGCTCGCCAAGCTTTTGAAGAGCGCCGGGCTTCCTGCCTACTCTATTGAGTCATTCTCTCTAGAGTCACTTTGGCGTTTTCACGGACAGTGTCATCTTGATGCTGCGAGAAAGACGTCACCAGGGCTTTGATTTCGTCGGGTGACTGGCGCCAAGCGCGACGGGCAATTTGAATGCAAGCTAAGGCGGCCTCGGTGCCGACTTCAGGTTCAGTTAGGTATTTCTGACACAACTTCAGTGCCTCGAGCGAATTCGTTCGAGCAAGTCCCGAGAGAATCAGACGCTTGTCATCAGGTGTCTTCGCCAACACTGTCGCCTTCTCATACCGAGCAGCAGCATCGTCCAACCCCTTGGCCATGTTCACGTAGCTACGAAGCGCCACGACCCGATGCCCATCGTTCGTTGACGACTCCGCAATTTTATAGAGATCGTCGATAGGTTCTGCCGTTGTCCAACGAGCCAGCGTGTGCACGGCCGCATTCGCCAAAGCAGACTGCTCGCTTTTCAGAGCAGCACGCACCACCGGCAGCGCATTGGGAGCACCCGTGCGGCCTAGCAGATTCACGATCGTAACCATCGTCGGAACTTCTGCCCCTTTGTAAGCGGCAAGCAGCGGAGCGGCCCGTTCCGCAGGATCAGGAACCTCACGGAAAGTGCTGAGGATCGCTGACTCGATGTCCTTGACCTCACCCTTCATCTTCGGATCGGCGAGCATCGTGACAAAGGCAGGCAACGCACTCGCGGTGGCCAAATTACCAGCAGCTTTGAGTGCATCACCGCGTAGACTACTATCTTCTCCCCCGCAGACGGCCAGGAGTTCAGGCAAGGCCGCCCGTTCACGTCGAGCCGCAAGCAGACCGATGAGTGATTTGCTAGGAGTTTCCTTGAATTTCTCCAGGATTGCCTCGCGAATGTCCTCGCCTTGCAACCTGACCAAACTGTTCTTAGCGGTTCCTCGAAGATCCTCGTCCTCATCGCTCAACAACTTTAGCAGTACAGGGACCGTTGACGCATCTCCTACCGATCCTAGCGCGCGGATGGCTTCCAGGCGAAGAGACGCTCGACCAGAACGAGCCATTTCTGCAAGGGCTACTCGTGCGGCCCCATCTCCCGCCTTGCCTAACCAATCAACAATCACCACCTGCTGATTGAGCGGAGCTATGGGAAGATACTCTAGCATCGTCGATACGGCATCGTCTCCAAGCATGCGAATCATCGCACGTAGAGCGGTGAGTTGAACGACCTCATCTTGGTGAGCCAGCGCTTTCTCGACCTGAGCCTTTGCGTGAAGATCATTGATCGCAGCAAGGCCCTGAATCCCTGCCAGCACCTTCTCGGTAGACAGCTCGCCGACGTAGAGTCGACGCGCATCGGCTCGATTGCCTTTTGCTAACAAACTCTCAGCACACTTGAGCAAAGCATCATCAATCACGTCGATTTGACCAATGCCATCATTAGAGCCTCTGAGGGTTCCCAAAGCGCGCGCAGCTTGTTTGGTTCCAAGCACCCCAAGCGCCTGAATGGCTTCCTTCGATGGCAACCGCTCTAGGATCAGTGGAAACGACTCCTCATCCCCACGTGCGGCTAGACTCGCCATCAATCCTAGCTGCAAAGGCTCAGGCACCTGACTTAAGGCATCACGCATGGCCTTCGCCGCTTCCGCACCAGGAATACTAGCCAAGGCAAAACGGGCTATGTGACTGTCTTCTTCGCTTCCTAGCATCTCGGCTAGCGCGGGTACACTACGAGCACTTCCCACGCGCCGAAGGAGGCGGCAGACGAAAGCCTTCTCCTCGCGAGATGTCGCCTTAGAGAGGCGTGCCAGCAACTGATCTTCCATGCTTCGCTGCGCTTCTGCAGAACCATTAGCGGCCGCTGCTACCGAAACTTCGAGTGGTTTAGGGTCGGTCTGTTGAGCCTGTGTCGCCACAAGCAAGGCAAGTAAGATCGCGGTCAGTTTCATGATGATGTAAGGGACTTAGCATTTAGACTCCACGGCTCGCGCATCGGTCGCTGCAGCCAGCGGGAAGCCTCTTCACCTCCGAGGATTCGCTCTTTGTCAGGATCCCATTTCAGCGATCGGTCCAGCCAGTAGGCAATGTTACCCAAATGACAATGTGACGCTGTCCGATGCGCACGCTCGATACTTCGGAAAGGGGTATCGCGAGTGCGCACGCAGTGAATGAAGTCCCCCTGGAACCCCCGCCCGCCTTGATAGTTTGGAATGTGAACGTTAGGCGGCGTAGGACGACGACGCGTGTCATCTCGGAATGGCAGTTCCCCTTCCGAGCCTTTGAAAGACAAGATGCCACCCCAGCCGCCTCCATGATGAATGCGTATACCGTTGGCAAAGGTGTAAGTCAATCCCTCGCCATTAGGCGCGTCTCGACGAACTGTGATGTCGACCGCGCCCGTTTCCTGGAGGCCACAGGCAAAGAGCGCACCACCAAACCCGTGGCATCCCCAATCCGTCATGCCACCACCAGAGTAATCTCGGAAAGGCCGGAAGCCGCCGCGAACCAAACTCGGATGATACGGT
This sequence comes from uncultured Verrucomicrobiales bacterium, assembly GCA_938082635.1. Taxonomy (GTDB): domain Bacteria; phylum Verrucomicrobiota; class Verrucomicrobiia; order Verrucomicrobiales; family DEV007; genus JAACDM01. Next base: position 13,487 of record CALLLI010000164.1, read on the forward strand.
CGCCAAGGAGCTGGACCTAACCAACGCTCCCAATCGACTCCATCAGGAACAGCCACGGGAGGTAGGTCACACAGGCCTGAAGATCCTCCCACATTTACCCAGACGTCTTGGACATCACCAATGGCGCCACCTTTGATCATGCGATGAAACCAGTTGTAGTCACCCCAGACGCGCTGGCTTCCTCCAGAGAAGACTCGTCCATAGCGTTTCACCACATCGGCCATGGCACGGCCTTCTTGCACGGTGAGCGTTTCCGGTTTCTCACAGAAGACGTCCTTGCCCGAGCGCATCGCCTCGGTCGCAATGATCGCATGCCAATGATCTGGCGTGCCGATCATCACGGTATCGATGTCCTCTCGTTCTAGGATCTCGCGATACTCTGCCGTGACAGTGCAGTCTTGGTTGCCATGCCGCGCATCGACATGCCGCTTCGCTTCCGCAGCGTGCTGGGGCACCACATCACAGACGGATAGCACTTGCACGTCGTCGAACCGCAGAAAGCCCTTCAGGTCGTTCCGGCCCCGATTCCCCATGCCGATCGCGCCCATGGTGATGCGCTCATTGGCCCCAAACACCCGCGACGGCACAATCATCGGTGCCGCGAAGGCACTCGTTCCGAGTAGTTGAAGAAAGCGGCGGCGTGACGGCGGCGTGGGCAGTTCCATGGAATGAACCTGAGAAATCAAAGCTCTGAGAGCAACTCAATCTTCGCGGTCACGGGGAATTATCGTAGTGCTTAAACTCTTCCACATATTTCTCATCGAACCATCCGAGATTATTGGCTCTCCGTCAGATTGGCTGGATGAAGTCCTAACGGAAGGGTGACAAACCCGCCAAGATCGGCTTGAGATCTGAGTTTGTGAAAATCCTGAACATCAAAGCCTTATATGATTTCGACGGGTATGTCGTCGACAAGATTAGCTGCCGGAAGATGGGGGCGCAAGTGAACCTTGAATTCGATGGTCGCTGTGGGCCTCGGTGCCACAACTGTCGCACCCGCCTTCCAAAACATCGATGCAGTAGGCAAACGGCAGCTGACTTACCTATTGCTAGTGGCCTCATCGACTACATCAACTTTCCTGTAGTCCAAGGGTTGTGTCGGAAATGTCAGCACTTTGTCACCACGCGTCCCGATGAAATACACCTGACCAAGGATGCGACTTGGCGCCTCATGCGTCGAGTCAGCCAGATGACTAAGCACGCTCC
>CALLLI010000165.1 GCA_938082635.1 uncultured Verrucomicrobiales bacterium
TGCCACCCGAATGTTTTTCTCACATTCATAGAAGTTGCTGGACTTCTTGATGGTAACTTGGACGACCAATTCCGTGTCGGATTCGCGAACTAATTCAGCGGGCATGTGACAATGAAGCACAAACTTTGCGTTGTACAATTATGGTAATTATAAACCGCCATTTTCTTGGCACTGTAATTACGCTAGTTACATCCAATGCAGGTCACATCCACATCAACCCTATCCGTTTCGCTTGTATACCAAGCGCCATCATAAATTTCTATTCGTTGAGATCCAGTGGCTGGGACTTTTAGTCACCGCAGAATGCTTGGGTTCGATACTGTGGCGACTAAAAGTCACCACCACCAACCAGTCAACGCGACTACGTTAGTATTGGGCTGGAAATTAGTGACGGCGCTTGGTATATCTGCCGTTTCTCCTGATCGTAAGAGATCCATACTCGCCTTGGTGGACTCGGTTCGGACTTCCAGGTTGGCCCATCCAGCTCATTCACAGCGGTGAGGCCTTCGCTATCATTGGTGGTGCCATAATGACATTCGCAACAATTGGAACTCTTTCATTGGTTTCAGCTCCGAGCCGGAAAAGGGTGATCGTTTCATCGGTCATCCTGCTAGTCTACTCGCTTGTCTCTTCGGTTTTTATTCAATCAATGATTTCCGGTGGGTGAGCAATGAGGTGGAAGTTTGCCGCGAATGGAAGACGATTCCGGTTAACGTCGATGGCCACAAAGTGGCTTGAGGAAGCACATCGAAGATTCGGCGGTCGAGAGAAGGTGTTCGAGTCCGCGCAATTTATGATCCTTCAATCAGGTAAGTCTTGTGTCGCTGTCCTTGATGCAAGGACCAACTTCTTGAGGTGCGAGAAGTGCCTATCACACATCTTGTCAGACTTTCTCCGATTCAGTGTGCGAGGCATGAACTCTAGGTTGCCGATCCATGACTCAAACCGTCGCCCCTTGGAGACCGGCACGATGTGATCCACCACGGCTTTCTCTCCTGCGTAAGGAGTATTGCCAGCCCCTTGAACTTTCTCTGCGATAAACTGAAGCCATAGTGATTTAGTGAGACTGAGTCATGTATTTACCACTCTAGCAAGTCCGCACTTGTTCAATATACTTGTTTTATAGGTTTTGGTCCCAGGGAGAGCCCCCCGAGAATAGAAAAGTTCTATCGCGTCGTCACTCTCGACGAAGTTCAGAACTAGCAAACCCTTCATTCCTAAGTGCGACCTCAGGAAGTCTACTCACGGAGGTGCCCTGAATTCGTTAGTGGGAAGCTTTGACAAGCGCCCCGTTCCCTCGCGATGATAATCGACATGAGCAGGTTCCTTCTCGCCATCCTCGTCGTCGCAAACTTCTCGCACGCGACCGCCAATGACCGCCTCACCGGGAAAGCCTTTGCGTCGCGTTCCGAAGTCATCGCGAAACACGGTATGGCAGCCACAAGCCAACCGCTCGCAACGCAGATCGCCCTCGACGTTTTGAAAGGTGGCGGCAACGCCATCGACGCCGCCATCGCAGCCAATGCCGCGCTCGGACTCATGGAACCGACAGGAAATGGCATTGGTGGCGATCTCTTCGCCATCGTCTGGGATGCCAAGACGCAGAAACTCCATGGACTCAATGCCAGTGGAAGATCACCCAAGAGCCTCACACTAGCAGACCTTCAGGAACGCAATCTAGAACGCATCCCAAAGTTCGGTCCCCTTCCCGTCACCGTGCCGGGCTGTATCGATGGCTGGTTCACTCTTCACGCGAAGTTCGGCAAGCTCCCAATGAAAGACTTGTTAGAACCTGCCATCCGTTATGCTGAAGAAGGCTTTCCTGTGTCCGAAGTTATCGCGGATGGATGGCGTTCTGGAGAAACGGCCTTCAAAGATTATGAGGGATTCGCGGAAACGTTCCTGCGTGATGGCAAGGCTCCTAAGAAGGGCGAGATCTTTCAGAACAAAGCCCTCGCTTCAACCCTGAGGAAAGTTTCCGAAGGCGGACGCGATGCCTTCTACAAAGGCGAGATCGCTCAAACCATCGATGCCTTTATGAAGCGCGTCGGCGGGTTTCTCACGGCCGACGATCTCGCAGCCCACACCTCCACTTGGGTCGAGCCCGTGAGCACCTCTTACCGTGGTTACCGACTCTGGGAACTGCCACCCAACGGCCAAGGAATCGCTGCTCTGCAGATGCTGAATGTGCTAGAAGGCTACGACCTGCGTGGTGCAGGCTTTGGCAGTCCTGACCACCTGCACTGGCTGATCGAGGCAAAGAAACTCGCCTTTGAAGACCGCGCAAAGTTCTACGCGGATCCCGACTTCCATCAACTTCCTACCACTGAACTCATTTCCAAACCCTATGCGGACAAACGGCGTGCCCTGATCGGAACCAAAGCAGGTAGGGCCTACAATCCTGGCAACCCATCGCTCGAAGAAGGCGATACGATCTACCTCACGGTGGCAGACAAAGACCGCAACATGGTCTCACTCATTCAAAGCAACTACCGCGGCTTCGGTTCCGGCCTTTGTCCGGATGGCCTCGGCTTCTGCCTGCAAGATCGCGGCGAACTCTTCGACCTTCGTAAGGGCAAGTTCAACACCTACGCTCCTAACAAACGCCCGTTCCACACCATCATTCCGGCCTTCGTGACGAAGTACGGTAAGCCCCACATGAGCTTCGGCGTGATGGGAGGAGCGACCCAGCCGCAAGGTCACGTGCAGATCATGATCAACATGATCGACTTCGACATGAACCTGCAGGAAGCTGGCGATGCCCCACGCGTCGTCCACACAGGCTCTTCTCAGCCCACGGGTGATATCATGAAAGACGGCGGCGCCGTGAACTTGGAAAGTGGATTCGACTACGCCACTGTTCGCAGCCTGTTAGAACGCGGCCACCAGGTCCAATATGCCAAAGGCCTCTACGGCGGCTATCAAGCCATCCGCTACGATGCCGAGAACGATGTCTACTATGGGGCCTCTGAGGTCCGTAAGGATGGCCAGGCTGCTGGTTACTGAGGACGCAATTTTTCTAATTCAAGTCTGGTCTATCATCCCGCGATCTGGTCTGCTTAGTTACCATTCAAACTATGAAAGACCACGCTTGGATCACAATCGTCGCACTCGCTAGCTTCAGCATGCTAGCAGGAGCTCGTCTACGACTTCGAAGATGGCACCTCTCAAGGGTGGACTACCATCTAATCGGACCCAGAGCTCCCGCACGCATTCACGCAGACAAACGAAGCCTCCGAGAATGGCTCGACCTTTCCCGTGCCAGATAGTGGCGACTACCAGATGCTTCCTATCGTGTTCGAAGCGGCAGACGGCACCAACGTCCGGGACAACGCGCATCAATCACTCATCATCCGCTCCCCGGAGTTCATCCTTGGCGAAGGCGAGCTCTATCAGTATCGATCGTGGGCGGTGATGCGCACGGGGCCCTACCGGAATCCCCAGCCGAGCTTGCCATCGCGACCGATGCCGAAGAGGGTGTCAAAGCTCAGGGGTTCGGTGTCCGACGCCTGAGTGATGACACCTACGTCGTAACCGGAGCTCGCAGCACCAATGACGACATTTACCAAGCGATCGTCATTAGTGCTGAAGACCTGGCCCCGTTTGTCAGCGATACAGAAACCTACACCGTGGACGTGTTTGATTCCTCAGCCGGTGGTTGGGGCTGGATCGGTTTTGATAATGTCAAGATTCCCGGCAAGCTCCCACCTTCCAATCTCATCTACGACTTCGAAGATGGCACCTCTCAGGGATGGACAACGGTCTCCTCAGACGAAACCCTCCCGCACGCCTTCACCCAGACGAATGAGCCTTCGGAGAACGGGTCCACGTTCCCTGTGCCCGCCAGCGGGGACTATCAAATGCTCCCCATCGTCTTCGAAGCGGAAGACGGCACCAACGTCCGTGACAATTCGCACCAATCTCTCATCATCCGTTCTCCAGAATTCATTCTTGGCGGAGGTGAGCTGTCGGTATCGATGACGTTTGCGATGGCTCCCTCTCGCGTGTCGAGCCGCAAGTCCGCCTTCCGCTTGTTCTGATCGACCCCATGGCATGCATAGCAATTATTTGAAAGGATGGGGCGGATATCGCGATTGAAAGAAACGGAATCAGCCCAAGCCGAAAGGACGGCAAAGAGAAAACCAAGTATGCAAATCAAGCGTGCTACCATGAGACCACTATCGCCGACCTTTGCCATGAGTCACGGCGGAAATGAGACTACTCTTAGGGGGTTGTGATCTTTAACCGCACATACTGTTGAGCAGAGTCGAACGAGTCTAAACTCCACTTTAGAGTTTCTGCAGTTTCTTCATCGAAATCGAGG
>CALLLI010000166.1 GCA_938082635.1 uncultured Verrucomicrobiales bacterium
GGAAGGAGGCACGACGAATTTGCATCCGCCTAAGAAAAAATATTCAGCGCCCGTCGTCACTTTCTACCGTGGGCTTTATTCCACGGTAGAAAGTGACGATCACACCCTCACGTTCCCACGGGAGAGAGTGCTACTGCACACCTTTGCTAGGATCATATTTAAAGCGATGCATGGCTCGGGCCACATTCCGCAGCACGTCTTGAGTGATATCGGGCGCGTTGTCACCATCGGCCCCGCGACTGAGTGCCAAATCGAAGGATGAGAGGCTGATAGATCTCTACAAACTCTGTCCAGGCCTCTTGATCGTCCCGATCACGTACTCGTAGGAGCAGTGATGGCGGGGTGACTTATTCCTGAGACATTCGGGATACATTAGCAGAAAATGACCGAATTTGGAGAGAATTTGCTGCGTGTGCGCGGCAAACAGATCCCTGGTAGACGGAAGCCGCTAGAGGATCTGATCGACAAACCGCTTGGCGTCGAACTCCTCAAAGTCGTCTTCTTCTTCACCCGTGCCGATGAATCTCGGACTGATGTCCAACTGCTTCTGAATCGCAGCAACGACGCCACCCTTTCCACTGCCATCGAGCTTGGTCACGATGAGGCCGGTCATCTTGGATAGAGCTGCCTGGAATTCCTTGGCTTGATTGACGGCATTTGAGCCGGTGGTGGCATCGACGACGATGAAGACTTCGTGGGGCGCATCGGCGTTTAGTTTGCCTAACACCCGTTCCATCTTGCCTAATTCTTGCATCAAATTGTGCCGGTTGTGAAGGCGACCAGCAGTGTCGCAGAGGAGAAAGTCTACGCCCTTCTTACAAGCTGACTGGTAGGCTGCGTAGCAGACAGATGAAGGGTCTGCTTTGTAAGCACCTTTGACGATGGGGATGTCAAGGCGCTGAGCCCAGATCTCCAGCTGCTCGATGGCAGCAGCACGAAAGGTGTCGGCTGCGGCGAACATGACTTGATGGCCTTGTCCTTTGAGCCACTTTCCCAATTTAGCGGTCGAGGTTGTCTTGCCGACTCCATTGACTCCGACGACGAGGATGATGCTAGGACCTTCGCTTGGCCGTGCCATGGGAGGTGTCTTCTCGGGCAGGAGCTTGTGAATCTCCTCGCGACAGGCTGAAACGACGTCTTCGCCAGACAGAGAGCGACCGCGCTCACGGAGGTCGTCGATGATCTCCATGGTCAAGGGGACTCCCAGATCGCCACGAATGAGCTCTTCTTCGAGATCATCCCATTCGATGTCAGTCTTGCGGAACCGTGAGGCTATCTTGGAGAATAAACCGGCCATGACGTGTTGTTAGGATTCGGGCGAGCGTGATCTGCGAACGCTGTCGAGGAGGCCGTTCACGAAGCCTGCGGACTCTGTGGAGCCAAAGCGTTTGGCGATCTCAATGGCTTCATTGATAGAAACAGCATCGGGAATGTCTTCGCGATGGAGAATTTCGTGGATGGCTAGGCGCAAGATGTTGCGGTCTACGGCAGCGAGTCGTTCGATGCGGTAATTCTCTAGCTTCGCTGTAAGGATTTCATCGATCTCAGTTTCGTGCTCGAGCACGCCGTCGATGAGTTTCTCTGCAAAGGTCCGTGCCTCTGCCCTAATAGGTCGGACGTCCCAGAACGCTTCGAGGGATTCGGTGCGTTCTTCAGGATTGAGCTCCTGACAGTAAAGAAATTGAATGGCGGCTTCACGGCCGATCCGGCGTCTACCCGGTTTTGTCGATGACATCAGGATAAGTCTCTCTCAGCTTGGTAAAGAGTTCAGCCATGGACACTGCCGCTTGGCCTGCCTCGGTTCCGCGATTGATTCCTTCGCCTAGGCAGCGTTCCTCGGCTTGTTCTTCGTCATCGAGTAAGAGAACCTCGTTGATGATGGGCACCTGGGAAGTGATGGCCACCTCTTGTAGCGCCTGGAAGACAGAAGATGAAACGAGGTCCGCATGTTCCGTCTCTCCGCGAATGACAACTCCGAGCGCCAAGATGACGTCCACATTCGTGTGCGTCGTGACATAGGAAGCACAGACGGGAATCTCGAAAGCTCCAGGAACGCGGTAGAGCGGCACGGAGGCGTTGGGCATGCTGGCGAGAAGTTCATCTCGTGCATGCTCAATCATGGCAGCCACGAAGTTCTCGTGGAATGTGCTCGCGATGATGGCCACCGTCTTGCGGGGACCGATCAAACGAGGGCGACGTCTGAGAGAGGAGGATGAGCCTGCCATAGCGGGCTGTAACTGATCGAAATCCCTGGAAAAGGCAACAACCGATAGAAGAATAGTTCTCGGTAGAGAAATTCGGATCCGATATCAGATTTCGGGATGAACTGGAAACGACGTTATTGGTGGGGCCAAGCCCTGGTGGCCGCTGCGGGAACCGTTGCTCTGTCTGCGGAAGAATGGCACCAGGATGCGATCTGGTATCAGATCTTCCCGGAGCGCTTTGCAAATGGAGACGTTTCTAACGATCCTAGTCCTGCGAGTATGAAAGACACCTGGCCCTTCGTGGTGCCGGAGAACTGGCAGGTCAGCCCATGGACGTCAGATTGGTATGAGATGCAGCCTTGGGAGCAGGACGGAAATGATTTCTATCATCATGCTCAGCTCCGGCGCTATGGAGGGGATCTTCAGGGCATTCTCGATAAACTCGATTATCTGAAGGATCTCGGAGTGAATGCTCTCTACTTGAATCCGGTCTTTGAGAGTCCCTCGCTACACAAATACGGAGCGGCGCTTTATCATCATGTGGACAAGCACTTTGGTCCCCATCCGGATGGAGACTTGGCGATGTTTGCGGAAGAAGATCCAGCGGATCCCTCGACCTGGAAATGGACGGCGGCTGATAAACTCTTCCTAACGCTGATCGAGGAGGCGCATCGACGGGACATGAAGATTATCATTGATGGCGTCTTCAATCATGTGGGCATTCCTTTCTGGGCCTTTCAACGCGCTAAGAAAGAGGGGCCTGAGGGACGTTTTGCCAAGTGGTTCCGGATTGATGGCTGGGATGATCCCTCCACAGCTGAAGATGAGTTTGTTTACCATGGATGGGCAAATGTAAAAGGCCTGCCAGAGTTGCGAAAGGATAAGAATGGACCGTGCGCAGATGCGAAAGAGCACATGCATTACGTGGTGCAGCGCTGGATGGATCCAAATGGCGACGGCGATCCGTCGGATGGTATCGATGGATGGCGCTTGGACGTCGCTGCCGAGGTGCCCATTGAATTCTGGAAAGAGCTACGTGGCTGGGTGAAGGCGATCAATCCCGGGGCGTATCTTACCGGTGAAATCTGGTGGGAGGACTATCAGAACCATGAGCTGGCCAATGCTGCTCCATGGCTTGGCTTGGCGTTTGATGGGGTGATGAACTATCGCTTTGCCGATGCGGCCTTTGCTTTCTTTCATGAGCCCGAAACTCATGGGAATGGAGTTCGCTTTGCGGAATTCCTAACGAAGATTCACGCAGACTATGGATACGAGCGAGCGCTGGTTCTTCAGAATCTCCTCGATAGCCATGATGTGGCTCGCGTCGCTTCCGTCGTGATGAATCCCACCGCGCGTCTCGACCATGCTGCCAGCGTGAAGCATCAGCCTGACTATCATATTGGCGCCCCAGATGCGGCGGGCTGGCGACGGTTGAAACAGCTAGCCGCGTTTCAGTTTGTCTCTCCGGGAGCGCCTTACATCTACTATGGCACTGAGGCTGGTATGTGGGGTGCGGATGATCCAGATTGTCGGAAACCGATGGTGTGGCCAGAGCTGACCTATGCTTCGGAGAACGTTCATCCGGGTAGTCGTCAGGTGGCGATGAGCCCGGTGAAATTCGATCCTGAGTTGCATGCCTTCTATCAAAAACTGACCAAGTTGAGACGGAATGGACCGATTTGGCGCCGAGGCTCTTTTGAGATCGTTGGGATGGGGGAAGGGTGGCTGGCTTTCGCGCGGGCCCATGAAGGTGTGCGGGCCCTAGTGGTCGTGAATGCGAAGGATGTTGTTCAAGAAATCTCACGAGAAGTGCTTCCGCTAGGCGGTGTCGAGTGGAAGCGAGAGGGGCTTGTGGAGGGCACTTCTGCGGTAATTGAGATTTCAGAGGCAGTCGTCGAGATTGCTCCGCGTGAAGTTGAGATCTTCATGCCCTAAATGAAATCGGGGCGATACCAAGAAGGTGCCGCCCCGATGCATGAACTTGAATGTTCTGCTAGCTGATTAGGCGACAGCGAAGCGCTCGGCAACGGCGTCCCAATTCACGATACTCCAGAAGGCGCTGATGTAGTCTGGGCGGCGGTTCTGATAGTTTAGGTAGTAAGCGTGCTCCCACACATCGATCCCGAGGAGCGGTGTGGCGCCCTCCATGTAGGGGCTGTCCTGGTTTGGAGTGGAGCTGACGACGAGAGCGCCGTCCTTAGCGCTGAGCCAAGCCCAACCACTTCCGAAACGGGTGGCCGCTGCGGCTGCGAACTTCTCTTTGAAGGCATCGAAGGAACCGAAAGCGGTATCGATCGCTGCGGCGAGGTCGCCACTTGGTGCACCGCCTTTGTCTGGGCCGATCGTTGCCCAAAAGATGGAGTGGTTCGAGTGCCCACCGCCGTGATTGCGGACAGCACCGCGGATGCTTTCCGGGATAGCATCGAGATCGCTGATCAGTTCTCTTGGAGACAAGTCATCGAGAGCGTCGTGACCTGCGAGGGCTTCATTTAGCTTCATTACATAAGTGTTATGATGCTTGCTGTGATGAATCTGCATCGTCTTCTCGTCGATGTGTGGCTCTAGCGCGTCGTGCGCATAAGGGAGGTCTGGTAAGGTATGTGGCATGATAGTCTTGGTTGATAGATTACAGTCTTAACTAACGCCGGTGCAGGAGCAACGGTTTCACACCGCGATCCTAGCGCTCCCGGCGATAGGATCAAGCCAGTCTTCAGTCTAGTCGCGAGAACTCGGGACGATCTTGAAGGTCTTCTCCTCGCTTTTGCGCTTCACTACGATTTCTGTTTCTTCGCCGATGCTGAGCGCGCCGAGCGTGTAGGTGTAGTCGTAGATGTTCTTAATGGCCTTGCCGCCTAACTTGATGATGATGTCACCGGACTCGATGCCTGCTTCTGCGGCGGGAGCGCCTTTGCGCACGCCTGACAGTTTCACGCCTTCGATATCGCCCTGAGCGTAGTCAGGAATAGTCCCAAGATAGACGCGGAGTCCGCCGCGATTCTCTTGGTTCTCGGGGCGAGCGACTTCGTTGTATTCGGGAGCCTCTTCGCTCGTGGCGAGGGAGCGGAGGACGAGCCCCATGAACTTTGAGATCTTCCGAGCGCCCTCGTAGTTGATGAGGTCGGGCGTGTCACGCGGGGTGTGATACTCATCATGGGCCCCTGTAAAGGCGCTGAGGATCGGCACTTCGCGAAGGTAGAAGGACGTGGCGTCTGTGGGGATGTAAGTGTCATTCTGTGTCACGATGGGCAGGCCGACGGGAATGTTCCGTTTCTCGATTTCGATGGGCCAGCGGTCACTCGAAGCGACGCCTTGGAGCACGAGGGATTTCCTCAATCGTCCGATCATGTCCATGTTAAGACACGCTGCGAAGAGGCCGCCGAGCTTGGAGTCTTCACTTCCGAACATCTTCGCCCAGGACTTGGTGAAATGAGCGGAGCCTAACAAGCCGAGTTCTTCACCTGACCAAGCGGCGAAGATGATGGAACGTTTCTGCTTCAGCTTGCCCCGCGCTTTCATATCGGTGATCCATTGCGCGATCTCCAGCATGCCTGCGGTGCCTGAGGCATTGTCATCGGCTCCGTAGTGGATGGCATTCTCCTCGCCTTCCTTGGCGCGTGAACTGGAGCTGGCCTTGCGTCCGAGATGGTCGACGTGAGCTCCGATGATGATCATGGGTTCATGGGGATTGGGCGAATCTCCTGGAAGCATCGCGATCACGTTTCGTCCGGTGCGCTTCTCTTCATCGATATCGATGGTCGCCCCGAGCGTGAGGCCCTCCAATGGAATGCCTTCACTCATCTCGCCCGTGTCTAACAGATCTTGCAGGGCCTGCATGTCCTTGCCAGAAGCGTCGAGGAGCTTCTGACCGAGGGCATCACTGATGGAGATGGCGGCGACCCCGGAGCCAGAGAGTGACGCGTCGAAGGAGAGGGGAATGAGCTGGTTCTTTACTTTCGAGTTGGGTCCGCTGACCACTAACAATCCGCGTGCCCCTTTCTGCCGTGCGAGCATGGCTTTGAAGCGCAGGCTGCTGTAGCGCGCGAAACGTTGGCGATCAGAGTCGGAGACTTTGTGAGGGCTGTAACGGAAAGCGAGCACCCACTTGTCTTTCACGTCGAGGTGAAAGTAGGAGCTGTATTCGGCAAACTTCTCTCCGTTCTCACCTGTCTCTTGAGGGGCTTCGATGCCGTAGCCTGCGAAGACGATTTCGCCTGGCTTGATTTCGCCATTCTGTGAGAAGGAGAGGGGAAGCCAGTCTTTGGAAGCGACATACTCAGTCGATGTGTCGTTGTTTGATAGTGAGAGCTTGTTCTCTGTGCCCAGATCGACGCCTGCTGTGAAGTCAAATTCCTGGAAGTAGCTTCCTTTATCTCCGGAAGGCTCTAGGCCGAGATGTTCAAAGGCTTCAGCAACATACGTTGTGGCGAGTTTCGCGCCCTCGGTGCCCGTGAGGCGGCCTTCAAGCTCTTCAGAGGCTAGGTATGTCAGGTGCTTCTCCAAGTCGGCAACGGTGATAGGGGCCGTGGAGTCAGAGAAATCGTTCGTTGCGTGGCTATTCAGCAGCTCGAGCGCGGATTCATGATTCCATTCTGCAAAGAAGAGTTGTGATGTCTTGTTAGGCGTGCGGTTGCTTGTCCAGCTGAGTTGCTCGCCATCTGGTGAGAATGCCGGGAGGCCATCGAATCCATCGGTGTGCGTCACGCGGACAGGCTTCTTCGTGCCAGCGGCATCCACGAGGTAGAGTTCGAAGTTGCCGAAGCCATGGAGATTCGTGGCGAAGATCAAGTAATCTCCTGAGGGGTGGAAGAAAGGTGCCCAGGACATGGCTCCCAGCTTGGTGATCTGTTTCTGATTTGAACCGTCCGCGTCCATGGTCCAGATCTCAGCTTTATCGCCACCTTCATTGAATCGGCGCCAGCAAATCTTGGAGCCATTTGAATTGAAGAAGGGGCCGCCGTCGTAGCCATTCACACTGGTCAGTCGCTGGACTTCGCTGCCGTCTGCGCGCATTCGGTAAATCTCCATGAGGAAGGATTTATCGATTTCGAAACGTGCTTTCTCCTTCTTGGAGAGTTCAGCGGTGTAGGCGTGTCTGTTCGAGGCAAAGGCAACCCACTCGCCATCTGGGGAATAGCTCCCTTCGGCGTCATACCCTTTCGTCTTTGTTAGGTTTGCGATCGTCTTGCCATCTAGCGAAGAGGCGAATATGTCATACGTCTCATCATAGTCCCAGGAATAATGCCGCTCCGTGCCGGACTCGCGAAACTCAAGTTCTTCCTTCTGCTTATCTCGTGCTCTGGGGTCTTCGTGGGTCGAGGCATAGAGTACTTTCTCGCCTTTGGGATGCATCCACGCGCAGGTGGTCTTGCCATGACCTTGGGAGACCTTCTCGACATCACCCGTTTCCAAATCCATGACAAAGATCTGAAAGAACGGGTTCTCGGCGTCGCGCTCACTCTGAAAGACGAGCTGGGTTCCATCAGCATTGTAGTAGCCTTCGCCCGCACGTTTGCCGGCAAAGGTGACTTGGCGGACATTGCCGAGGAGTGCCCCTTCCGCTTCCTCGGGAGATTGTGCCCAAGAGGTGGCAGTGAGGCAGGTGGTGAGACCGAACAGGGTGAGACCGAACAGGGTGAGACAGGATTTCATGAGCACGAGTTTATGGGGGATCTCTGGCCTGGCAATGCTGCTGTACAAGAATGCGCCCTGATGGCGGTGATCTTCCTAGCGCTGGCGTCTTCAGCCAGTGATAAAGAGGTCCCGCCGCTCAGGGCACGGTCTTTGCTCAACAACAATTCGTAAACTTAACTAGCTGGCCTTGATGGCGACGAAACGGCCGACGCCTTCACGCCACACGCGCAGCAGGAGGAGATTGCCGTCGATGGCCGCGTAGGCTTCCTTCGCTTCTTCGACACTGGCCACACGTTGGCGGCCGATCTCGGTGATGACATCCCCTGCCTGGAGCCCTTTGTTGGCGGCCGGCGTGCCTGGAGCGACTTGTGTCACGACGATGCCGGTGACTTCAACGTCGAGTCTGAGCTGCGCACGATAGCGTTCATTGAGGTCTTCCACGGTGACACCTTCAAGCAGTTCGGCGGGGCTTGGCACTATGTTGTTTGTGTCGGGGCGAGTCATGCGGTTATTCGATGCTGTGCTTTTGGTAGGGAGTTCGCCGATCGTGACCTCTAGGTCCATGGCCTCATCTCCGCGCTGCACTTTCATGGCCAACTTAGTCCCGGGGCGCCGGTTGCTGACTAACAGACGCGTGGCTCGGACGTCGTCTGTTGTCGTTCCATCAACGCGGAGCAAGACATCGCCATCGCGCAAACCTGCATCGGCTGCAGGTGTATCTGGCAAGACTTGGTCGAAGAGAACGCCTTTGTTAGACGGAATCTGGAACGCTTCCGCCAGGTCAGGGGTGAGCTCGCGTAGCATCACGCCGAGATAGCCTCGTTTCATCTCGCCATTCTGGATGAGCTGATCAGCCACGTTCATGACCATATTGACTGGGATGGCGAATCCGATTCCTACATTGCCACCCGAGCGTGAGAGGATGGCGGTGTTGATCCCGATGAGCCGACCTTTGTTGTCCACGAGAGCACCACCCGAGTTGCCCGGATTGATGGAGGCGTCTGTTTGAATGAAGTTCTCGTAGCTAGCAATGGAGACGTCATTGCGTCCTAAGGCACTGACAATTCCTGATGTCACGGTTTCGCTGAGGCCAAATGGGCTTCCTAAGGCGAGCACGGTATCTCCTACTTTAAGAACGGAACTGTCTGCAGCCTTGATCGTGGGAAGGTCCGTGGCGTCGATCTTGAGGACGGCCAAGTCTGAGTCTGGATCTACGCCTACGATTTCGGCAGGGTAGGGCGTCCTGTTTCCTGACAGAGAGACGAGGATTTCGTCCGCATCAGCGACGACATGGTTGTTCGTTACGAGGTAGCCATTCGCCGTAAGAATGACTCCAGATCCCGTGCCCTGCTGTTTGGGGGCCTGACCAAAGAACTGGCGGAGACGCGGGTCCATCGACGTCATCTGGGGCGCTGCCTTGGAAGCGGAAATACTGACGACACATGGAGCCACGCGATCCACGATGTTTGCATAGCCACCGAGGGCCCCTTCGCGGATTGGTGGTGTTTTATCGACCGCCATCAGCTCGGTGAGCGAGCTTTGCTTTCCGAAGAGCGGTTGTAGGCAGACGGCTCCGACGGCGGCAAGTGCGGCGCCAGAGGCGAAGGTTTTAACTAGTTTCGCTTTGGGGTTCATGGTTCGAATTCGGGTGGGTTTGTTGGAAGTGGTTTGATTCATCACAGTGGATAGCGCATCCGCTTCGAGGGTTTGTTTCTAATCTCGGTGCAATTACTTCTCCGTAATCTGGCGGTAAGATTGGTGTAAGCTTGGAGTCCTCTAGCCCTCTTACCGGGCTAGATCGCGAAAGTTTCAGATTGGTGAGAATCACCGGCGCGACGATCAAAACAGTAACTTTTCGATATTGTATCTATGGTAATTAATGGTAAAATATGAATTATCTGAAGTTTTTACAACTTGAATGAATCAGCACACTGAGACGATGCCACCGGGAACCGCCTCTGCTCCCGCCGCGGACCAGACCCACTTGCAGCATTTGGACGGTCTCCTGGAAGCGTTCCGGAGAGAGTCTGAAAAGGCTTCTGCGGTCTTCCAATCCACCGTGGCCATGAGCCAGGAAGGGGTTCTTAAGAAGGTCGTGGAGATGCGCGGTTCTTTGGTCGAGGATCTGAATGGCATTCAGCAGAACATCGCGTCTAAGGCTAAGCTGGATGCTGATGAAGCGGTTAGGCTCGCGAATGCGTCGGCAGAGGAGTTGCTTGGACTCGCGAAAGCGCAGGCAGATGAGTACACCGATCGCATCAAGGCGGAAGCGCAGCAGGCTTTTGCTCAAGCTCAAGCAGAGGCGGCCGAAGTGAGTAAGCGTGCCCATGCGGAAGCAATGGAAGTGGTAGGGAGAGCTAATCAAGAGGCAGAGGAAGTCCTTTCTCAAGCCAACGCTAAGGCTGATGACCTCGTCGTGCGTGCGAGTGCGGAAGCAGATGTGATCGTCGCACGAGCGACGACTGTGGCTGCTGAGAAGGTTCTCGCTAAACGCTCTGCAAGCTCCTCGCTCGTGGGAAAGGGGGTGACCTCCGACCGACTGCTCGATGAGAAGAACGGATCGGAGGCTTCAACAGCTATCTTGTCTCCAGAAGACTCTGTTCTTGAGCAATCTGTTTCGTTGCCTCCCGTTGACTCTGTTCTTGAGCAATCTGTTTCGTTGCCTCCCGTTGATCTCGGAGCGGTAGCGAATCGATTTGGATCGAGCGGATCTGATATTGGGTCCGAGTCCGTACTGTCTCCCCAACGTTCTCCAGAGCCTGTCTCGGCGCTAGCCGCGAGCCCTGTCTTGGCTCCAGAGCCTTTGCCTGTGGTGCCAATAGTATCTAAGCCTGTCATGGAAACGGCGCGGGCAGTTCCAGTGACTCCTTTAACGGAGTCACATGCTGAGACGTCGAGTGCCGTTGCTGTCGGGCCTGTAGCTGAGAGTGCTATACCTGGTCCCCCGGCTGCGCTGGTTACACCTCTAGCAGAGGTGCCAGCTCCTGTCGTGGCTCCGCAACTGGTATCGGTGCCCGCTGTGGCTGAAGTTGTGGCCGCCCCTGTAGCAGCAGAGCTACCGATCGTTCCTGAGACGCCAATACCTGCTTTTGAAATACCGCCTACGCCACTGACTGAGCCTTCTGCCTCTTTCGTCTTGCCACCCCTGCCTGGGCAGCTTGTTAAGCTTCAGGCATTGGTAGAAGAGGATGAACCCGAAGAGGTGATTGCGGAACAAGTTGTTGAGCCTGTTCGCGAGCAGGCTCCCGTTTCATCAGTGGCTGGTCCGGCTGCTTCTCCGTTCATGGCGAGTCCCGACGAGGTCTCCGTGATTGCGGAGGCTCCTGCTCCCGTGCTCGTGGAGCTTCCGAGTAGTGAGATTCCTCCGATGGGGGTTGAATTGAAAGTGCCTTCTGTCTCTTCAGAACCAGTGGCTACTCCAGTCGTAAATGCTGGACCGTTCACGCAGGTGATTGAGGCTGAGCATGTGCCGGTAGAGCTTGTTGCCGAGACATTAACGATGCAAAGAGTTGATTTGTTAGGAATCGTTTCTGCGAGAACGGGCTATCCGTTAGCAATGCTGGACGAGCATCTCAATTCGGGCACAAAATTGGATTTGACGCCGCCCAAAGTCGTTGAGGTCATCAGTGATGTTAAGCGCGCCTTCCCTAGTGCGCCTAATCTATCGCTAACGAGGATACCTGAATTTCTCGATTTAGGGAGGCTCGTAGGATTCTTGGTAGGAGCTGCCAAGCCCCAGCCAAAGGTGCTCGAACCTGTTGCTAACATAGAAGCTAAGGGAGCTATTCCTGCCGCGACTTCTCCATTTCAAGTAGCTGTTGAGGCGAATGCTGCTCCCGTGGTCGATTCAGATGGATCTCCTTTCCAGGCGCTTGAGCCGATTGCGGCAGTGCCGTCTTCACCATTCGCACTGGCTGTCGAGTCGATGGCACCACCAGAGCCTGTAATGGGAATGATTGCGGAAGCTTCTGCTTCTGCTCCCACTCCCTTTCATGCCTTCGTCGCAGAGAGTGAAGCTGCACCGTTTGAGAGCCCTTTCGTTCCAGCTGAGCCAACAGCCGTGGCGTCGCCCTTCGTTGAAGTCGTGGAGCCTGAGCCCGTGGCCGCTGAAGTCGTCGTTCAGGCTGCTCCAGTAGCAGTTCCTGCACCAGTGGCGAGTGAGCCTGATGTGCCAGTGGATCGTCATGTGATCCGTGGCCAGGTGACGACTGCGTGCGGATTCGGATTACCCCAGCTACACCTTGTCGATAAGATTCATATTGTTCCCGATGACCGACGTGTGGCGGAGGCTTTGCGAGATCTCTTTCTAGCTGAGGGTTTCCAGGCTGAGGTGACTGATAGTGTGCCGCCGACCGCTTGCGCAGCGATTGTCATGAGCGGTCTTAGCGAGATCACTTCTATAGACCAAGCGTCAGCGATTCAATTGGAGGCCTTTAAAGCGGCTCGCGCTGTCGTTCATGGCCTCGGTGAACGTCGAGGTCTATTCATCACCGTGCAAGATACAGGTGGTGACTTTGGCATGAGTGTCTCAAGTGAGAAGGGCGCCTGGGCAGGTGGCTTGCCTGGTCTAGCGCGAACAGTCGCAGCGGAGAGACCTGACATTGGCGTTAAGGCGCTCGACGTTGAGCGTGAAGGGCGTTCTGCAGAAGTCCTCGCACGCCGCATTCTTCGTGAATTGACTGAGGGAGGGCCTGCAGTCGAAGTTGGCTTGAGTTCTGATGGCACTCGTCTTACGCAAGGTTTAGAGGCTACAGAGCTTTCGCAGCCCGGTGCAACCAACCTTCCTGAGGATGGTACGGTGATCGTCCATGGTGCTGGACATGGCATCTTGACGTCTCCAGTGGTCGAGATGGCCAAGCGTCAGTGTCAACGTTTCGCTTTGTTAGGTTCCGTTGTCATGCAAGAAGAAGACGAGGATCCTTTCGCTACGCTGAACGATCCTGAGGACATTCGCCGCGCCTTGGGCGAGCTTTCTCGTCATCAGGGAGAGCATGCGGGAACCCCAGAGATCATCGAGCAGCAGCTTCACTCCTTCCTCCAACAGCGCGAAGTGCGCCGACTCATGAGGGAGCTACGTGCAGCCGGGTCGAACGTTTGTTACTTTGCCGTGGATTCAACTGATGCGAGCGCGCTTGAGGCCGTTCTCTCCCAGGTCAGAAGCCAGTGGGGCGGTGTGGCTGCGCTGCTTCACGCTAGTGCCAGTCGTGAAGAGTCTCGGATCGAATCGAAGACCGATGCTCAAGTAGCTCAGGTCTTACGGTCCAATCTGTCCGGCGTGGAATCTCTTCTAGCGTTGACTAAGCAAGATCCTATCCAATTCATCGGCTTCCTGTCGCCGTCGCTACACGAAAGTGGTAGTGCGGAACATGCGGACTATGCGATGGCAAATGAGACGCTCAATCGCATTGCTTGTGCTGAGGCCCATCGCCGAGGTTCCAACTGTGTGATTCGCTCGATCAATTGGGCGTTCTGTGATGATGGCACGATGAGTAGCCAGACGGAAGACTCTCTTAGCGCGCAAGGTATCCAGGTCATTCCGCGAGCGCAGACAGGTCGTGTCATCGTCGATGAGCTTTCTAACAATAGCCGAGGAGACACTCAAGTCCTGCTGGCGCCACGTCGTCCTTCCGGCAAGGCGGTTCTCCACACATCATATCTGAATTCACAGACTGAAGTGCAGATTGATCAGGTGAATTCACCACAGCTTCAGGATCACAAAGTGCGGGGCGTGCCAGCAGTGCCTGGCGTGATGGTCATGGAATGGTTTCTGAGAAACGCACGACAGACTGCGGGGGCTAAGGGATTTCTCCGCTGCCGTGATTTCCAGCAGCTTCAGGGCATTGCCCTTCCTGAATTTGGCAAGGCGTCTGCTCCATTCTCGATAATCATGGACTCGCTTAGTAGTTTCCAGTGGGGCGGTCAATCGTCTGTCCGTCTTGTCGATGCAGACGGGCAACTGCGCTATGCTGCCCTGTTAGAGCTGGTTGAGGATAAGGAATCACTGGTTCTAACCCAAGCTCCTGAGCTCGAGCTAGAACGAACCGCTTGGACTGGCAGTCATGTCTATGGTCCGGGAGCGCTCTTCCACGGGCCCGCTTTCCAAGTGATTCATCGTGTGGAGGGAGTCTCTCCACAGGGTGCTCTTGGGCGCCTCTTGCCGCCGGAAGACGCTGGTTGGCCAGAGGATACCTACCTTTTCCACCCTGCGATGATCGATGGCATCACGCAGCTAGCCTTTGTTTGGGGGCTCTTCACCCAGGATAGTGAATTCTTCGTCACTTCGATTGGTGAGTTTGTCCAAGCTCCACAGCCTAAGTACAATCAAGGTCTACGCTGTGTCCTCGAAGGGCTTGAGTCGTCTCCGGAATACCTCCGATTGAATGCTTACCTTGAGTCAGACAGTGGGGAAACACTTGCGATCATGCGGAACGTGGAATGCCATCCCGTCCCAGGTCGCTCGCAGGCCTAGCCTGTTCATCAGATTTCTAGCTGCCGCTCACTAGCTGGGCGGCAGCGTTCGAATCTGGGAGGTCGATCAGTTCTGCCTCAAGAGTTGGCTTTGGAAAGGCATTGCCGTCTAAAACTAGCGTGATCATATGAGTGCCGGTTTCGAGCGGCGCTTGGAGAACGAAATTCTCGAGGCTGACTTCTTTCTCGCCGACCCAGGCACGCATGCCTTCCGTGGCGTTGAACTGAATGCCGACCTCTCCAGGGGTTGTGACCTCAATCTCGAACCGCAACGGGGCCACGAGGTATAGCCAGCGCTTCTTTGAAGGGATGTCATTCACTGGAAGCACACCACGCACCGTGCTGTAGGCAGGAATCCATTCCTTTATGTCGTCTTGGAGTGCGTAGAAACGTTGATCGCCTTTGCTTACTGGCTCAGCGATCGTCTCGGTGAAATTGAGCACTCGCCAGCGTCTGACAAGGCGACGCGGAGGCACCTTAAATGGACCTTCCTTGCCTAACTCTGATAGAAAGCGAACGAGGTGAATGAATTCATCGCGGCGTAATCCGGTTGTTAGTCCTGGCGGCATCATGCTGACAGAGGCAATCTCTTTCTTAGCCACCTGATCTTTAGCAATGGTCGTTTTTTGATTGGCGGCATCTCGCAAGATGAGTTGACGATCATCTTCCAAGGTGACGAATCCTGACAAGACACGATCGTCTTTGGTGTAAACGGTTGTCATGTGGTAGCCTTCTTTGACTTTCTTGTTAGGTGCGAGCAGCGACTCGATGATGTAATCCATGGGTGCACTAGCACCGAGGCTGATCATGTCAGGACCCAGTTTGCCGCCAGCCCCGCCAAGTGCATGGCAGACAGCGCATTGCAGATCAGCACGCCGATAGATAAATTCCCCGCGGTGCGGGTCGCCCTGCTCGTTCACCTCCTGTATCAGTGCGGCCATCTGGGACTCGGTCAGGTCTTGCCCAACCGAGTCGAGATTACCGGATTTAGTTAAAGCCTTCGTCAAAATGTCTGCGCGCTTTCCTGCGGAGTTCGCCTTTTGAAGCCCGCCATAGGCAATGGTTCGAGCCAGGGTGCGATCTTGTAAGGCCGTGGCGAGTGCTTTCGGGCCATCCTTAATGGATAGTGTGGTCGTCCAGAGATCCTGCACCTCTGGGCTATCTTCTCTAAGAGATTCCAGCAGGCTTACGGCATGCCGAGTTCCTTTCTGCAGGTCTATAGGCAAGATGCTGATGGTTGCTCGAAGGCGACGTGCCGAACTTTGTGTCTCATTCTGGGCAAGGTCCTCCAAGGCGGTGAGACTCTGATTGCCAAAGAGCCCCATGCCCTTGATCGCGGATGTTGCGATCACTTCGTTCGTCTCTGCACCCTCGGCTAGAGAGGTGAGCCGGGAGAACAAGTCCTGCTCTTTCCAGTGGCCAATGGTTTGGCAAGCGAGACTGACGACAGATTCCCTTTCGTTGTCTAGTAAATTGGCGATGCTGGAAAGATCGCCTCTAGGCTTCAGCTGTCTTTGAGCTGACGCTGCGTTGAGTGTTTCCAAAGAGCGTGTCTGCAAGGGGCCGCTACTTCCGAGGGCCTTGGCAAAGACGGAGGTGAGGTCGTCTGCATCACCGAGGTCTGCGATGAGCTTTAGGATACTGTCGACTTCGTCATCTAATTCTTCTGCGCTCCCGAGAAGATCAACCAACGGCTTCAGCGCTTCTGGATTCTCGATTGCCCTGAGTGCAAAGACACGTTGAGTATTGTTTGGAAACTGAAAGTCTGAGGCCTGGAGTGCGGGCAACCAGGTCTTCTCGAGCTCTCTTGCTGTTCGCCACAGCGCGAAGTCTAGCTGCTCGTCCATGGGGTGATCGAGCGCACTCATAGCAAACCCAAAGGCTTCAATGGAGCCGATTTGTCGAAGCGCATTGATGGCTTCCAGCCGCACTTGTGGGTGAGGATCATTCAGTGCTGTGCTAAGCAAGGAGAGCGAGTCGGGAAGGCGGCTATGCCAGTGGTAGAGCACACGGATAGCCGCGGCACGAGCCCTATGATCTGACGCGGCTAGGACCATTCGTAAAAGGGGGGCTTCTAGGAAGTTTAGGCTTTGATAGGTCCAGAGGGCTTCTAGACGAAGGTGGTCACGTAATGGATCTTGTGAATCTAGCGATGCCACCCAGGCGTCTACCTTGGGCTTCGCCTCTTCCAGGCCTCGTTGGCGAATCTTCTGTTTGGCATGGTGCCGGGTGAGATCCTCAGGGGCACGGAGTAACTCTAGCAGAGCTTCGATACTGCTGCCCTCTATGTCGGGCCAGGCTAATGGCGCACGATCCTTCGCCGTGATCCGCCAGATACGACCGTGGGTTTGGTCCCTGCGTTCATCACGGAAATCGACCTCGCCGTGCTGAATGATCGGGTTGTACCAGTCGGCAATGTAGATGGCTCCGTCCGGTCCCATTTCTACTCCAATCGGGCGGAAGCCTCCGTGCTTGGTCCATAGAAGGTCCTCTTGCTGCCGTGCTTGGTAGCTACTACCATCTTCACTAAGAGCAAAGCGGTTGACGCGATGACCTCGAAAGTCATTCGTGAGCATCTGACCACGCCATTCTTCTGGAAGGTGACGACCACTCAAAACGGCGAGTCCACACTGCTTCGGCTGGCCGGGGCTGAGCCCTTTGAGCATTCTTTTGGCGCCCGGCGTTGCCACGAAGGCCGAGCCTGGGAAGACATAGTTTACTCCCTCGCCATAGGCACCGTCGGTCGCGAATGACTGACCCCAACGATCAAACGTGTGGCCCCAAGTGTTCACGAAGCCATTGCAGAGCACACCGAGTTCGCGGGTTTCTGGGCGAAAGTGCCAGATTCCTCCTGCTAACAAACGTTCAACACCCCAGGGAGTTTCCACATGGCTATGAATGTAGATAGATTGATTCATGTAGACCATCCCATCTGGGCCTCCTCGAAAGGTGTGCAGAATGTGGTGGGTGTCCTCCGTGCCGAAGCCACTCAGCATGATTTCTTTCTTATCCGCACGGCCGTCTCCGTCGGTGTCTTGCATGAACACAACCTCGGTGGAGTTGGCGACGTAAGCTCCGCCATCGGCAGGAAGGACGCCTGTCGGTATGAGTAACCCATCAGCGAAGACCGTCTTCTTGTCGGCAATGCCGTCTCCGTCGGTGTCCTCGATGATGAGAATCTCGTCTTGGGCTTCTTGGCCGGGCTTGATCTGAGGGTAGATCTTGCTACTGACAATCCACAATCGACCGCGTGAATCCCAGTTGATCTGCACCGGCTTTGCGATCATTGGATCGCTGGTGAAGAGATTAACCTCGAAACCTTCCGCGACTTGGAAGCTTGCGAGTTGGATCTCTGGAGTCGGGTCCGGAATATTCTTGAGGTCTCGCTGAGCAAGCAACAACGAGGGAAAGGCTGCCAGACAGAGTGCTGACAAAGGAGCTAGTGATAGAAGGGGACGCTTCATGGGGCTAGGTTAGCGTTTCAAGGTGAGTGTGAGTTCGATGGGGTGTTTCAAATCGCTGATCTTGGCTTCTTGCTCCGCGATCAGGGGTTCGAATTGAGAAATCTCAACGGCATTGTTACCCTGCTCGTGTTTCCGAAATCCAAAGAGGTAGGTTTCGTTCTGAGGGCGCCAACGGTGGAAGAAGAGTTTGTTCTTTCGTAGAATGGCTCGACGGAGCGTCGCTATGTGAGGCTGGTGATTGGCAGGCACAAGTTCGATGCCTGCCGCGAGATCAGTGGCTGTGGTCTTGGCTAGCGTTTGGGTGCCCCCTCGCAGTATTGCATAATTGCCTTCCGCTAGTCCGGTGATTTGAAGATTGAGGGGAAGGGGAGCTGCGTGGCTCGGTTGCCATTCCAACGTGATACCCTTGTCGTTCGGGGACGCTTTAGAAACCGTGCCCTGGGATACTTTCGGTTCAGAAGAAGGCAAAGCTAGGGAAATGCTAGGAGGTTCAGCCGAAACGCCAAGTGCCGTCGCGAGAAAAGGCGTGATGGCGGCGTAGCCTTCCTCCGTATAGTGAATGCCATTCTCAGTCAGTGGATGAGGAAGTTGATCCCAGGCTTTTCGCAGAGCGCCGTAGGTATCGGCAAAGCCATAGTCCCGGGCGACAGCCAGCTTTCGGATGGCGTCTCGATAGACTGCTAGACGTTCGTTGTGTGCTTCTTGATTGGGGAGGGGAGAAGGAAGATTCTCTGCGGGAGGTGGCGACATCAGGACTATACGAGCACCTGTACTGGCGAACATATCCAAGAGCGTTTCGTAGCCTTTCTCAAAGTTAGGCAGTCCAGCTTCGCCCTCGAATGCAGCGACTGCTCCATAGCAGGAAATGATGAGCGTTGGCTTGAGTTCGTCTAGGTGCTTTGTTAGCCGTTCGAAACCCTCCGCTGGTGGGCCGAAGTAGCTGCGCGCGTCACCAAAGACAGTGTCTCCGCTCCATCCCAAATTCCGAAAGCTGAGGTCGCGGTCGGCCAAGGCCGTTGTCAGCATGGTCTCCAAATGGCCGTAGGATTGCGAGCGCTCGATGAAGGTGTTTCCGATGAAGACGACACGATCACCGTCTTTGAACTCGAGCGGCGAAATTGCGGCCGTCGCGGTGAGCTGGGTGAGGAGGAAGAATGGAAGGAGCCGGACGAACATGATTTGAGCGTAGCGAGGTTGTGTAGGGGTCTGCCAGCAAAGAACACCATAAGATAGGACGTGATGTGTCGAGGCTTTACATTCGCTAGGCATTGCGCACATTCGTAGCACTTCCATGAATGCCTCCGCCCCCATTCAAAAGCTCTTTGCGCTGTCTTTGCTCACGCTAACGGGTTGTCAGGTCTGGCCAAGCGGTACCCAAATGGCTTCTGACGCTTATCCGGCGTCGATTGAGATTGTGAAAGCGGAAGCGTCCTTGCACCGAGTCGCGGATGCGAACGGCCAGGCGCTCGGTGAAGATTTCTTCATGCTTCGGACACAATGTGTCGTCCGGGTGGAGAATTGTTCAGGTAAGACTCAATCAGTTCTGAGCCATTTCGGGTCCGCCTTTGACGATCTCCGCATTCGTGTAAGGGATGAGAATGGTCGGCGTCTTGCGACCACCACGCACACTCTGTGGGCAGATCCTCTTCTGAATGGCCAATGGTTTCCGCTGGCGAAAGGTATGACTGAGGTTGAACTTAGCTCTGCCACGCTCGTCGGTCCGGGACTCGTAGACGACGAGTACCCGTTGATCATTGATCGGGAACTTACGAAGACGATCCAGCTAGAGTACTTTGGCGGATTCCCTGGCAGTGACCTTTCGCGGGCTATCCAATCGAACCGAGTCGTAGTGAAGGTGGCGGATCGCACCACTCCCGTGCCTCGGAAACCTGTCCCCTTGCCCCAAGATCATGTTTAGTTCAGGGGGCATTGTCAGAGCCTTCTTCTTGGCCGCGCTGCTGGCGTTTGGAACGCAGTGCGCTGCTCCTAAGAAGAACTATGGGCGCAAGCCTCCAAGCAATTTCTCTAAGGCCATCGGCAGTCTGGCTCCGGGGAGCATTCAAGATTCCCTGGTGACGCCGCCGCATAATTTCTCGCGGAGGGAGTATCCCTTTGATGCTCAGGGGAACTATCGTGAAGACTGGATTCGTGGCTCGGGGTCATCGTCGAGACGTTCAAGCTCGGCGACTTCAATGAAGCCTAAATCCACCGGAGCGAAGCGATATCACGTCGTCCGCCGAGGCGACACCCTGTTTAGTTTGAGCCGTCAGTATGGCGTGGCCCTTTACGGCATTCGACGAGAGAATGGGCTCGATAACTATAACATCCGCGTAGGCCAAGTGCTGCGCATGCCAGCCGAGAACTAGCGCTTTCGCGGTCATGAGATAGGCTGCTGGTTGCTCTGTTCAGCGGTTGCAATCGGTCCCTCCATGCACCACCTAGGGCGTGTTTATGAAACAAGCCTTTCTTGAAGATGTTCCTCACATTCGCTGGTCCTGCCTGACTCCAGAAAGCATCACGCCTGCGGTCGAGGAAGCCCTCGCGCTGGGAGAGATGGCGATCGACGAGGTCGCTTCGCAGGAGCCTAGCAAAGCGACTTTTACGTCAACTTACGGAGCGCTCGAACTCGCAACTCAAGAGCTGGACCGAGCATGGGGCCGAGTTGGTCATCTGGACTCCGTCTGCAATTCTGATGCCCTGCGCGAAGTCTACAATGAGTGGTTGCCCAAGGTGTCAGCATTTCATGCACAGATCGCGCTCAACGATGGTCTTTGGCAAGCGCTCAAAGCCGTGGCTGACAATACGGAGCAAGTTGCGAAGCTGAGTCCTGTAGAGAAACGTCTCATCGAAGAAACACTGCGAGAGTTTCGAGAGAACGGAGCCGACTTGCCACCTGCAGAGAAGACTCGATTGGAGGAGGTGAAGAAGGAGCTTGCTGAGAAGACCCAGAAGTTTTCCGAGAATGTGTTAGATGCTACGAACGCATTCGAGTTGATCGTGGAGGATGAGGCTCGTCTAGAGGGGCTCCCTCAGATGGCCAAAGACGCGGCCAAGGCTTCCGCCGCTTCCAAGGAAGGCGAGGATGATGGCAGCAAGGAACCGCGCTGGAGGTTCACCTTGCAGGCGCCCTCACTCATTCCCGTCTTGCAGTACGCAGAGGATGATGAAATTCGCCGCGAACTTTGGGCAGCCTTTAGCAATGTCGGCCGAGAGGAGCCGAATTCAAATGGAGCCTTGTTGAAAGAAATTCTCACGTTGCGCCATGAAGTTGCCACGTTGTTAGGGAAGAGCAACTTTGCTGACCACGTCCTACAATCACGGATGGCCAAGGAAGGCAAGACGGCCCTGGGCTTTGTCGAAGATTTGCATGCGCGTATCCAGGACCAGTTTAGTCGTGAAGTCGAAGAGCTTGAAGCCTTCAAGGCTGAGAAAACGAACACAGCTACGGGGCCATTGGAGCCTTGGGAAGTTGGCTTCTGGGCCGAGAAACTTCGCAAACAACGCTATGACTTTGATGGCGAATCCCTGCGCCCCTATTTCACGATCGATCAGGTCATCGATGGCATGTTCGCCATCGTGCAGGAGATCTTTGGGATCCGAATAGAAGAAGTGGACACCGTCTTCCATGAATCCCCTCAAGAGGTTCCGGTAGATGGCGAAGTGGAGGTTTGGCACCCCGAGGTCAAGTTCTACAACATCTACGGCGGCGAAGGGGATTTGCTGGGTGGCTTCTATGCGGACTGGCATCCTCGTGAGAGCAAGCGAGGTGGCGCGTGGATGAACTACCTGCGCACCGGCTTGCCGCCTGAAGCTTCCGAGAATGGGAAACGCGAACCGCACATTGGCTTGATCTGCGGAAACCTAACGCCTTCTGTCGAGGGCAAGCCCGCGCAGATCAATCACGGCGAGGTCGAAACGGTCTTTCACGAGTTCGGCCACTTGCTGCATCACTTGTTAGGAAATGTCTCCGTGCGTTCTCTCAATGGTGTCAATGTCGTCTGGGACTTTGTTGAACTTCCTTCCCAGATCATGGAGAACTTCTGTTGGGAACGTGCCAGCCTTGATCGCTTTGCGCGTCACGTGGAGACGGGTGCCCCCATCCTAGACGACTTGTTTGATAAGATGATTGCGGCAAAGAACTTCCAATCGGCCATGGGAACCATGCGTCAGTTATCCTTCGGAAAGATGGACCTCGATCTCCATCTTAACCACACCAAGCATATTGAAGGGGACTTGGATGCGAACATCGACGCGATGCTCCAAGACTATCAAGTCCGCACGAAGACGCCTCGACCCAACAACAGTCAGGCCTTCAATCACCTCTTCTCCTCCCCGACAGGCTACGCAGCAGGCTACTACTCCTACAAATGGGCGGAAGTGCTAGACGCCGACGCCTTCACCCGTTTCCAAGAAGACGGCGTGCTCAGTGCCAAAGTAGGCCGAGAATTCCGAGAGAAGATCCTCAGCCAAGGTAACGCCCGCGAAGCCGGAGAACTCTTCCGCGACTTCATGGGCCGAGACCCAGACCTCCAAGCCCTTCTCATCCGAAGCGGCCTGACAACGGCCTAGACTACAAAGGGGAGAACCACGAATTCACACGAATGGATCCATTCCTTCGTCACCGAACGGCGTGACGTTCTAACATGCTCACTTTTTTCGGCGTGATACTAGCCTAAATTTCTCGCAAGATAAGCGTTTTTTAGCGTTCATTCGCGGTTCAGTTCTTTCAATTGGCCCCCACCAATCGCTCTAATCTCCCGTCGCCGTTCGATCAGCTTTGCCTGACTCCATTGCAGGATTCGTGTCCATTCGTGGTCTACCCCGCACGTTGATCCGGCTGAGTGTCATGACTTGATCCCAGACGGCATGCAGCTACGCTCGCCACTATGGGAATCTTCGACATTGCAGCCTGCCTCATCACGTTGGCTGCCCTCTTCGGCTATGTGAATCTGCGGTTCATCAAGCTACCGACGACGATCGGCGTGATGCTGATCAGCCTCTGTTTCTCACTGGGCTTGGTTCTCTTGAGCTTTATCAATCCGGCCATCGTCGAGACTGGGAAGCAGTTCATGGAGAACATCGACTTCAATGAAGCGGTGCTCGATTGCATGCTCAGCTTCCTCCTCTTTGCCGGAGCGCTGCACGTCGACATTAATGACTTGGCCAATCAGAAGCGAGTCATCGCGGTTCTCGCTAGTGTCGGCGTGGTCCTATCGACCTTCATCGTCGGCACGATCATCTATTTCCTTCTAGGAGCCTTTGGGATTGAGTTCAGCTATATCTATTGCCTGCTCTTTGGCGCGCTCGTTTCCCCGACGGACCCAGTGGCAGTGCTAGGCATATTGAAGACGGCCGGGGTGCCCAAATCTTTAGAAACGAAGATTACCGGGGAGTCTCTCTTCAACGATGGCGTGGGCGTCGTCGTCTTCCTGGCTATCCTCGGGATCGCGACTGGAAAGAGCGACGGAAGCTTTGGTGACATTGCCCACCTCTTCCTCATGGAAGCCGGTGGTGGTGTCGTGTTAGGTGCCGTTTTTGGTGCGCTGGCTTACTACCTCCTCAAGACGATTGATAACTACCAAGTCGAAGTGCTCGTCACTCTTTCGCTCGTCATGGGCGTCTACAGCCTCGCCCTCGCCTGGCACATGTCAGGACCACTCGCCATGGTTGTGGCAGGACTCATGATCGGCAATCATGGTCGCCGCCTCGCCATGTCTGACACCACGCGTGATCACCTCGACAAGTTCTGGGAACTCATCGATGAAGTGTTCAACGCCATCCTCTTTGTTCTCATCGGTCTCGAGTTCCTTGTCCTCTCGATCACGGGTCATAATGTTCTGCTAGGGATCATCGCCATTCCAATTGTTCTGCTAGCGCGACTCACCGCCGTATCCATCCCCATCGCCGCCCTCAAGCCCTTTCAAACCTTCACCAAAGGCGTCATTCCCATCCTCACTTGGGGTGGCCTGCGGGGCGGTATCTCGGTAGCCCTAGCTCTCGCCATCCCAGCCGGACCCGAGCGCGAAGTCTTTCTGACGATGACTTACGTCATCGTCATCTTCAGCATCGCGGTCCAAGGCCTGACACTAAAGCCGCTCATCAAGAAGGTGACGTCGTAAGGGCGAGGTATTCCAAAGTGGCGAGTGCGGGCTGTTCCGCTTGAAAATATGGTGGGAATGATATTTAGTTAAGATAATCTATTTTATCAATGGCGGATTCAAGTTGCTAGCGCACAGTAGTAATACTGATAGTCGATTGACCCTAAGAGCCTCAGAACCAATAGAATTCGCCAGCTCCAGCCTAAGAGTCAAGGGCTGTCCTCGTCACTGCGCTACGCTTCGTTCCTGCGGGATCCCTTGACTCTTAGGCTTCTGCCGCCCCCGGTATTCATGTTCTGAATGCCGTAATGTGTCAAAAGTCGATTACTCTGTGCAATCCGTTGGATGTGGGGGACTTGAACATCGAGAAGGTTGACTTTTCTACGTGATGAATTCGGGCGGGGAGAGCATGCTCGGATTCCATGGATCCCGTTCGTTTCATTCTGATTTGTCTTGCAGGCTGGCTGAATAAAAATCAGCAAGACGTT
>CALLLI010000167.1 GCA_938082635.1 uncultured Verrucomicrobiales bacterium
CTTTCGATCAAGAAGTTTGGGCTTCGCGAGCCTGAAATGATCGAACAGGGCTAAAAATGCACTGCGAAGGGTTTTCATTGCGCGAATTCTCTCACTATCACCCCGCAGGCATGCCCCGAACCCTTTTCGGCTAAGGTCTAGCTTGGCGACGGCGTCTCAGTAGCTGAGCGCCCTCCATCGGCGGAGCCTTCTGTCGCATATCGTCAACTCGACCTTGTCCCGGAGCACGAAGCGGGCGAAACGCAGCGGCAGCAGGATTCTCCGATTCAGACGAGTTATCTGCACTTGGAGGCGCTATCGCCGGACGAGCCGTTCTCCCCACAGGCGGGATAGTTCGGGGCTGAATCTCAGACCGGACGCCGTCTCGACGGGGAGGGATGTGAGACCGCGCGGAAGGCCCCAGAAACTCTACTGGCCGGGAAAGAGCATCTAAAGAATCAACAGCAGGTGTCGGAGCCTGCGCTTTCGCCCCCTTGTTCAGTTCTCCCGCTGAGAAAGCGGCAAAAAACTGTTCAAGCAGATGCAAACGGTCTGGATGATCCGACGGAACCCCTGCCTGCTCATACTCGTGAAGGGTTTTCACCACCGAGTCGAGCGTGGACTGAACTGGCACGAGGCCGTTCGCCTGCTCCTGGGCTGGTTTCAGCACAGGCAATTGAAGCGGCTCTTTCTTCTGAGCTGGGGCTTCTTGCTGCAGGGGCACCTCTGGCAGAGGTCTTTGCGGCAAACGGATCGCGGTCTGACAGCCGCTGCATTGAGTTACCTCACCAAGGTACGTTGCAGCAAAGGCATGGTGATGACCACAACTTGGACATTGGCAGTGCAAAGATTGACCATGAAAGGCAGCCGCGTTGACAGGTGGCGTGAGCGGCACTTGTGCATGAGTGCTGTTCTTTAATGAGTGAAACGTGCCGGCACTTGGTTGAGGTGAAGCGGCAGGTTGGCTAGGAGGATTCGTCGGAGCGTTTGCACTTGGAACAACCGCGCGAATGGGCTTCTCACATCGTGGACAAGGCCCTTCTAGCGGGCCCGCGTGGGCAGGAATCGTCAGCTTACAACCGCAATGCGGACACCCGAACTGGACGGATTGAGAGGGAACGGCGCTCATTGTTGAGCTATCATAATTGAAATAATATTTAAATCAATTCCATATTCTAAAATTCCTACTATCTAAGTAATCAACGAAGCCAACCAAAAATACGGTCCATCACCCCACGTTGTCGCCTAGGTTTCGTAACTGGCTGCATGGGCTGTGGGCCCGTGTAGTGAGGCCTTTCTGACTGATTCCACGATCGCTGCCCATCATGGTAGGTACAGAGCACCCGACCATCCATGAGATCTACGGGAATCAACTCGTTCGCGGCTTGGCCGGCATGCTGACAATTCGAGGTCGCCGTATCTCCGGACACTCTACAAACCTCCACCTCACCACGCTCTGGCCCTGAGGACAAGGCCTCAGCTGGGTAGCCCTGCTCCACAGCAGCCTTCATCACGTTCACCCACACAGGTAAGGCTGTCTTACTACCATAGCCTCGGGACATGACTGGTTGATTGTTATCCAGTCCAACCCAGACACCACACGTCAGCGTGCTGGAATAGCCCACGAACCAACCGTCTCGGTAGTCATCCGTCGTGCCAGTCTTTCCCGCCGCTGGCCACTTCCACCCCAATCGTTTGGCGCTCGCCGCTGTCCCCTTCTTCACAACGTCCGAGAGTCCTTGCGTCACCATCGATGCCGTTCCTTTCGTCAACAGCCTCTGTTTAAAGCCCGACGTCACATGGTCTAACCGCTCCCCATTTCGGGTGACCTTCTGAATGATGTGCCACTGAGGACGTGTTCCGTCATTGGCCAAAGCGGTGTAGGCGCTAGTCACCTGAAGGAGTGGCGTTTCAAATGCCCCGATGTACATCACAGGTGATTCTGGTAAAGGAGCCTTCTTTGGATCCGCCAGATTTGCCGCATAGGCGAGTTCACGCACGGCATCTAATCCAGCTCGTTCGCCCACCCGCACCGTCATTGTATTCTTCGATGCGACCAAGCCATATTCAGCCTTCTGACTGCCACGATACGTGCCATCTGAATTCCGAGGACTCCAAGGACGCAACCCATGATGCTCAAGCTCATGATGTTGGATCCGGCCGTCATCGATGCTTGTGTGAGGGAGTAAGCGGCGCTGCTCGTAAGCCGATGCATACACGAAAGGCTTAAAGACAGACCCGATCTGACGTTTCGCATGAAGCGCTCGGTTAAACTTACTCTGCTCGTAGTCTCGGCCTCCCACTAGCGCCACCACATCCCCTGTATCGTTGTCCAACACGACGACGCTTCCTTGCAAATACGTCGTCCTGCGCTCGTCTCCTTTCTTCCATGCTGCCGTAAACTCTGCATACGTCGGATGCTCATAGCCAGGAGTCGCCTCCAATGCGGTAAGGTGATCTCTCAAAGCCTTCTCCGCCGCCAACTGAACGTCATGATCAATCGTCGTGAAGACCTCTAGCCCCCCGTCTTCCTTGTATTCCTGATCCCTCAGCCACGTCTCATTGAGATACCGGCGCACAAAGTCCATCGCATAGTTCTCCTGCCAAACTGATTGAGGTTCTGGCTGAATCCCTAAAGGAGCAGCTTTCGCTGCCAGAGCCTCATCTTCCGTGATCTTGCCTAACGTCACCATGCGCCCAAGAACGGTATCTCGCTCGCCCACGGCTCCCTCAGGATTCTTAAAAGGCGAGAACCTGTTAGGACTCCGAATAATCCCGGCCAACGTCGCCGCCTGCCCAAGAGTCAGATTACTAGCAGGAATACCAAAATAAGCCTGACTCGCTCTTTCCAATCCATAGACACCACTTCCGAAAAAGATTCGGTTGATGTAAAGCTCGAGGATCTTGTTCTTAGAAACACCCTTCTCGATACGCCAAGTAAGCATCACCTCAACTAGTTTCCGATGGAGTGTTCGATCCATCAGACCATAGCTATTTCGAGCAAGCTGCATCGAAAGCGTGCTCGCCCCTTGGACAAAGTCGCGGTCCTTGAGATTGCGCACGACCGCCCTCGCCACCCCCTTGAAATCCACCCCTCGATGCTCAAAGAAACTCGTATCTTCACGAGCCAGCAACGCATCTATGAAATAGCGGGAGGTCTCTTCTAGCGGAATCACCTCGCGATTCATCCCATGCAGTCTCCCTATCAGCTTTCCTTTAATATCGTAGACCTTCGTCCGCTCCGGCATTTTCCCCAGCTCTTCCAGATCGAACTCGCTCGCGAGGTAGGCATAGCGAATGTAGAAACCCAACGCGACAAGAGCCACCAATCCCGAAAGTAGACCCAACAGAAAGATCCAGGTCCGTAACCGAAAGAGGCCAAAGCCGCATTTGCGGAATTCAGGGGTGCGCCAAGGTGCTCGAATCATAGGGATACGTGGAAAGATATACGTGAGGCCAGAGTTTCAATTTGCAACTGCTTGTCCTCGACCGCTATGAGGTAAGACGGCGACACCAATAGCCTTTATTCAATGAGCATTCAAAACTGGCAACCACTTATCGATGCCGCTCTCTCCGAAGATCTCGGCGGTGTAGGCGATCTCACCTCTCATTACTTCATCCCCGCGGAATCGATCTCTCATGTCCGCATGGTGGCTCGCGAAGCCTGCGCCCTTTCAGGCATCGAGCTCGCAGCAGACGTCTTCACAACTGTGGATCCCACTCTGGAGGTAAAGATCTCGTTAGGTTCAGGCCAACGTGTCGGTGATGCTGACATCAACAAAGCAGCCATTCTCGAAGTCAGGGGCAACACTCGCTCCATCCTTACCGCAGAACGCACCGCGCTCAATTTCGCTCAACGCCTGACCGGCGTTGCCACGCTCACCGCCGCCTTCGTCAGCGAGGTCGAAGGGACAAACGCATCCATTCTCGACACGCGCAAGACGACCCCTGGTTGGCGTCTGTTAGAAAAAGCCGCCGTTGTCCATGGTGGCGGTCAGAACCATCGTAAGGGGCTCTATGATCGTGTCATGATCAAAGACAACCACCTCGCCGCTGAAGACACCCTCACAGCGATGCAGGAAGGCATTGATACTTTACACAAAGAACACCCAGAGGTCGAGGTCGAAATCGAAGCGGACACGCTCGCCCAAGTTCGTAGTTTCCTCACATTGAAGGGCGTGGACTACATTCTCTTAGATAACATGACGAACGGCGAGCGCCGCGAAGCCGTGGCTATGGCCAAAGACACCAACGTTAAACTGGAAGCCAGTGGAGGCATTGTGTTAGAAAACGCCCGCGTCGCTGCCGAGACTGGCGTCGACTTCATCTCTATCGGCGCCCTCACGCATTCCTCGCGGTCGATTGACTTAGCATTGGATGCGATTTGATAGCAATCCCACTATGGATTGCCTCGACTGCTAAACCGGCGCATGAAGATAGCTTTGGCCCGGTCAAGCCGAGCGCCAAAGACGACATCTTAGGAATGAATACCGTAATCCACACCTAGCTGCTCAGTCATCTTAAGAAGCAACGTTCCCCACTTAATAGGCCTATTGTCCAAGCTGAAAGTATCCGACAACGTTTCCGCGTCTGTCCAGTATCACTGAAACTGCCGGTTGGCTTTATCCGCGCCAAGCCTAGCCACGATGGCGCTTCGACAATCCTGCCACCCTTAACGCTATTAGAATCCTAATATCACTCTGCGCTCGATCACACATTAAAGATGAAACCGAGCAAGGAAAGTTTAGCGCCTACGACACCCTGCTCAACCCTTCAACGCGCGGCAGAGAGTTCGTTTTCCAAACGACGCTTCACCCTTCTCCAGTCGGCTTGGGCATCCTTCAGTTTAGAATACTGGCGCCTACTCGTCTTCGTTCCCCTATTGGCAACGCGAGAGAAAGGAACACTGTGGTGATCGACATAACGGACAAGAGCCCTGGAGAGCTCCCTCGTCCTTATATCAAGTCGTGCATCGACTTTACCCAGCGTCTTCAGAAGCGGGCCGCAAACTCTCTCGCCAAAGTTCCCATCATGACCGCGGGCGTCGACACCCATGACCTTTCCTGCTTGTCTCTCTAACCACGCTAAAGATGCAGAGAGTGTCGCTCGTGGTGGTTTCGTCAGAGTCCCATATTTCCGGAGAACTGTGGTAGAAAGATGTGAGGGGATGAGCTCCTCTATCTGCGCAAGCCAAGTGGACAGCCGACGGTTCAGGCTGATTTCTCCTGGACTGATGATCCGTTTTCCCATCATCGGCACACAGCGTGTAAAGAGTGCACGAGCTTGATCTCGATCAGCATCTTCAGAATGCCAAGCAACCACTTCCTGAACGGAGTCGGCAGTAATCAGCTCGACCGAAGTGAGCCTATCCAATTGATCAAAGGCCATCCAATCGCGAAAGGCCGCGGGCGACTGAGGCGGCATGAGAATCGTGGTCATTGTGTGAGTCCCTTCGAAACTAGCATCAAGCTGGGCGAAACTCCTCTCCGCTGGTAAGTCTTCACCAACACCACAAAGGGCTGTTTTGAGATCCCACGCCCAGCCATCGACCATTTGCTCAATGAGCAAGCGCACCAAGAAGTCCTTATGCTTCAGCGAAGAGGAAACGAGCGTACCACCATGCAGAGTCATCTTTAGATACTTGGCCACGAACGGATGGCTCATGGCCAGATCCTCATGAAAAGACGGCGTTAAGATCGTTCTGCGCCTCCCTTGCATGACAGCGAAAGCCCCCTCCTCACTCAGCGGAATCGCACTAGCAGTCAAGGTGAGCAACCTACCAGCTCGGTTGAAGAACTGCACCCGAGCCGTTCGCTGCTTCAAAGGACGCAACTTGGGAGGAACAGCTCCATTCCATGAAGGCGCACTCTCAGAACCACGATCGAGCACTTCGTCCAAGACATCCACGAGAAGCCCGCACAATCGAAGATCTGGCTCGTCTAGCGCCTCACCCGCAACAATCGTTGTGATCCTGGCAACAATCTCTTCCTTCTTCTCGTAATGCCCTGTAGGCTGGGTCGCCAGACCATGTCGGAGGTGAAAGTTGCCTACCACCGTATCACGATCAAAAGGTAGGAAGTGATGGCTGAGCAGGAGAACCATAGCCTTGGCGCGGGGCGTGATGGTCGCATCATCCGGGAAATTTCGAGCCAAACTAGTAAGCGCCCAAGCCAACTCGATGCGTTGCTCTTGAGGTAGCGCTAGTTTCGTTTGATCAAAGAGAATCACATTGAAATCAGGCGATCGATAGCCTTCCTTCGCTCTGCCCGTTGAGAGACAAAGTAAACCAACTGTCAAAATCATAACTCCGATCAACCTCACAACCCAGACGGATGATCGATGAACAGATGAGGCACACTGTATCTTTCTCCCAAATGCGCAGCAAGAGCACGCACCCCAAAGGTCTCCGTAGCGTAGTGCCCCGCATAGAAGAGATTCACCCCATGCTCCTCAGCAAGCGCGTAGGTGTGGTGTGGCCCTTCACCAGTGATAAAGGTATCGATACCTACGGCCGCCATCGCCGCGACCTCCGACCCCGCCCCTCCCGTGATGATTCCCACTTCGCGAATCTCCTCGGGACCTCCTGGAGCACAGTGAACATGACTGCCCAACAAGTCGCTCAGCTGCACCTTCAAACCAGCACGAGTCCACCCTTCAACCTGCGCTCGCCGCCCCAAGAGGATGCCTTTCCAAGGAAAGAAAGGCGCGGTCTCCTCGAGGCCTAGCGCTTTAGCAAAGAGAACATTGTTTCCATAAACCTCGTGAACATCGAGTGGGATATGCGCGCTGTAGATCGCAAGGTTGTGCTCCATGGCAAGCTTGAGCTTCTCGTAATAAGCACCCTCAATCATCTGAACGCCGCTCCAGAAAAGCCCATGATGCACAATCAGGAAATCGATCTCAGCATCCACAGCCTGCTGAATGACAGGCAAACAAGCATCTACAGCAGCACCAATCTTCCCGACAAAGCCGTCATTGGTAAGTTGAACCCCATTGTGCGCGTGCGGAAAGTCCGGCGTCGCGGAAACGTTTACGAGTGTCTCAAGGTAGGTTTGGACTTCTGGAAGCTCAGCCATACAGACGTCAATGTAAGGACGAATGGGCCTCTGGCAAGCTAGCTCTAAAGGCGTCACCATCTCAAGACCACGCTACCCCGTAGTGCCCGAAAATTCGAATCGCCCTGTATTCATACCGCATCCCGGTAGTAGTAGCGTAGCAATCCTCCTAAACGCTCTGAACATTCCAGCACGTCTTGCTGGAAGCGAGCTTTCGGACTATACGGGATCGACAAATGCCTCGATGATCTGTCCGGTCCTCTCAAAACGGAACTCACCAGCTTAATAAGTCTCAATTTCCAATTCTTCCCGATTCACAAATCATGACGCGCGGCAGAATAGTATCAGTTTGAATACGTCCATTTCAAATTCTTGCAGTCACCGGCTAAAGAAATACGGCTCGAAATCCCATTCCTATTGAGTCCGTAACCGATTGAAGGTTGGCAACTTACGCCGCAATCGAATTTCTGGACACTACGGGGAGCGTTTGCGCGCAAGAAGACCCTTTGTGTCGGCCGAGCGCCCCGGTCCAAACGCAGATAGCGAGCAAGAGCGGTTCCTACCCTGCTCGGCAATGGAAGAAGATCCTGTCGGCCTCCTTTGCCTCGGACAAGGAT
>CALLLI010000168.1 GCA_938082635.1 uncultured Verrucomicrobiales bacterium
GGTTTCTGAAGGCGAAGTCCATATTGTGACCGGCCCTGAAGATTTTGCGCGCTTCCCGAGCGGAGCGATCCTCGTGGCCAGAACAACGAACCCGATTTGGACCCCCCTGTTCTATACCGCTAGCGCAGTGATCACCGAAAGTGGCGGTCCACTCTCACACGGCGCAGTCACCGCCCGTGAAATGCGTATTCCCGCCGTAATGTCAGTCCGCGATTGTCTCTCTCGACTGAGTAATGGATGCTCTGTTAGGATCGATGGAAATCGCGGCACCGTCACCCTTGTCTCCAAACCGCAGGTCTAAGGTTTTGGAATGTCTTCTAGGAGCGTTGGCCAGGGGATATGGAGATCTCGCACTGTCCGAAAATTCGAATCGTCGTTGTTTCATGCGGCATCACGGTAGTATCAATACGGCCCTCAACTACGGGAACTCCTATGCGGCATATGTGATATGTCGACCGTTGAAATAGCTCATGATTCGTTCTGGTTGCTTTTGGATGCTGCGCCTGAACGAGATCACAGTCTTAACATTTACACGACCGACGGCCTAGCAATACACCGCCTTTCTCCTGAGCCCGCTGTCATCTTGATCGTGGCAGATCGCGGAGCACAGGTAAAAGCGAACGTCGCGTTGCCTCAGGCAGAGCTCACCAAAGAGCGAATCAAGAAAGTCGCTACGCTTATCGGCGAATGCATCTCAGCCACCGGCGAACACCGGATTGAATCCCGCCTCCTTCAGGATGCGTGCCACCGCATCGCGCTGGTCGCCCTGGATTTCGATGCCACCGTCCTTCACCGTGCCACCACACCCACAGGCCGCTTGCATCTGTTTGGCCAGTGCCTGCTTCTCTGGCAATCCGATCCCCTTGAATCCCTTGACCACGGTCACAGCTTTGCCCACGCGATGGGCGGTCTGGCGGATGATGTCGATCCGGCCGCGATTCGTGTTCTTCTCTCCGCGTTTAGAGGTGCTCATTAAGAGACAGCGTAGAGCAGAACTCCCGTTAAAGAAACTCCCTCTCGGGCGGATGGTGACATTCAATGTTTCGTGCTCGATCGAGGTGGTACTAGAGTTCGTTTGATAGTCGAACGCGAATTTGACCAAACGGTGGGCCCCACGAAGTCCGAGTTTCTTCACATGCTTGTGCGATGGTTTTCGATGGAGCGAGCTATCCAGAATCCCAAGAATCCTCCCGAGGAAATATTACTAACAGAATGACCGTAAACATCAATCAATGTCAGTCTTGGCACAACCAATATTTGCGGACACCTGACCAACCTTCGTGGACACATGTCCTTATTTACAAGATTTCGACGATTGAAGCTCTGTAACTTACGCGGCAGTCGAATTTCCGGACACTACGGGGTGAACCATGACGGCCTCGTCTATTTTAAGTTTGCCTTGGTGAACGGTACCGCGTCGCAGACTTTCTGGACCAATGATGGGACGGCGACCGGAGAACCCGCCGCTGCACTAGAGATCCAGGTGAGTAAAGGGTACTATGCGGTCCTGCTAGTCTACACAACGCTTCCTAACATGAACACGCCCGTGACTGGAGCGATCTTCGCTGTCAACGACGAGGTTCATCTGCGGGTGTGGTTCGCCACCTCAGCGGCTGGCCCGTTTCATTTGTTGAGCCCCGATCGACGTATTACGACGGCAGCGTACGCCTTCAGCGCCTCGAATGCTTCCATTGCTCCGGGATACGAAACTGGCGCTGGTGCCGCCTTGACTCCGCAGAGTGTCTCAGGAAATGCGCTCACCTTGTCTGCCTCGTTCACGGAGTCCTTCCTGGAGGCCCCCACTGTGGCCATGGACAGCGCATGGACGGTTGGCACCGCTTCCGAGTCCGGCTTTGCCGCCTCGGCAGCGTTCGAAGCGCAGACTATCGATGGTCCAGATAAGGTAGGAACGCATGCTTCGCTGGCAGTGATCAATGGCCGACCTGCGATCAGTTTTCGCAATGATAGCAAAGGAGATCTGATGTATCTGCGCACCCTTGATGCCTCGGGCAAGGAATGGCTCTCCTCATCGATCATTCGCGTGGACGGGGAATTTGTCAGTGATGTTGGACTGTATGCATCCCTAGCAGAAGTCGACGGACGGCCATCCGTTGCTTACTACAATAGTAGCCAAGGCGACTTGAAGTTCGTTCGTGCCAACGATGCCAACGGAACTTCCTGGCCCAGTGCGATCACGGTGGACGGCCTGAGTGCCGACGTCGGGCTCGACGCTTCACTCGCAGTCATTGGCGGGGTGCCCGCGATCGCCTATCAGTCACCTAACACGGGCGAGATCCTTTATGCATGGGCCGATGACGCCGCAGGCGCAGCCTGGAACACGACCGCGGTTGATGGGAGCCTCAGCGCCTATCGGCAATAACCGTCGCTGGTGGACATTGGTGGCAAGCCCGCCATCGCCTTCTACAACCTGACCGATGATGGCCTCCGTTACGCCTGGCTCAGCAACAGCGATCCTGCGACTCCTGGCGACTGGACGGTCACTGATGTGGATGCCTTGGGAGGCAAGAACGCATCACTCGCAGTCATTGATGGCAAACCAGCGATTGCTCACGACAATGGCACTAACGTGCGCTATGTGGGTGCGACCGACGCCGCTGGATCAGCTTGGGGATCTGCCATCATCGTCGAAACTGGTGTCCAGTCTCCGCTCGCTGACATCGGCGGCCTGCCGATGATCAGCTACCAAGGAAGCGGTAACCTCAAACTAGCCATCTCGGCCGATGCCGCCGGAGCCAGATGGCCAGTCGGCAACTTGGTCACTGCTGACGGCGGGGCGGTAAGTGTCGGCAGCCACAGTTCGCTGGCAGTAGTGGCTGGGCTGCCTGCGATCGCGTATTATGTGATGCGAGCACCTTGGACCTTAAGTTTGCGTCACTGCCAGTGGCGTCCTGGAGCGCCAGTGTTGGAGCGGCGGAACCCATCCTAGCCAACGGCGTGAAGCATGGCGGGATCACCGCAGTCATGCTGACGTCAAAGATTGGCGTCTGGAAACGTTCCGGCGATGATCTCGTTTACGATGAAGGCTGTGTCGCCATCGGTCGCGTACCCACAGCGAACACACTTGAAGTCGAGGGCACTGCGTCCAAGACGACGGCCGGCTTGTGGGCGGCCAGTTCAAATCGTCGGATCAAGACCGATGTCCGTACAGTTGATGGTGCTCTTGAGAAGATCCAAGCCTTACGCTTAGTCGATTTCGAATACACAAAGAATTATCGTGCGGCCCATCCCTCGATTGAAGATCGGCGCTTCTTGAACGTCATCGCGCAGGAGTTCGCCGACGTGTTTCCCGAGTGGGTGACGACAAGCGGCGAATCCATTGCTGAAGAAAGTGATCCGATTCTCCAGGTTGATCCTTACCCCTCTCTGATATACTCCGCGGCGGCCATCCAAGAGATGGCGTCGAAGCTACAAGCAGTGGACGCCGAGAATGTGCTTCTGAGGGAGCGCCTGAAGGCCCTGGAATCCAAGGTCGAAGGGTTGCGCTAGAAAGATGGCTGCCATGTTAGTAAACTGCTGTCATTATTTCGCGAGCGGCTTGGCGTTGCTAGCCACCGCCTCCTCGCAAAGTGCGAGCAGTGGCGATGGATCGATTTCCCTCCTTCATGGTCCGTTA
Source organism: uncultured Verrucomicrobiales bacterium (assembly GCA_938082635.1). Classification (GTDB taxonomy): domain Bacteria; phylum Verrucomicrobiota; class Verrucomicrobiia; order Verrucomicrobiales; family DEV007; genus JAACDM01. The sequence goes on from CALLLI010000168.1 coordinate 3,635, forward strand.
GGAGGTGGCGGCGGACCGGAGGAGAATACGGTCGCCATGGTGACGTTAGACAGTTCCCTGGATGACGAGTCTGGTGGGGTTACCAGTGCGGATGGTTCCGTGTTGGCGTATGCAGGATTCATTGGCCAATTCTACGACGTGACCGGACTCGTCCTGACGAGTGCGTCGCCTGAGCTGAATGAAGGCGACACCCTTCAACTAGACGCCGCGCAAGCGCTGAATGATGCCACTTACTTGACCGTCCCAAGCACCAGTGTGATGTGGAGTGTGCCGAGCGGCCCGCTGACTAGCATCGATGCCAACGGTGTGGCTACGGCGGACAAAGTCTTCACCGATACCGCTGCCACGGCGCAGGCGTACTACTTGGGGCTCATTGGTACCCTGAGTCTAACCGTCTTCGACGTGAATCCTGACGACTATGGCGGCTACGCCGCCGATGGCATCGACGACGATTGGCAGTTACTCTATTTCGGCGAAGAAAACCCGCTGGCAGCGCCCGGCATTGACCTTGATGGAGACGAGCACGACAACCGATTTGAGTTCATCGCCGGGCTCATCCCGACCGACCGTTCCTCGTTTTTTGACCAACGCTCGGAACCCGTGCCCGGCCAACCCGGTCAGACGAACATCATCTTCACCCCGCGCTTAAGCGACCGCACCTACACGGTGAAGACAATTACGGATTTGGACGCCAACAGCTGGATCACGCTAACCGGCGCAACGGCGTCTGACGCCAGCGATACCCGCACCGTCACAGCCCCTAACAGCGCAGGTGATAGGAAGTTCTACAAGGTGGAGATCACCTGCCCCTAACTTAGTGACTGTGCATGAAACCATTGCCGATCACTCACACCTACAAAATTTCGCGGACACGGAGCTGTCGCGTTGCAAGACGCAAGATCGCTGTACGGCAACCAATACAACAACAATCATGAATCTTTCCGTGTTCTCCAACTCACTCATCGGCGCATTATGGGTGGACGTGTTCCGCTACCTCAAACGCCAAGGTTGCCGTCATCACGAGGCTGAAGATCTCACGCAAGAAGTCTTCATGAGCCTCTCTAAGAACCATGGCTTTGATCGTCCGGGCACGGATCAGTCTAACATCAGCCCGCATGAACGGAATTATGTGCTCAAAGCCGCGCGTTATGCGCTTATCGATCAGCGCCGCAGCGAACAGGCTGCGGCTTAGCGGCGCAGGTATCGATCGACGATCCTTGGATCGCATCCGATTTTCCAGTCGATGACCAGTCGCCGGACCAATTGCCGCAACACAATGAACTCCAGGATCACGTCGATCATCACTTGGATCAGTGGGGTAACGAATTCGTCGAGGCTGGCAGGGACCGGCTGTTTCTAGAGATACGGCAACATCTCATTCCCGGACAACAAAGCACTCCCTATAAGGATTCCGCTAGAGCCCTTGACGTTCGTCTGGCGGCGCTTCGCGTGCAAGCGCACCGCTTGCGTCAGAGACTAATCTCACGTGTGCGCGGTGAGTATGCTCCGCGTGACGCGGCGGCTTAGTCCAAAGGAAATAGAACCACGGAAACCACCGAACACACTGAAGCCCAGTAGTGGCTCTTACGTGTGAAGCGTTTCGCTGAGAACATCATGAGGACTTGGTGAGCGATCTTTCACTTTGCTTGGTTGAGTGCAAGGAGTGTCGCCATTCTTTGGTCAACTTGATAGGTGATTCATTGAAGAAGGAAGCTTCGGTTAGCCAAAGATCTCCGTTAATGGGCTACCACTTTCGACGATAGGCATGGGTCGACCTTCGCGATTTGGTAGGAACAGCTCCGGATCAATGCCTAACGCCCAGTAGATGGTCTTGGCTAAGTCTTCTGGGCTCACTGGATTCTCTGTCAGATACGCGGCGTGCTCATCCGTCTTGCCGTAAACAATGCCTCCCCGAACGCCGCCACCTGCGATGAGGCAAGGGAAACAGGTGCTCCAATGCCCACGACCCCAATTGGCTTCGCCTTTCGGGGTACGCCCCATCTCGCCTAGCGCGACGACTAAGGTTTCATCCAACAGACCACGTTCGTCCAGATCCTCCAAGAGCGCAGAACAGCCCTGATCAAAAGTCGGCAACAAGTGTTTCTGCACGTCGTTGCTATCGCGATGCGAGTCCCAACTATAGCCGTCGACGCAATCATAGTGCACCGTCGTGAAGCGCACGCCTGCCTCGACCAATCGACGTGCCATGAGGCACGATTGCCCAAAGAGATGTCGTCCATAGCGGTCACGCAACTTCGGCGATTCGCGATCGATCTGGAAAGCCTTGCCTGCTTTGTCCGATGATACCAGTGCTAGGGCGCGCTGACGATTTCGGTCCAAGGCCTCTGTTTCTCCTGAGTCCAACCGACGCTGTATGGCCTCAAATTGTTCTAATAATGAACTACGCGTCTGAATACGACCAATATCAAGCTCAGGCGATAAGCCCTCGATCTGAAACGTTAATTCCTCATCGGTGCAGGCACGCCAATACGGATTGTCATCAGGGCCACGTTTATCAATCGCTGTCGTGAGAGGATTGAATCCATTGCCTAACCAACCGCCATACTGACCGGGACGCCGGTACTGCCCCCGATCTTGCAGACGGCCTAACCAATTGGGTAGCGCTGCATAAGCCGGCATGGCAGCTCCTCGACCCGCCTTGCTCTGTTGGCTGAGGTATTCAACGACAGACCCCATGGACGGCCAATCGCGCGGTGTGGCCGAGAAGCCACCACCTATGGGTAGGTGCCAGCGTTTGCCTGTCTGAATGTAATGAGCGGCCCCGCTGTGATCGTTGTAATCGTGCGTCATGCTACGGATGACAGCGAACTTGTCAGAAATATTTGCCAGGCGATGCAAATGCTCGCTGATCAGTAGGTCCGGCGTGCGAGAGGCAATCGGCCGAAACGGCCCACGGATCTCTTGCGGAGCTTCCGGTTTCATGTCGAACGTTTCAAGCTGGCTCGGACCGCCAAAGAGAAACATGAAAATCACGGATTTGGCCTTAGCACCAGGAAACGGTGTTTGCGCTTCCTCGGCAGCCAGGAGTCCTGGCAAATGAAGTCCTAACAAACCCGCGCCTCCCACCTGCAGAAGCTCGCGCCGCGAGATTCCGGCGCAAGAACGCTTTGGAAGGCCATTGACAGTGAACATGGTGGACCTTTGTGCCACCAAACGACTGATCACGTCAACTTCGCTTTCGACGTCGCTTCGCGATCAGAGGAAATGCGAAGAGATAGAGCCCTGTGAATAGCATCAGCAGTAAGACAACGGCTGAAGGAAGGAAGATCCAAAGTTTGACCGAGGGGTGGAAGAAACTGCCATCGTGAATCGACTCAACCAGATCCGATCTGCGGTAAGCCGTCTGGAGAACCTCGCCCGTAGCCAAATCGACCTGCACTTCCCAACCGTTGTGGCTCTTCACTTTGACGACTCCTTTGGAAGCGCGCACATCGAGTCGCTCGATGTCGTCCCAACTCGTGATCGCAGCGACCTTGACACTCGCAGCTGCGTTGTAGATTTCTTCGAAACCAATCCCTGGCAACTTGCTGCTACCTTTGATCGTCTCAGGCTGAATCCAGGTGAACTCTTTCTTGAGGAGGAGCAGTATACCTGTGCCGATGACAACTAGCAGAGGCAGCGCCACAAAAAGGGAAGCCCAGTAGTGCGTCCTGCGCGCGAAGCGTTTCCAGGTGAACTTCATGGGTCCGTCGGGATCCGAGCGCCAAGGTGGGGGTGACTTTTAGTCGCCACAGATAATGAATGAGATGCCGAGGCGACTGAAAGTCACCCCCCACGGAATTCAGACTAGGGCTTGGGCAGCGGCCGACCGGTGGTCCAAGGGACATTGGCCTCTTCCAAGCGCCTGTGAAGAGCTGGGAAATCTTCTGCGAGAAGCGTGGTCAGTGCCTTCCCTTGTTCCTCGAATTGATCCTTCGCAATCTGAAACTGCTCCCGACTTGTTGTGGTCGGGCCATAGATGGATCCCGTTCCCGAGTTCGCCACTCGTAGGCGCGAGCCAATGGACAGTTCTGATTCCACATCGTATTTGGATTTAATACGGTCACCGGTGAAGAGTTCTCTGAAGTCGATCAGCTTTAGTTCTAAGGCTCGGGTTTCGTCATAGAGCTCTGAATCTGAGAGCTTCAATTTCTTGATCTCTCGTTTGATCTCGGCGAGTTGGTTGAGGACATCGTTAGCCGCTCGATCTGCCGTATTCACCTCACGCCGCAGCTTGCTAACCATTTCGTAATAGGCGACCCGAGCGATAGAATCAGATTTAGACAACGTGCTGTCCTCGTCGATACTCACGACTTCCACTTGTTGGGGTGAACCAACTGACTTGCTTTCTCCGTCCACGATCTTAGTCGTCGCAACTGTGTAGGTGCCAGGTTCCACCAGAGGCCCGCCACTGGAGAACGCCCTATTTCGATACTTTAGATCCCAGGTAACTCGGTGAATGCCCGCACCTGTTGCGCCTTCAAATCGACTGATGACATCACCTAAGGCATCCGTGACTGTGAAGCGAAGTGAAGATCCTTTCTTCTCTTCGCGCTCTTCTTCCTTAAGGGCGTCCCAACCTGGGTAGGTGTTGTCGCCTCCTTCTTTCTTCACTTTGCCTTCCTTCTCTAACCGCTCCTGCTTCTTGGTCTTATCTTCCATGGCATCGCGATTGTAGTACGTGATCATGGCTCCCACTGGTGGATTGTTTGCCGAGAAGAACTGGTCCCCCTGATACCCCTTGCGGCCACCGATACCATAGTGAGGCACGTAGCGATAGGTCTTGCGAATTGGGTAGAGGATAAACTCTTCTTTCTCGAGAGCTTCATCGCTCGCTTCTCGTAAGAAGCTATAGTCATCGAACACATAGAAACTGCGTCCAAAAGTCGCGCCGACGAGGTCATTCTCGCGACGCTGGATTTCAATATCACGGAAAGGAATCGTAGGCACATTGCCAGTCAGTTTCACCCACTTGGTGCCACCATTGATGGTAAAGAAGACCCCAAATTCTGTGCCCAGAAAGAAGAGATCCGCCTTCTCGTGATCTTGGTTGATGCGCCACACGAGATGCTTGTCAGGAAGATCACCCACGATGGAGTTCCAGGTATGGCCACGGTCGGTGCTCTTGAACACGTAGGGCTTGTAGTCGCCCGTCTTGTGATGATCAAAGCAGGCGTAGACGGTGTTGGGATCGTGCAGGTCGGCTTTGATGTCATTGACAAAAGCATACTGAGGGAGATCGAAGAGGCGCTCGACTTTGCGCCAGCTATCGCCGCCATCATCTGTGATCTGAATCAAGCCATCGTCTGTGCCTACATAGATCAACCCTTCGACCAGAGGCGACTCCGAGACCGAGGTGATATTGCTATACTGCGACATGGCATAGGTATCGTAGAGCCCTAGATCAAGGCTCCAAACGCGATCCATGTGCTTTAACGTGTAGCGATCAACGTTACGTGAGAGATCGGGGCTAATGGCTTCCCAAGAATCGCCGCGATCGTCACTACGATAGAGTTTCTTGGACCCATGATAGATTCTCGTGTTCGAATGTGGACTAATAAGAATCGGCGCGTCCCAATTGTAACGGAGGCCTTCTTCGCCCTCGCCTGGTTGTGGACGGATATCGATGGAGTTCCCTGTCACGCGATCGACTCGGCGCAGGAAACCTTGCTGAGACTCTCCGTAGATGACATTCGGATCCGTTGGATCAATGGCACAATCGTGTCCGTCGCCACCAATGATCGGGCGCCAGTCTCCGTTTAAGATACCCGAGTTACTGCGCGTGCGGCTAGGGCCATACTGCGTGTTGTTGTCCTGCGTGCCGCCGACGATATTGTAGAATGGGTAGTCGTTGTCCACATCAACTTTATAGAATTGGGTGAGTGGCAGGTTCGGGAAGAACTCGTAGGTCTTTCCGCGGTCGTAAGAGCGATAGAGTCCACCATCACAACCTACTAAGAGGAAATCTGGATCAGTGGGATGAAATACCACGGCGTGATTGTCGACATGCTTGTTACCTCCATCAGCCGATCTCCAAGTCTTACCGCCATCTTCGCTGTAACCAAGATAGACGTTGGCTTGATAGATGGAATCAAAGCGATGAGGATCACAGTAGATCTCTTGGTAGTAGTGAGGGCCGGTGCCTCCACTGATGTAGTCACTCCGCTTCTGCCAGCTCTTACCGCTATCTTCCGATCTCCAGAAACCGCCTTTCTTTCCAGCCAGTTCGATCGTGGCATAAACGACTTCAGGACGCTGAGGCGAGATCTGGAGCGAGATCTTGCCTTTGTCCTCCCCTGGAAGGCCTTTTGTCAGTGCCTTCCAAGACTTTCCACCGTCGATCGATTTGAAAATGCCCGTCTCGGGACCGCCATTCACGATCCCCCAAACAGTGCGATGCCTCTGATGCGTGGCGGCATAGAGCACCTCCGGCTGAGTCGCATGCATCACGACATCTGTGACGCCGGTGTATTCACCTTTAGACAGGACAAGTTTCCAAGACTTGCCGCCATCGCTCGTCTTGTAGAGACCGCGCTCGCCACCGCCGGACCAGAGCGGTCCTTGCGAAGCCACATAGACAATGTCTGAGTTTTCAGGATGAACGATGATCTTGGAGAGATGCTCGCTCTTTGGCAGACCAACATTCTTAAAGCTCTCGCCTCCGTCGGTGCTCTTGTAAATGCCATCACCGAAACCTACATGGCGGCCCCCGACATTCTCTCCGGTGCCGACCCAAATCGTATCGGTGTTCGAAGGATCCACGGTGAGGCACCCGATCGAGTAGGAGCCATAGTTCTCAAAGATCGGCTTCCACGTTGTCCCGGCATTGGTCGTCTTCCAGACGTTCCCTGAACCAGCGGCGACATACCAGGTGTGCGGCTTCTCAGGGTCGATGGCAATGTCTGCAATCCTCCCCGACATGAGCGCTGGGCCGATGCTTCGCAGCTTGATCCCCGACAGCATCTTCGACGTGAGCTTATTGGGAGCTTCCTTCTTCTCATCATTGGCAAGAGCCTGAGCTGAGAAGCTGAGCAGGAGAATGAGGGCTGGCAGCCACTTGAATTCCAGGATATTCATAAATTCTAAAGTATACCATATCCTTAGCCATTACGACTTGGCAAGGCAACTTCGAAATCGACAAGCTCTAGGCGCAGGCCATGCTCGCCAGTTCGAGAGGCGTCGTGCGCTTACTTCCAGATTCTCTCGAGGGGATAGGCAGCGAACCGGTCAATGGTGCCATCGCCGAAGTCGATCTCCATCGCGCCCGGCTTGGTGAAGAAGAGGTCGGTAATGACGGACTCGCCCTCGTTGGCAAAGATCTCAATGGAAGATCGGTCAATGAGAAGTCGCAGCGTGACCTTCCCATCCATGGCGCGCAACGGCGCGAGGTGCACCCCGGGGAAATGGCTGCTGAAGCCGGTTTCACCAAACTGGCTACGGTAGAAGCCGAGTTCGCCACCGACTGGATCCACCTTGATCATGGCTGTGCCGCTATCTGGCTTTGATAGGTATATCTCAGTGACCTTCGTTGCATCCAGAGTGAGTTCGATATCCAAGAGCTCCGTATCCAGGGAACCGATGAGTTCAGACGCAGCCTTGCCGGACGAGTTCTCAAGCGCGTTGCCCTTACCGCGTATCTTGGTCAGCTCCTTGGCCGGTTTCTGCAACAGTCGATAGGCTCCGTCGACCTGCCGGAGTGATAGCGTGCGTGGTACGGTCATCGCACTACGCCATGGCGAGGTCGGCACCTCTTGAGCATACTGCCAGTTGCTCATCCATCCGAGCCAGATCCGGCGGCCATCGGTTCTAGGAATGTCAGACCAGGACACCGCCGCGTAGAAATCACGTCCGTAGTCTGCCCAAAGTGCTGGCGTCATCGCTGGCGTCGCGGGTTTATCTGAGAAGATGATTTGGTCGACATTGATGTGTCCCCAGCCTTCGGTCCAACGATCAAGGATCTCGATGTGAGCCTTCCTTCCTTTCAGATAGGGCACGGCCCAGCTCTGCCAGTCTAGCTGCTCATCCTCATTACCTTTCGCAGTTCGCACGACCGCTCCATCAACCAAGAGATTGATACAGGTATTCGTGTGATGAGCCCCACCACCTATCAGAAAGCTAATCGCATTGCGCGTAATTTCGAACTCCGGCGATGTCAGTTTCCCGATCGTCTTGTCGCCACCATGGAAGGAGTTGGCGAAGGCGTTGCCTTCAAATCCGGCCACAGTCTGCTGGCAATTGACGGCACCGGTAGCGGGTGCCGTTCCAAAGGCCTCCCCTTCTACTTTCCAAGCTCCGAAGCGGTTCTCGAAGTCCGCGAAGACCTCACCCTTCGGAATAAAAGCAGGCTGATGCTTGGGCTGCGAGGGTTCGTGAAGCGTGAACGTCTTGCCGTCGAAATCGCCGACAAAGTACTGGCAACCGGATCCGCCGGCAGGAGCACCGCCGCCGATGTTGAGGATGATGACCCACTTGGATGCGTCTGTCCCTTCGACGGGAAGTGGAAACAAATCCGGGCACTCCCACACACCTTTCGTGGATCCGTGAGGCCCAAAGTCGCTGAGCTTCGTCCAATCCTTCAGATCTGGTGAACCATAGAGACGAAGCTTCTTCTCGCTCGAGAGGGTGACGATCATCACCCATTGGCTTGACGGCTCATGCCAGAAGACTTTGGGATCTCGGAAGTCAGCATACTCGATGTCAATGACAGGATTATTCGCATACTTCGTCCAGGTGCGGCCCTTATCCGTGCTGTAAGCAAGGCGCTGGTCTTGGCGCTTCTTATCCGTGTGATGGCCTGTATAGATCGCTATCATGGGCGGCTTGCCATCGTTGCCAAAGCCGCTCGTGTTCCTCCAATCGATCACAGCGCATCCCGAGAAGATCATCACATTGTTCTCTTCTTCTAAAGCGAGAGGAAGGTGCTCCCAATGAACCAGATCATTGCTCACGGCGTGCCCCCAACTCATGTGGCCCCACTTGTTGCCGAAGGGGTTGAATTGATAGAAGAGATGGTACTCGCCCTCGTAATACACCATCCCGTTCGGATCATTCATCCAGTTCTTGGCTGGCGTGAAATGAAACTGAGGCCGGTGAAGCTCGTTGTAGCTAGACGACTCTTGCGCTAACAGACTTACAACGGTAAAGAGAAGGGAGAGGCAATACTTCATAATTCTAGATGGACACGTTCAGTCGTTCTATTCGAACAGGTATTCGACCCAGCCTCGCCGCTTCTCTCCTGGAGGGCAGAGTTGCAGGTGAGCGATTTCGTTCATCCCTTGGGCAGCCAAGTTATGGGCGTCCGTCGAACACGTCTGATTCTCAATGCCTAGAAAGGGCCGATCAGGTGTCCAGACGACAAGGTGAGTGAACTCTTTGGAGGCTTTGAACGTCACGCTTCGCCCCACATCGCGAAACTCGAGGCGTGCCGGTTTCTCTCGAACCATGCCGATGAAGACATCGTCGGAATTGTAACCCGCAAGCGAGATGGGCTCGCGTGCATCAAGCGCATGACCGTCAAGGTCTAGCAGTTTTCCTGTCGGCAATTGCTGGACCGAAGCCATCAACGACTGCGCGGGAGATTGAAGGAACGCCTTCTCTCGAGTTCCTTGGTACTTTAGATAGGGGTGGAAGGCGACACCGAAGGGAAGGTTGCAGCCACTAGCATCGTTGTCGACCTCATAGTTCCAGCGAACACTGCCCTCTCGCACAGTGACCTTGATACGAAAGGTGTGTTCCCAGGGAAAGAGCTTCCCCCGTTCGCTTCGTTCATCAAACCGGAGGGCCGCCGTGACAAAGACGGAGTCATAGGTCACCTCGTTGGACTCGCAGTAAAACTCGGCGCTGTTGACCAGCCCGTGGATATGATTACCAGACCCTTCACGAAAGACATATCTCTTACCTTCGAACTCAAAGCTCCCGCCTTTGACTCGGTTCGGGGTTGGGTAGAGCACTGGGTTGCCACAGCGAACGCCCGGAAGTTTTGAGAGTTCATCGGGCTGATGAAAGTACTCGATCCCGCGACGTTTGACCGATTGCACGTTGGCACCAGCGGCTGGCACGAAGGTGGCGACGGTCTCTCCTTGAGTGAGCACATAGACGTCCCAGCCAGTACCGGCGTCTTTGCTGACAGATAGATTCCCAGCAATCGAAACGACAACCATGCAATGAAACACGAGTAATGTAAGAGTGCGCATGCCGCATAGATTGCCCACAAACACTGGAGCTGACAAGCCTCAGTCTACCTCAGGTGGGGTCAATTCCCCGCACAAAGACAAGGCAACCAAAGGGTAGGCGGTGCCGCTGTAGGTGATGAGATGATGCCTATCCGTGTTGAGCGATCGTGTCCACCAACGTCCCGATTCTCGTTGGTTTGCTTTAAGCCAGCGAATCGCTTTCTGAATCTGCGGATCGTCTGCGAGCACACCTGCTTCTCGCAAGACAATGACGGCCAAACCTGTCATGTGCCCATCACTTGGAGGGGTCACGAACTCTGGCTCTGCACGCAACTTCTCCGCCCTATTTCCACTGCCCCAGGTCTCAGGACGGGCAAAGCTACGAGTCGACCAGCCGCCGTCATCTTGTTGATGGCCTTGGATCATCGCTTGCAAAGCTTTTCTTCGATCTGTCTCTAACAGATCGGGGTAGCGACTAGCGGCCCAGAGTAGCAAGGAACGTTGGTAGTCATTGGCCGGTGTCGAGGTCCGGAGGTAGCCCAAGAGCTTCTCAAACTTGACGCCAATATCAGGACCAGCGTTCTCCACCCATCCCGGAGCAGCGGCGACAGCCATCATGGCCACGGTCGCGCCATGGTAGGCACTCGATTCTAATGGCGGCCAGCAATCGAGATTACTGTAAGAGCCGTCGTCGGCCTGCGCTCGAAACATGAGCTTCAGAGCCCGTTCCGTTTCCTCGGAACGCTCCTCCGAAAGATGCCGATCCCACTCCGCCAACCCCGCCGTAATGTAGGCGATCTTGGTTGGACGCAATTCATCGCGCAGTTTCTCTAAATCCGTCTCACTCTCGTCTTTCTCAAGCTCTTGCACAAAGAAGCGGCGCATCTCCGCATCCACCTTCCCGCCATGCCTAACTAATGAGGGGGCTGTTAGAAGGTAGGTTCCATTGGTATGGCAACTCACACAATCACGCTTCTTGGTCCAAGCGACAGCTCCGTTCTCCAAGTATTCAAAAGCCGCTTCGGCCGAGAACTCCCGATTGGGTTCATCGCTCGACGCTGCCGGGATAGAGATCTCTCCATAGGCATACTGCGTCGGCTCACCTCCTGACACCGAGAATGACAGCCACGTAAGGACAGCGAAGATCTTTGCGAGTTGCATCAGTCGATCCTACCGATTGCGTGCCTACAATCAATCACGATCATCACACAGACGTGGAAACGACCGCCCCACCGCGCAAGCACTCGCCAATCTCTCGGGCAAGCTTCTTGGCGTCGCTTTCTGGGAGAGCGGATACCGTGACCCTAATCGCTGGGGAGCTTTGCAAGCGGTAGCGATGCCCTGGAGTGACTAGCCACCCTGCCTGCAAGAGCCTCTGAGCCACATAAGCCTCGTCTGGCACGGGAACCCACACATTGAACCCAGACTTTCCGTAAGCTTGAACGCCCTCTTGCTTGAGGGCCTCGATAAAGGCGGTACGCCTGTTCGTATAAGTATCTTCGGCTTTCTCTACCAATTGTGCTGTCTTCTTGTCTTTGAGGTAGTAGACGGCCATGTCTTGAAGCAGATGGCTGACCCAACGGATGCCAAGGACTTGCCGCCCTTGAATGTGTGCTAGCGTTTCGGGATCGCCAGCTTGTATGGCAATACGGAGATCTGGGCTAAACGCCTTGCAGAGCGACCGGACGACCGTCCATCGAGCACGCTTTCCGTCGCAGAGGCCAACGTAATCGGCACCAGAGATGGAACCTTCGTAATCATCTTCGATCACAAACAAGTCAGGACAGCTTGCGAGCACTTTCTTCAAAGCGCGTGCTCTTGATACTGTGAAGGCAGCGCCGGTGGGATTCTGGCCACGCGGCGTGACGATAAGCGCCTTTGGTTTGAGTTTGAGAGCTTCTGTTAGCGCTTCGTGTAGAATTCCGGATTGGTCCAAGGCGACGGGCACGGGAACCAACCCGCGTGACCGGATAAGGTCCAGGACCCCGGTAAAGCAGGGATCTTCGACAGCGATGCGATCTCCTGGAAATAAGTGTTCCGCCAGCGCACGTTCAATACCATCGAGAGATCCGTTGACGGTGCAAATGCCAGTCGTCGGAACACCGTCGGCTTGAAACAAGGACAAGCCTACCTGAACGAGTTCGGGATGGTTCGGATCTTCGTCGTAGAGCGTCTGCTCTCTTCGGATGGCGGCCAAGGCAGGTGCTAGCTTCGGTAGAAGCTTCGGATCTGGATTACCCGTCGCGCAGTCAATGACGCCGTCTCGAGCCTGCAGTGGACTGGCAATAGGCAAGGGAGGACGTGAACTCACCACCGTGCCGCGCCGACCATGAGACACGAGAAAGCCGCGTTGTTGCAGCTGCCGGTACGCTCCAGCAACTGTTGCTGGGCTGATGCCAAGCGCCTACGCTGCTGCTCGGATCGGCGGCAACTTCTCCCCTGGAGCGAGCTTGTCCTCACGAATTCCTCGTTCAATGGATTCGACAAGCCTGACAAGCGTCTTACCAGATATACATTTTTGTATCATTATTTAATGACTTTTGTACTAGAACAATAATCATAACAACACAATCCTTCTCGCTCACCGAACGGAGCCAATTGAAGCGGAATCCAAAGCTCGCCGTGTATGACCGTAAGGTGATCTACGATATTCTGGACGAGGCCATGCTTTGTCACTTGGCCATCGCCATTGATGGTGAGCCTTTCGTTCTTCCCACGATCCACACGCGTCTTGGAGACAAGTTGTATCTCCATGGCTCGAATCAGAATCGACTCTATAAGAAGATTGCAGACGGAGCAACGGCCTGGCTATCGATCACAATCCTAGAGGGCTTGGTATTGGCGCGATCCGGACTTCATCATTCGATGAACTACCGCTCGGTAGTGTTGTTTGCGAAAGGTGAGAAGGTGGAAGATCGGGAGGAGAAACGGCACGTGTTGGAAGCTCTAGTAGAGCAGAACGTCCCTGGGCGCTGGGAGGATTCACGCCAGCCGACCGAGCAGGAACTGAATGCGACGACGGTGACTGCCTTTCCTATCGATGATGCCTCTGCCAAAGTTCGCAACTGCCCACCCATTGAGACGAACGCCGACCGTGAATTGCCGATTTGGGCGGGAGTGGTGCCGATCAAGCTTTGCGCGCAAGAGCCGATCACAGAGACGGCGGGGCTTGACGTTCCAATTCCAGCCTACGTCTGTGACTACGAGAAACTGCCAAAGGTGTCGCTGTCATGAGCATGCTTCCATCCCTGGCACTCTTTGCTCTTACAGCGTCGATCACCCCTGGGCCTAACAACGCCATGATCATGGCGTCGGGTGTAAACCACGGAGTCAGGAAGAGTCTTCCGCACTTTGTGGCCATTAATGTCGGCTTCTTCTTGATGGTTCTCAGCATTGGCTTCGGGCTCGGGGCGATCTTTGAGGCGATTCCGATCTTGCATAAGGTGATCAAAGTGTTGGATATTCTCTACCTACTTTACTTAGCCTGGCTGATTGCGACGACGCCGAGCATGAAAGAGGCCGAGGCGGTAGCCAAACCGCTCACAGTGATGCAAGCTGTGCTATTCCAGTGGGTGAATCCGAAGGCCTGGGTCATGATATCCGGCGCGATCGCAACCTTCACGTTGTCGTCATCGAGCATCTACTCTTAAGTCAATGTCATTGACTTAAGAGTAGATGAAATGCGTTGCGAATATAGCAGGCGATGTTAGGATGGGCTCGTAACTTACGTCAACTAACCAACATCCAAATAATCCTGAAATTATAGTGGCTGTGGCGTGAAAATAACTATCATTAACACTAAAACGGAGATCCCCATGGCAGGCCATCCCACGATTGGGACAGCTTACGTGGTGCTCGCTCACCACTTGCTGAAACCTCACCATCACATACACTTGGTCTTCGATGAAGGCGTAGGCCCCGTGAATGTCGATTTCGCGCTCTGTGAGGGCCACCCAAGCAAGCTCGTCATGCATCAGCGCCAGCCACAGTTCTTCGAGCCATTGGATCGGGCATTGGAGGCGAACGTCCTATCGCTGAGAGAAGATGATCTTGAATCGAGTCTGCCGGTACAAGTCGTCTCGTGCGGTTTTCCATTCATCTTGGTGCCAGCGCGTTCGTTGGATACCGTGCGTCGAGCGAAGGTTCGACTGGACCTCTTGGAGACTGAACTAGGGCATCTCGAAAGCCAAGAATTGTTGGTCTTCACACAAGAAAACGTGAATCTCGAGTCCGATGTGTACTGTCGGATGTTCGCGCCTCGGCTCGGAGTGCCGGAAGATCCCGCTACGGGAGGAGCCCATGGCCCCTTGGGTGCCTATCTGTTTCGCCATGGCTTGTCAGATGGCAAACTCATTATCAGTGAGCAAGGCTACGCTATGGGACGTCCTAGCAGATTAGTCGTGAGTATCGAATCCAATGCCAGTGAAATCACCGATGTATTGGTAGGCGGTGAATGTGTGCAAGTCGGTGAAGGGACCATTCGGCTATGACCCAGCCCATCGGAATCCCCCTTTCTGCGTGGACCTCTTGCAAGCCCCCCTCTCATGCAGCGTTGACCGGCCGATTCAGCAAGCTCGTGCCTACCAAACTTGAACATGCCGCAGATCTCTTCGCAGCGTTTAGTGAAGATCGAGACCACAGCAATTGGACCTACCTGGCCTACGGGCCGTTTGAGGACATTGACGCCTTCACAACCTGGCTGCGGGCTGCCTGCACCGAAACTGATCCCCTGTTTCATACCATCATCGATGGCATCTCCAAGCGTCCGGTGGGATTGGCGTCCTACGCCAGGATTCAATCCGCGACTGGCGTGATCGAGGTCGGACACCTTCACTACTCACCGCGTTTGCAAAGAACGCCTGCAGCGACAGAGGCCATGTTTCTTATGATGAAGCGAGTCTTCGATGAGCTAGGCTACCGACGTTATGAATGGAAGTGTGATGCATTGAATGCACCCTCTCGAAGGGCTGCAGAACGGCTTGGATTTCAGTTCGAGGGCATTTTTCGAAAAGCGACCATTTACAAGGGAAGGAATCGAGACACGGCATGGTATTCCATCATCGACCAAGAATGGCCGAGTCTCCGCACGGCCTTTGAGATGTGGTTGGCTCCGGACAATTTCGATTCAAAGGGCACTCAGCAACGCTGTTTGGAATCGTTCCGATGACACATGACGAGAAATCCTTCACAACCGGAACGACATATTTAGGTTTTCCCTCTATCGAGGAATCTGTCAGCGTCGCCGCATGGAAATCGTAATCCGTGAAATTCGAGCGTATGATCTGAGATTTGACCTCCACGATGGTGCGGGGAGTGACGCCGTGCACACGAATCCCCAGTATGGTTATGCTGCCACACAGATGCTCACTGGGGGCAAGATACAGGGAACGGGTATCGCCTACACCTTGGGGGGCGGGACAAACTTGGTGGCACAGGCAATTGAGTTGCTCTCTGAGCCGTTGGCAGGACGGGAGATTGAGGAATTGATGGCGGACTTCGGCAAGGTGCAGAAATCGATCGCGGAGCATCATCAGCTACGTTGGCTGGGGCCTCACAAAGGCGTCATTCATCTCGCTCTGGCTTCGATTACCAATGCCTGCTTTGATCTCTGGGCGAAATCGCGCCAAGTGCCGCTGTGGAAGCTTTTATTGGACTTAACGCCGAACGAATTGGTTCGCTTGATAGACTTGAGTTACTTAGAAGATGTGCTGACGGCTGATGAAGCCATCGATATCCTAGCGGAGAAGCTATCGACAAGAGCGGATAGAGAGGGAATCTTGAAGCAAGGTTATCCTGGCTACGACACCTCGGTCGGTTGGTTTGCCTACAGCGATGCCAGGCTGATCGACAACGCGAAGCGTGCGGTTGAAGCAGGATTCACGGCCATGAAGTTGAAAGTTGGATCGCCCAATCCCGCCGATGACGTGAGACGGGCACGGCTGGTGCGTGAAGCCGTGGGACCAAGCGTGAACATCATGACCGACGCTAACCAGGCGTGGTCCGTACCCGTGGCTCTCGATGTCTGTGCGCAACTCGCAGAGATCAATCCAGGGTGGGTGGAGGAGCCTACCCAACCCGATGATGTGTTAGGACACCAAACGATTGCGAGAGCCATCGCGCCCGTTCCCGTGGCGATTGGAGAAACCGTATCTAACCGCGTACTCTGGAAGAATTTCTTGGAGGCGGGCGCTGTCGGTGTCGTCCAGGCGGATTGCACCCGACTGGCGGGCATCAGTGAGTACCTAGCAGTGACGATTTTGGCCACGAAATACCCTGTCAAAGTTGTCCCGCACGTTGGCGATATGGGGCAGATCCATCATCACCTTGTCTTCTTCAACCACATTGCCCTGGGACATGAGAAGCAGTTCCTCGAATACATCCCGCACCTTCGCGAGCACTTTACATCACCTGCCGATGTGCGAGATGGAGCCTATCAGTTGCCTCAAGAGCCCGGTTCTTCGACGGGTTTAACCGCATTAGTAGAATCATAGAGAATAGGTCAGCGCAGATTGCGCGATGGTATCCTCTGCCCCGCCACAAATTTCTATCCACAGAGATTCAGTGGCAGGGACTTTTAGTCACCGCGGATTGTAAGGCGTTCTATTCTGTGACGACTGAAAGTCACCACCACCAAATTACATGTAATTCTGTTATCCAGAGGTGGAAATTTGTTGTAACTCGAAGTATAAGCTCGAGTCCCAAGAAACCTGATCACCAGAACACCACAAAGATCAGCACCAAGGCGACTCCCCACACCGCCAGTCCAAGAATGAGCGGCAACTTGGTTCCCGAACGTTGTTCCGCATTGCCGACATCCGCAATTTGACTGACAATTTCCTTCTGACTTCGCCCCAGCCAGCCCTCCGTCTGGTCAGCTTGGACGAGCAAGTCCTCCTTGGGTGTCCAACCTCGAATCAGCGAGACAACAAGCATCGTGAACACAGTCACCAGACAGCCGAGCGGAGCGGCAGCATAATTATTCATCAAGGTCGAAGGCAGCAGCCAGATGTTAAAATTCACAGCTAAGCCAGGAGCGACCAAAGCAACGACGCCAAAGAGCACGCCGACAATCAGGGCTGGCAAGGCCGAAGAACGGTGGACCCGGGTGAATGCTCCCAGGACGTAGACCACTAGCAAAGGAACGACAAAGGCACCGACGACTGAAAGATAGGTAAAGATCATTCCCTGAGCTAACAGTGCCGGGACGTAGATGAACGATCCGAAGATGATCACGGGAGTGAGCCAGCGCCCCACGAGCAAATAATGACGATCATCGCGGTCCTTCACCAGGAGCCGTCCATAGAGGTCACGCGTGATCAGCGCCGACAACGACGAACCAATCGAGTCAAACGTTGAGAATGCAGCAGCAAAGATGCCAGCGACGACCAAGCCGGTCAGACCTGGTCCTCCATACTGCTGCAGAACATAAGGGAAGATGTTATCAGCATGGCCATCAGGCAATGCTGACGGATCCGGAAATAAGCCTCTTCCCATCACACCCAGGCCCAGGGACAGAAAGGTTGCCAAGATCAAGAGCAGTCCGGCTGGAACAATCGCCATCTTCATGTGCCATTCGCTCTTGGAGCCTAGCAAACGCATTGATTGCGTGTGGTTGACGATTGAATAGGCAAAGCCGACGATGGCCAAGCTCAAGACAATCAACCAAGCAGGCGTCGTTCGTGTGATCTCTCGTTGATCACGATCATAGATGCCACCGATCTTGAGATGGCGCTGCAGTGTGACCTCAGAGAATTCACTAGCATCCACATATTCGGTCCGATCACTCCCAATATGCATGATCTGCTTAGCAAGTGACGGATCTGTTTCCGCAATCTTCGCTTCTAGTCCGCTCCAGCCGCCGACCGCTTTCGAGACCGTGCCGAAGATGACGATGGCAGCGACGAGAATCACCAAGGCCTGAAGCGCATCAGTAATGGCGACCGATCGCAAGCCACCCGCCATGGTGTATATCGTCGCAATCAGTGCCACGGCCATCACACAGAGCCAGGCTTGCACCTCTCCCCAACCGCACACCACGGTCAGCGTTAGGAAAATCGCCGTGCTGATCATTCCAATCATCACCGTTCGATACAGCACTTGCACCAACACACTAATGACCCGAGCACCAACGCCAAAGCGTGCTTCGAGATACTCAGCATTGGTGTACATGCCATGCCTATACATTGGAATCGCGATGACATGCGCGAGCAGAAGCCAGCCACCAATCACACCGACAAGGTTGGGGACAAACAGACGAACACCTAGACTATAAGCGCCACCGGTGTCGGCCACCAAATCCGCGGAATCAATCAGCGTCGCATAGAGAGACAAGCCAACAATCCAGAAGGGCAAGCTGCGGCCAGCCAAGAACCAATCGCTACTGGAATGCGTATCGCGACTACGGAACAAGGCGTAGACAATGACAGAGCCATTGAGAACGACGACGATGAGCCAGTCGAGAAGAGTCATTGCGGAATCCGTTAGTTGAATATCTTGTCATTCACGGTGACTCCCAAGCCCGGCTCCCTGGACATCGTCACATACCCACCACTCGGCTGCGGCTCTCCATGGAAGATCGGTTCACGGTCCACATCTGGGAGCGTGTCCCAGCAAGGCACCGGGAAGTGCTCGATCATCGGCACATTCGTATGCCCCTGCGCAAAGTGCAGGTGCACAGGGCCATAAGCATGCGGAATGACGTTAAGGCCCGCCGCCGCTGCCAGTGCTGCTATCTTTCGCGCTTCGGTAAAACCACCACATCGCCGGAGATCGGGTTGAAGAATGTCCATCGCGCCTTTCTCGATGATCTGCTGAAATCCGAATCGCGTGTACTCATGCTCTCCTCCAGAGATTGGGATGTTGGTCTCCTGTCGCAGTTTGGCATAGCTGTTCAGATCATCGGGGAGAAAGGCTTCCTCAAGCCAAGCCAGTCGGTAGGGTTCTAGCAGGCGCACCATCTTCTTGGCATAGGCGAAATCCCAACCCATGTATGCATCGGCCATGATCTCAATGTCATCGCCCACGGCGTCACGAACATTTGCCACGTGACGCTCATTCTCTCGCATGCCGTCAATGCCATCGCCTGGACCAAAGGGGAAGCGCATCTTCATGGCCTGATAACCTGCAGCAACATAGGCCTTAGCTTCATCCGCAACCTTTTCATGCCCAACGGGATGCAAAGCAGAGGCGTAGACCGGGATGGTCTCACGCACGGGACCGCCGAACAGTTCGTAGACCGGCTTGCCAGCGGATTTCCCCGCAATGTCCCACAACGCGATATCGATGGCACTGATAGCGTGCAGGGCGGCACCTTTGCGTCCGTATGGCAGCGACGCTCGAAACAGCCGATCCCACAGCCCTTCAATTTCCGCCGCCTCCTGACCGACCAACAAACGCGACAGATGATTGTCGATGATTCTAGCAGTCGCATCACACCCATCCTCACACCAACCATGACCGATGATCCCGTCCGCCGTCTCGATCTCCACCACGGCCATGCCCGATTCCCAAAACCATGACCCGCGCGTCTCTTGAAACTGAGGGTAGATGTCCAGTGGCGTCACTAACGGAAGCGTCTTTTCCCTTTCTGCAAGGTGCCCCCAGATTGAACGGTTCACATGGCGTACGGTAACAGAGGTGATCTTATTCATGACGTGAAGTTCTCAATGAATACCGGCCCTACCGGATTGAGATTGATGACAGATACAGAATTACTGCCGATCAGATCAACTCCATAATGTCACTCGAATCAGATCAACGCCGTGGCGACTGACGAAATTCGGATGGCCGCCGCCCGCTCCACTTTTGAAAGGAGTTGGAAAACGTCGAAGCAAATTCATAGCCGAGTTCAGAGGAAATGGCATCAATCGTAAGATCTGTGGTCGCAAGCAGCCCAGAAGCCCGTCGCATGCGCAGATGACCGAGATGCTTCATCGGGCTAGAGCCGATCGTCTCCAAACACAATCGCCTAAAGTGTTCGGTGCTCATCGACGCTTCAGCGGCAATCTGTTTCAACGTCCACGGACGCCCTAACAGAGACAGCACAACGTCCCATGCGCGCTCGATCCGAGGATCTACTTGGGGCGGTCGCACAAACTGCAGCACATAGCCATGAATCAGTTCCACCCATAGCTGGAGCGCGGATGCGGAGACGGCTCCGTTCGCCTCTGCATGCAGTCCTCGAATCGCTTCAACAAGCGGAAGCGCATCATAATCGGCGATCTTGGGGGCTTCCGAATTCAAGGTAGACATGCCTTCCCAGGGCTCTCGATAACGCACGAACACATACGTCCATTGCAAACTCTCGCCCATCTGCAAATGATTCGCCGCCCGCCGAGGCAACAGGCATGCAGAGCCTTCAGCAACCGTGGTCGGAGATCCTCCGTTGATCACTTCTCCACTGCCGTCAAAGCAGGCCAAGAAGAAGGGGCCGCCTGGGTTCTGCCGCCGCATTTTAAAGGACGGTTTCGCCCAAGTGATGCCTACGTTGGCAATCTTCCTGGAGGCCAGCTGGCCAACCAGGGGCGATTCCGCGACCCAATCGCGCTGGTCACTATCATTGGCTCGCACGATCAACGTACGCGTCTCCTCCCCCCAGTCGTTATGGACAACTCGAAAGTCTGACGCAGCAGCCAACTTCATAGAGGCGAATAGTGAGGAAATAGCGACAGAATGTCAAGGCTCTCCACCCGCCACGATGTGGAATTAGACTACGTGTTGGTGCCCCCTCCCTATGGCTAGAACGACTGCTGATCCCTACGCTCATCAGTTCAGTCAACCATCTGCCCGCCCCTAAAACCCTCCAATACTATGAAACTAACACACCCTGCCATCTCCGGACTGCTAGCCTTTGGTCTCGCCATGTCAGTCGCTCAAGCGGGTCCGCAAGGCACCCTCCTTGTCCGTGAACTCGATTCCGTGACGATTGACGGCGACCTGTCAGACTGGCCCATAGAGAACTTTGAGACCACTCTCGAACTACCGCCCACCCCGGAAGCTCTTGAGGCTGAGACGGTGGATGTCCAAGGAGACCATTTGGTCTTTAACATTGACCAGGTCGGCTTCTTCAATGGCACCGAAGCCGCCCATTTGAGTGACGGTGGTGAAGGAGACTTTGGGGCGTCGACCTACTTCGCTTACGATTCGGAGTTCTTCTACATTCTCAGCGTGGTCACCGACGAATCGGTCCGAGGTGATCGAGACATGTCCGAGGAGGGTTCCCAGGGATTTCTCAATGATGGCTTTGAGCTCTTCTTTGATGCAGCCGGAGACAGCGATGATTGCGTGGCCATGGGTGCCACGTTTGAAGATGAGGATCCCAATCGTGATGACATGCAGATCACGGTTGCTCTCAACGACAATTTCCTTCCAGAGGATGCGGATGCCGATCAGTTAGGGGTTCGGCAGGGACTTGAGCGCGGTGGAAATCCGCTATTGGTCAACTCAGACGGTGGCACGAAGAATGGCCCTGGTGGGTTGTTTCGGGACGCGCTCGATGCTCTCGACGGCCCTAACATTGCGGCACTAAAGACGGACGACGGCTATGTCATCGAGCAACGTGTTCCATTCGGCTTCATCCCGGAGTTCACCTCTGACAATATAATGAAGTACACGCAGTTTTGGAATGACTTCGATACTGACGATGGGCCCGGTGGCGCCAACAAGAGTTGGGTCACGTGGGGGCAGCAATCGACCGTGACCTGCGAGGCAGATGAGGATCCGCCTGCAGCGTTGTTCCACGCAGGCACCTGGGCGGCGTTGGAGTACGTCACTGACAATCCACTGAACAACAAGCCCGGCCCAAACATTTCCCTTCGGAGCCAGGTGAACTTCGGCCAGCTAGACATTCCGCCTACAGTGCAGGAATTGACCATTCCCGTGCGCAATACTGGTATTACCAACCCACTCACGATCACGGATGTCACGGTGAGTGGCACGAACGAAGACCGTTTCACAGTTGTGAGTTTCCCGAACAGCTTGGACGCGAAAGCTGGCGGCGACATTGTGTTGAGCTTTGATAGCCAAGGCATCACCGGCCCCTACGAGGCTGTGCTAGAAGTCACCAACGATGATGCGGAACCGGAAGACCAATCACGGCAGGTGGCGATCACTCTAGCCGTCGTGGATCCGGCAGGTCCCTTGACCCACCTCAAACTCGACGAACCCGATGGCACCACACTCGCCGATAGCTCTGGCAATGGCCGAAGCGGCACGTTGGAACCTGGTGGCGGCACTGCCACGCTGAATCAAGATCCACTGGCGAGCGGCAAGGCGATCGACGTCTCCGGTGGCGGTTCCGCTAGACTTGAGGGCAAACCTTTCGGATTGTTAGACAGCTTCTCGGTTTCTCTGTGGTTCCAGGCACCCGATGCCGCTGGCCAGGGAACACTCGTTTCCCGCGGAGCTGGTGGTGCACCGATCTTCGCGGTTCTCCAATCGGGAGCAAACGCTTCGTTCTTCGTCAATGACGGCCCAATCTTTGCGACCGAAGGTGATCTGATCAAAGCAGATACGACCCATCATTTGGTAGCCACTTATGACAATACCGAAGGCGCTCGTCGTGCGGCCATCTTCATCGACGGCGTGGAAGCA
This sequence comes from uncultured Verrucomicrobiales bacterium, assembly GCA_938082635.1. Classification (GTDB taxonomy): domain Bacteria; phylum Verrucomicrobiota; class Verrucomicrobiia; order Verrucomicrobiales; family DEV007; genus JAACDM01. The sequence continues at coordinate 26,398 of CALLLI010000168.1, forward strand.
GGCTCGCTTGATGACCCGACCGTTCTTGATGACTTCGAGGACGATCCCTTCTGGTTAGGCTCATTTGCGCAAGCGCTAGGCTTCAGCGGACTGATCGATGACTTTCAGTATTACAATCGCATCCTCACCGCAGAGGAGGTCCAGACGTTGAAGGACAGTCCCGGCGAAGCGCTTAGTGGGGTTACGCCCGGAGAGGGTGGCAACGATGGGCCTGTGGTTGTCGATCTCGACGCTAGCGGATTGCCGGAAGGCGCCATCGCCAGCTGGGCCAATGTAGGCGGTCTTGGAGGCAGTTTCCAAGCGTTCGGCGACCCCATGGTCGAAGTGATCGATGGGGTCGCCGGGGTGACCTTGGATGGCACAGGAGACTACCTCGAAGGACCCGCGTCCACGCCAGCTATTGAGGGTAATAGCCCACGCTCCATCATCGCTTGGGTCTACAATCCTGAGCTAGCTTCCGAAGAAACGGTCATTTCCTGGGGCAAACGCGGCGGGCCAGACGGCACGAACATGTCGTTCAACCACGGTTTCCACAACAACTTCGGAGCCGTTGGGCACTGGGGTGGCGGTGGCCCTGACATTGGTTGGAATCCCGATTCCATGGATGAAAATGAAGATCCTGGCGTGCCAGGTGACGCGCAGGCGGGCGCGTGGACGCACATTTCCTACACGCAAACGGGCAGCTTCACCAAGGTGTTCACCAATGGTGTGCTCTCCAACTCGGAAGACGCAGATCTCAATACACATCCTGGTTTGGGCATTCTTGTTGGAGCTCAGCGAGAAGATAACGGTGTCGCCGTGACCGAACCTCTAAAGGGCTCTCTCACCATTGCCAATGTTCGTATCTTCGATAGTGCCTTGTCTGACGAAGACGTCCTGGCCGATTACGAAGCCTCGGCTGCAGCGTTCGAACCCCCACCTGTACGCGATCCACTCGACATCCTTCTGTTAGGTGCCAATGACGCTGCTGATGCGGGAGCAGATGCCATTGTCATGGCGCTTCTCGAAGCGGAATTCACTACTGTGCGCTACATGAATTCGAACGCAACGGATGGCTCCGAGACAGCCGATGTCATCGTCATGTCTTCCACCTTCGGTTCGGGCTCTGTCAGAGGCAAGTTCCACAACTCCGCCGTACCGATCCTCAACTGGGAAGAGGCCGTGATGGACAGTGGCGATGGTGAGTTTGGTCAAAGCTTGATCGCGATGACCAAGTCAACCGACACCACCCAAATGGTGCTTGGCGATCATCCGATCGCAGGCTCGTTGGCAGGCATGACGATCGATTACCTCTCGGCGGCAGGTGCCGAAACGTTGGGGTCCAGTGAGCTTTCCGCAGGCACAGTTGCAGTCGGGACAGGAGTCGGTGGCGTTATCGATGGATTGGCCATGCTCTTCGTCACGGACGCTGGAGGTGCGGTGGGTGAAAGTTCTGGCGTTGTGGGAGGGGTCTCTCCTGCAAGACGGGTCTCCTTCCCCATGACGGATGCCACCTTCGATAGTCTCACCGATGCAGGAAAGGACTTGTTCTTGAACTCCATCCTTTGGGCCGCCGGCATCATCGACCCACCAGCTCCTCCAGCGCTCCCAGATATCGCAGGTTTGATCGGCTACTGGCCTCTCGATGGCTCAGCGGCCGATGCCAGTGGGCAAGGTACTGAGGGCAATGTCATCAATCCTGACGGCGTTTGGGTCGATGATGGTGGACGCAGCGCCTACCAGTCCGGCAATAGTTCCTTCATTGAGTTGGGGACATTGCCAGTCATCGGGCTGGACACCGACTTCACCTGGTCGTTCTGGGTGAACGCTGATGAGACTGATAACAATAACATTGTCTTGGGAAATCGCTGGGGACCAGACGGCGTCGATTTCGATCCTCGCGAATTCGTCAAGTTCACGCCTCGCGTCTTTGAATGGCACGTCGATGCCGGTGGGCAGAATGTTCCTGGAGACAATTCCATGTTCGTGGTTGGCGAATGGGCCCACAACTTGGTCGTGAAGACGGGCACGACACTCACCTATTTCCGTGACGGGACAGAGATCGCCACCAGCGAGATCACGGCTGCGCCAGCGAATGCTCAGCCGCTCTATTTGGGCGGGCAGAATGACGCCGAAATCTTCAGCGGCAAGTTTGACGAAGTGGCGGTGTTTGACCGTGCGCTGTCTGCAGACGAGGTGGCAGATGTCTATAACCGTGGGCTCAACGGCCAAGCGCTCACCAGCGGAGGTCCTATTGAACACGGCCCTTTGCCTACCCTAACCAATGTGGAAATCCAGGCCAGTGGTGCCTTCGGGATCACCGTTCCAGACGGTGTGACTGCTGACATCGAATACTCCATCGACCTCATCGACTGGGACATCATCGCCACAGGCATCACGGGCGCTATCGAAGAAACCGACGCCGACCGTATTGCGGCTCCAGCTGGTTTCTACCGGGCTAGGCAGAATTAGTCTGCTAGGGATTAGAGCGAATCATGAAGGCGGGCGCTTCGGTTCCCGCCTTCTTCGCATCCCGACAACGATCCTGTTCGCTCCACCGCAAACACTAACACAAAAACACAATCCACCACTAGTATTCGCTCCAGCGATTGCATTCCCTTCCAATAGCTTGGCAAAGAAGGCTTATGTCAGTTCGCGTGCGTCGCCTTCGCATCGGAGAAATCGAAACACTGGTTCCCAATAAGCCTTACAGAGATCTCCTAAAGCCTCTCGACTCGTCTCTGAATCTCCCTGAGCCTGCCTAACCAAGGACCACCGAGTGACGTCAAAGTTTCCGCCGTTGCTCATTTGACGAAGGTTTCGCTACGATAAGGCTGCTCAGCGATGCCCAACTCTGACTCCGTAAGCGTGGTACCCACAAGAGCGCCTTTATGACGTTCGTGGTAGAGCGATTGGTCGATCAATTATCGCGGGCGAGGTTGAGCGTTTGAATCGTCAGCGCCGAACCACGATGTTGTGTGCGTCGGATCATGACTAGAAAGTTGGTATCCTCAGGCCAAAGTTCCAGTCAGGATACTCGCCCTGTCTTCGTAACCTGCCGACGCGACCGCTTCAACCATCATAGCCTGCAAGGCGCTCTCCGGGATTGGCCGACCACAATCAGGGCAATTCTCAAGGGTAGATGCTATCATACAGGTTTCCTGAGACGCCGTGGGACTCGAGTTACAAACTTTGGTAAAGAATCTGTCCTTTCTCCCAGTTGGAGGTCAGAATGTCAATGATTCTGCGGCCAAACCCTAACAGCGAGCGACTTCCTGAAGATTGGCGTGGCTGCCGCTGCGCTAGGTGAGCTCGATGCGGTTCGCGCGATCCTCAAGGCGAGACCGAAATGGATTCACCGTCGCGGTCCTCACGGACGCACCCTATTGTGGGAAGCCTCGCATCGGGGCAAACTTGCGATGGTCAAGTATTTGGTAAAGCGCAAGGCAGACATCGTTGCATGCGGGTCACATTACACACCTCACTTCGAGGAAGTCAGTGGCTACACCATTGCGCGTTTTAAGAAGCATGAGGATGTGGCCGATTACCTGCTTGAGAAAGGTGCCATCACTCATATTCATACATCCGCGTTCCTTGGCGATTGTGAAGCCGTTCAAAAGCACCTGAGCAGAAGTCTGAATCGATTAAATTTGGGCCATCCTCAGCACGAGATGGGTGATAAACACAAAGACGGGCTGGACTATCATCTTGCCCCAGCACCTTGGGCAACGCCACTTTGTTATGCCTTCCGTGGTGACGATCTTGAAACGGTCAAGTTTCTGATCAGCAAGGGTGCAATAATTCAAGGCAATGAGAAAGCGCTGTTCATTGCAGCACAACGTCACCCTGAGCGGAATAGGCTGCTTCTAGAGAACGGCACCGATCCAAGTCACGCCCCTGATGAGGGCGGGCTCTTTGAGATCGTTTCTTCCTATGACGCGAAGTCACCAAAGGCTCCTCATGGCGATGATCTGGTTTATCTCTGTCGCGGCGATCGCAGTGGAGATCCCCCAGAAGTGCGGCGTCTATTAAACCTTTGCGCTGACGTGAATCATCAAGATGCCCAGGGTAAGACCGCCTTGCATCGCGACGCCAACGCAGGCTTTGTCGAGATATCTAGGATCTTGTTAGACAGCGGAGCTTCAGTGGAGATCGAAGACGCCAACGGTGAAACGCCACTGTTTGACGCCGCGCGCGCAACAATCAAGAACACCAAGAATCAAAAACGCACGATCAAATTGCTCCTAAAGTCTGGCTCTCTAGCGACTCGCTCCGTAGATGTCACCCTAAGTCCGACAGGCTGATAGGATCGGGTTCTGGGTAATCGGTGCTGACGAATTGCGCGCCAGACGCCAAGGCCTTGTCTCTCTGGGTGGGGTCGTTCTTTCTCGATTGCGTGGTGCCGGCATCGGCCCGAGTGCGCACGAGAAACCCGGCTTTCACAAGACGCTGGATCCGGTCGAAGTCTCCCATCGGATCGTTGATCCTGAACCAGGCGGCCGCAGAATTATCCTCATCCACAGTGGCGAAGAGAAGGCGGCCGCGCAGCGGTGGATGTCCGGCGAGGTAGCGATCACGCACCTCGCCACCGTTATCGAGAGCAAAGAAGACTTTGGCTCTTACTACATCCAGTAATGGCCAACCCTTGCTTAGACTTGCTTCTCTTAACGTTTCAGCATCTCCGCGAACATCATCTGGCGAAAGAATGTCAGCATGAGACGGGCCGGGATCACCACCTTGCGCAGCGACCAGCTTTCGGGCGGCTGGATCGGCAAAGAGGCCGCCTTTGGGATCCGCATAGAGGTCCCATTCTAACTGACGGATACCCAAACGACCAAGCTCCTCGGCCAAGGGTTTATGAGAATAGGCGATCGACGCGGCAACGTCTGCGTTCACTGCTTTGATCAAGGCCATCAAGGGCTTGCTTGGCTCCAAGTGGTAGGAGTTGTGCGTGCCGATCACTTGGATCTAATTCAGCTTGAGCCCGTCGAGGGCCGACTGCGCCGAACTCCGATTACTTGTTAGGGCTGCTAGCCAAATAGATTCTTGGACTCATGAGGTAGGTTCCTAGCAGTCTGTCGGACTTGAGCGCGGCGAGATCAGTTTCCCGCTTGGCGACGGAGGTCACTATTTCCGGCCGGGGCATCGCCGAAGTTCTTCGGGACCGGCTTTTGGACGCTGTTACCAATGAAGGGTTGATCGGCCGA
>CALLLI010000169.1 GCA_938082635.1 uncultured Verrucomicrobiales bacterium
TACTGCGGAGTCGAGCGATCACGGAAGCCGATGAAGTCTGGGCGATCGACATTACTTACATCCCCTGGAGCAAAGGACACGTGTATCTGGCGGCGATGATCGATTGGAAGACGCGAGCAGTGCTAGCCTGGCGTGTGTCCAGCACGATGGACGTAGACTTCTGCTTAGCCGTCCTCTGCGAGGCAGTGGGCGTTGCCGGGACGTCCCTGTTGATTATCAACACGGATCAAGACCGCCAATTTACGGGAGTCGAATGGCTCAGCGCAGTGGAAAGCACTCGGAGTGCAAGTAAGCATGGACGGCCGAGGACGTTGGATGGACAACGTGCTGATTGAGCGTCTGTGGCGGAGCGTGAAGCACGAGTGGGTGTTGTTGCACGAATACAACACGATACCCGAATTGGAGGCATTGTTGAGCGAGTGGATGGAGCGCTACAACAGGTGGAGACCACACACTGCGAACGGAGGGCAAACGCCCTGGCAAGCCTACCGAGGACTTCTCCCTGAACCGGAGCGAGAAGAGAAAGAGCAGAGAGATATTGCGGCGTAATTGTTTCCAAGAGGAAACATCAATCATTGACGAATCGCATACCTCGAACTAACAAACAACCCTGCCTGAGATCCCACTTAAGTCTCGGCTTCGATTGGCTCCGCTAGCTCAGCCACCTCAGCCACCTCAGCCACCTCAGCCACCTCAGCCACCTCAGCCACCTCAAAGAACCTTTTGGCGCGCAAAGGAACTAAGAAGCGCACTTAGGTGCACACTTGTTCTAACTGTGGTGACGAGTCGGCCTATTGCTGTTCTGCGCAGCCTGGGAAGAAGACGAAGGGCATGGAAGAGAAAGCCGACCAGAAGAAACCGTAGATGTATTTGGGAATGTGAGCTACGGTGGTGTTACCATCGTAGCCCTCTGAATAGGGCGAAAAAATTGCGTTGCGGCAACGTCTGCAATCATGTAGTCTCAACTATCTAACTGTAATGATACAGAAGCTTACAGCAATTGTTTTAGCGGTTCTCATTGTGAACCCTTTTTGTTGCTGTGCCTCTGAAGCGTCAGACGAAGCGCCGGAAAGCTGCTGCTCTCAGAAGAACAGGAGCGTTCAGGAAACACCGGAGGTGCCTTCCCCTGAGCCCTGTGACCCTGGATGCAATTGCAGCGTTTGGGGTGCGAAGAGCTATCTGGAGTCTAAAATTGCCCTCCCAGACCTCGTCTGGACGATAGCAGAACCTTGCCCCTGTGGCAATTTTGCTTATTCGCTCCCAAGTTGGGATCAAGCATGGGTGGCACAGTCTCCATTTGAGACGATACGCTTCGACCCTCCGCGCTATCAAGCGTACTGTGCCTACCGGCTTTGATTGATTGGTAGTGTCGACGCTAGCGTTCGACGCACTCAGGCCCTTTAGGCATTTCATATCTTGTTAAAGCCAACATATAAACGGTGAAGTCTTTTGACTTGGATCCGCTATCAAGTTTCGTTGGCTGAGGACTAACGAAACAAGAAATTTCATCTGCGCAAGTTCGCGCAATCTACTAACATGGTACCTTCATACACAAAAGAGAACGCCGTTCAAAGAACGATATCCGATTTTTCAAAGTCAAAACAGATCAAATTGTGGGCTGGGAGCGTCATGCTACCATTTTTCAGGAAAAGAGCGCGAACTCTAGCCGTTGATCCTTTTAGTCCACAGAGAAGAGGGGTGATAGATAGGTTTGTCCGCAACGGCTTGTACGCAAAAGCCTTTCGCAAGAAAGACCACAGATTACTACGCACATTTCTTTCGAGCTACTGGGGGCACGAGGCCAAGAACTTTCACGAATTCGCGCAGGATCGATTCCAACGGATGTTTCTCAATCACGATGTTGAGGTGATCGATGCGCTTGAAGAGCATCTCCAATCTCAGGATTTCGATCAACTCTACGAGATCGGCTGCGGTGGTGGACAGGTGATCGAGTATCTTTGTAAACGCCTGACTAGTATCAAACACTTTACCGGGATCGATTTGGGGGAGGCACAGATTAAAGAGAATCAAAAGTGTTTCCATGAACCCAAGATCTCATTTCAGGTGGCCGATGCCGTCGATTGGGTTCCTAAGAACGCCAAAAGCAAAAGCATTTTCCTAACCAATGGAGGTGTAATCGAATACTTTCTCCAAGAAGAGCTTCAGATGTTGTTTGGCCACATCGCAACTGAGCGGGCTCCCGCAGCGATCGTCGTTATCGAAACCATCGGTTCTGATCACGTTCTCGATACCGAAACGGATTCCCTCATTTATGGGCGCGAAATGTCTTTCTCTCACAATTACCCACATCTCCTCCGAGAAGCCGGGTTCACAATTGAGCATCAATCGGAGCGCCCCGGATATCTTGAAGATGGTGGCGGGCGATGGCTTCGCGTGTTGGCGGTGAAGAACTAAAGATGGCTCTCCGTCAAGTTTGCTGGATGGTTTCAACCGACTTCGGAAGGCTTGGTGTCCTCGAAGTTGATTTCAGTTTACAGGGGTAGGCTCTTTCGATTCAGCCACGGATCTCAAGGCCAACCGATTAACTGCGCAAACTTGCATTAAGGTACAGCAGCATAAATTCCGCCAAAATTGGACTCTTCCCTGTCTGCTTATACGACTCGCTACCGAGGGATAGCGTGATTTTGATTGCGTTCTTAGATCATCGATTCACATGATTTTCATCCAGCCAATCTGACGGAGAGCCCTAAAAATGAGCTTACTAGGAACAACAAGAATTGACCGAAGCGTGGTGATCCTACTTGCCAGCGTTCTCCTTCTATCCTGTCAATCGACAACGAGGCGTGGAGATGGAGGTGGAGTGGCGAGCACAGCTAGGGCCAATTCCTCGATCAAGCCTCATGCTTACCCAATACGTGCTTCCGGATCTGAAGAATTGGTTCAGATAGGACTGCAACACCATCCGGGGATCAGAGCTGCCGAGGCCAAGGTTCGGAGATTGCGTGCAAAGATTGATCAAGTCACTGCGTTGCCTGATCCGAAGGCGAAGATCTCAGGTGGGAGTATGGCGGAAACGGCTGCGGGGCGCGTCGACTTAATGGCGGGGATCGAGCAGGGTGTTCCGTTCCCCGGTAAACTCAGCGAACGAGGAAAGATTGCTGAACGCGAAGCCGCGACAGCAGACGCCAATCTGGAGGCGGTGAAGCTCCAGGTAGCGCAACAGATTCGCCAATTCTATTGGAGCTACTTTCTGGCCAGTCGCACGACCGACATCACTTCGGTGAGTCGCGAGGTGCTTGAGCTTGTAAGAGGCACGATTGATGCCCGCGTCGCCGCGAACCAAGCCACTCAGGGCGATCAGCTTCGTTTGGCAACTGAGTTAGGTGATATCGAGAAAACCTTGATTGGGGCGAAGCAACGTGAAGGGAGCGCTAAGGCGATGCTCAACGCTTTGCTCAATCGACCAGCTGGAGCGGCCTTGTCGCGACCGAGCAATCTAACGGTACCCGGTTCAGGAGAATTGCGAACCTTGCTAGCCACGACCGAGGCAACGCATCCCGAGGTCGACGCGAGTCGCACTCAGATCGAAGCGTTTCGTCATCGTTTGAGGGCAGCGGAGCTTGAGCGCTACCCAGATTTCATGTTTGGGCTACAACATGGATTGGTTTCTGATTCGGGGCTAGCACCGTCAGTCAATGGTCGTGATCAAATCTTCGCAAGCATTGGCGTTAACATTCCTCTCTGGCAGAAACCCAGAAGGGCGAAGATTCGAGAGGCGGCGGAAGGGATTGAAGAAGCAGAATCACGTCTTGCCGCCGTCCGCGCTAACCTTCGATTCCGAGTAGAAGATGCCTGGCTTAGAGCACAGTCGTCCCGTGATCTGATTAGCTTATTCGAAGAGCAGATCATTCCGGAATCAAAACAAGCTTTTGACGTATCCTTGCAAAGCTACGCCGCAGAGAAACTGACATTTGTCGATGTGCTCGACACTTGGAGGAAGTGGTTAGGCTTTCAGCTCCAGCAGGCTCACAACCACACCTCTCTAGGCAAAGCGGCTGCCGATCTGCGAAGCGCTTCCGGAGATCTTTAATAAATTCTAACTCAATCATATCATGGACTCTTCATCACCATTTTTTCGCATTGGAGGAAGCATTCTCAAGAAGCTTCGAGGAGTTATTATTCCACTCGCGGCTATCGGTGCCTTCCTGTTTGGTTGGTATGTGGGGCTTCCTGCCAAAAAGACCATAACGGGTGCCGCTGAGGAGAGCTCGACCCTCTGGACTTGCTCTATGCATCCACAGATAAGGCAGCCAAATTCTGGTCTATGCCCCATTTGTGAAATGGATCTTATCCCACTTGAAGGTGGCGAGGGTGGTGGCATGAGGGAAGTCTCGGTGACTCCTGAGGCTGCTGCTCTCATGGATCTTCGAGTTAGCCCTGTGGTTAGGAAACCTGCGGAAGCGAAAATCCAGCTGTTCGGAAAACTAGTCTACGACGAACGCCGAGCAACAACGACCACCGCAAGGGTTGCCGGTCGTCTCGATAGATTCTATGTCGATTACACCGGAACCTTCATACGCAAGGGCGATCACATCGCTGAGGTCTACAGCCCTCAGTTGGTCGTCGCTCAGAAGGAACTCATCTTGGCAGTGCAGAATTTTGAAAGAGCTGAGAAAACGGGCCGACAAGAGGCTATCGATACTCAACGACGCATTCTTAAAGGAGTAAGAGAAAAGCTGCGTTTGTTAGAGCTTACGCCGCTGCAGATCGAAGCAATTGGAAAACTGACTGAACCTTGGGATCACATCACACTTTACGCACCAATGGATGGTGTGGTGACGAACCGAAACGTTGCAGAAGGCGATTACGTGAAGACAGGCCAGCCACTGTTCGTGGTCGCCGATCTCAAGAGTTTATGGCTCAATGCTGAAGCTTACGAATCCGATCTCCAATGGTTGCACTTTGCCCAGGAGATTAAGTTCAGTGTGGAGGCCTTCCCAGGGAAAACTTTTACGGGAAGGGTGGCCTACATCGACCAAGAGATCGACCCCAGGCGACGCGTTGCCAAGGTTCGGGTTAATGTGCAGAACGATGACCTGGGTCTCAAGCCTGGCATGTTTGCCGTGGCATCTGTGGAAGTGAAGGTTGCTGCTGACGGCTCGGTGATCGATCCGGGATTAGCCGGAAAGTGGATCAGCCCCATGCATCCCGAGGTTATTCAAGATGGACCGGGACAGTGCAGCATCTGTGGCATGGATCTTGTGCCAGCGGAAGAGTTAGGGTTCATCCACTCAGGGGACAAGAAACATGAAAATCCTCTGCTAGTGCCGACCTCAGCGGTTCTGAGAACAGGTCAGCGCGCCGTGGCCTATGTGCGTCTCGATGACAAAGCGGAACCAACTTTTGAAGGGCGTGAACTGATTATCGGTCCTCGTGTCGGAGAATACTTCACGGTGGAAAGCGGACTATCAGAAGGCGAAATCGTGGTGAGTCGAGGTGCCTTCAAACTTGATTCTGAACTTCAGATCAAGGCCAAGCCCTCGATGATGAACCCCAACGCCGGATTGATCGAAGCACCGGCCAACTCGGCTCCCGATGCTTTGGCAGGACAGTGGCAGCCTGTGCTGCGTGGCCTGGGTCTCCTGAAGCAGGCCGCACTAGCGAACGATGGAGCCGTAGCAGCAGAAGCATTGGAGCAAGTAAGTGCTTCCCTCGCTGCGATAAGCACAGAGTCCTTTCAACCGGATGATCTCGAACTTTGGAACGAGTTCTCCAGGAGGCTCATCAATAGCCTTGTCCTTGCAGGGAAGCATGCCAGTCACGATCCGGTGGCCGTATATGATGCTGTTAGTCGTGCTGTGGAGGACGCCGGTGTGCATTTGGGGCTCCCCTATCAGGCTCCCGAGAAGGCGGCAGTGCCTGCGAACCCGGCTATCACCAAGGCTCTTCCCAAGATTCTGGAGGCCTACTTCAAGGTGAGTCGAAGTTTGTCAGGTGATGATGCCAAGGCGGCCAGCCTTCACCAATCCGCGTTGCTGCGTGCAACTGAGGTCCTACCAGTAGTTCCTGACACTAAAGCGTTCAGAGATGCCGTGACGACGATGGCTAACGGAAAGGAGATCGCAACGATCCGGGGAGCTTTTGAGCCGGTTAGCGTTCTTCTTTCCGCCTTGGTTGCTCAGAATGGCGAAGACCGCGTTGGCAGCGTCTATGTGGTACATTGTCCCATGGCCTTTGAATCCAAGGGCGCTGATTGGCTGTCAGAAGCACCTGAGGTCGAGAACCCTTACTTCGGCGCAGACATGTTCTCATGTGGAAGCGTGAAAGCCACCCTGTCGATTGACGTGAATTCTCCACCCGAAAAGAAGACCCCGGTGGAGATGAAAGAGGCCCCCCATGCAGGCCACAATCACTAGCATTCTATGAACCGTCTCATCTATTTCTGCCTTCATCAGAAGCTGGTCGTTCTGCTGCTTCTGTCCTTCGTCATTGGTTGGGGCATACGCGTGGCGCCGTTCGACTGGGATACTGGTTCGTTTCAAAGGGACCCCGTCGCTGTCGATGCGATCCCTGACCTTGGCGACAATCAACAGATTGTCTTCACGGCCTATCCAGGCCGTTCACCCCAGGATGTGGAAGACCAAGTGGGCTACCCACTCACGGTATCGTTGTTAGGCATTCCTGGCGTACATGAGGTGCGGAGTTATTCGATGTTTGGCTACTCCTACATCTACCTCATCTTCGAGGAAGGTATCGAGTTCTACTGGTCCCGCAGTCGCGTTTTGGAGAAACTCAACAGTTTGCCAGCCAATCTACTGCCAGAAGAAGTGACGCCATCGTTAGGGCCGGATGCCACCGGTTTAGGGCAGGTGTATTGGTATGTGCTGGCAGGCAAAGACCCGGATGGCAATCCCGCTGGAGGTTGGGACCTCGACGAGTTGCGTTCTATCCAGGACTGGCAGGTGCGTTACGCCTTACTAGGTGCTCGCGGCGTGGCGGATGTGTCCTCAGTCGGCGGCTACGTGCGTCAATATCAAGTGGAAGTGGATCCCAACAAGCTGTTGGCAAATAGCGTGACGCTGATGGATGTGGCCGACGCCGTTCGGAAGTCCAATCAAGAGATTGGTGCGCGCAACCTGTCAGTGAATGGGGTGGAATACATCCTGCGCGTCACGGGCTATATCCGCAAACTAGAGGATGTGCGTGATGCGGTCGTCGTGGTTCGGGAGAACACACCCATTACGGTGGGCGATGTGGCTAACGTGCAGTTAGGCCCAGATATGAGACGTGGTGCCTTGGATCTCAATGGTGCCGATGCGGTGGGCGGTGTCGTGGTCTCGCGTTTCGGAGCCAACCCGCTGGCGGCGATCAAAGAAGTGAAGAAGAAGATTGTCGAAGTAACCGAAGCCTTACCCAAGCGTGGGGTCGTCGATTGGACATCAACGACACGCGAGACTGTTTACGGCTTTGCACAAGAGCATGGCATCGCCGGGCCCTTCGTGGGCGAGGGGCCGTCCACCATCTTGAATCATGACGCTTGGTTAGCATGGGCGAATGTCACTGCAAGGGATTCTTGGCCCGCATGGTTTACGACTTCGAAAGTAACCATTGTTCCCTTCTATGATCGGTCGGGTCTCATCGGAGAGACGCTCAATACCCTCGACGAGGCTCTACTTCAGCAAGTTCTGATCACGATCATTGTCGTGGTGATCATGGTGCTCCATTTGCGAACGAGCATTCTCATCTCCACCATGCTGCCACTCGCCGTCCTGATTACCTTCATCGCGATGAAACAGTTCGGTGTCGATGCGAATATCGTGGCTTTATCAGGCATCGCCATCGCCATCGGGACCGTCGTTGATGTGGGGATCGTGCTTACGGAGAACATTCTTAGGCACCTCGACGAAGCGCCTCCAGACGAATCTAAGAGTGCTGTCATATATCGAGCTGTCACAGAAGTGGCCAGCGCGGTGACAACGTCCGTGGCCACAACAGTGGTTAGCTTCCTCCCTGTGATCACGATGACGGGTGAGGCAGGGCGGCTCTTTCGCCCTCTAGCTTACACCAAGACCTTTGCCCTTATTGCCTCTATAATAGTGGCGCTGACAATCATCCCGCCGGTGGCGCATCTGCTTCTAGGCACGGCTCCGAAGCTGATGACTGAACGACGGACGTGGATCGCTGTGCTTGCTCTAATTGCGGCCGTGATAGCAATCAGCGTCTCATGGTGGTTGGCCGCCATACTCGCGCTGTTTGCCGTGGTAACCTTTCTGGCTCCGCAGATTGAAGAACGTTGGCGTCGTAGTGGATTCCTCTTCCTCAACGTCTTGGTGAGCCTCACCGTTGCCTGGATTCTGACCAAGCAATGGATGCCGCTGGGGCTTGATCAATCAACTTACCAAAACTTGTTCTTTGTCCTGTTGTGTGTGGGTGGATTACTGGCAGCTTTCCGCGTTTTCGAACGTTGCTATGGTCCGATTTTGAGTTGGTGTCTTGCTCACAAAGGGACGTTCCTTATGGCTCCCGTAGCCTTACTCGTCACCGCGCTTTGTATCTGGTTAGGCTTCCCCAAGGTCTTCGGCTTCGTGCCAAAGGTGTTAGGCCCGGAAATCACTGAGACGCGGCTTTGGGAAGACGCCGCAGATCGCTTTCCTGGTTTGGGACGCGAATTTCGCCCGTCCCTGGATGAAGGATCGTTCCTCTTCATGCCAACTGTTAGCCCACACGCATCGATCGACGAGGCCATGGACACGCTTCGCAAGTTAGACGCTGCCATCGCCTCCGTCCCGGAGGTCTATCAAGTCGTTGGAAAGATTGGGCGGGCGGAGTCGCCGCTCGATCCCGCGCCAATCTCGATGATTGAAACGATCGTCAACTACAAATCCGAATTCATCACCGATATCAAGGGCAACGTGCTACGGTTCAAAACGGACTCGGATGGCGACTTCCAATATCAGAATGAAGAATTGATTCCCGACTCTAACGGAAAGCCTTTCCGGCAATGGCGTCCTCACATCAAGGTTCCTGATGATATTTGGTTAGAGATCGAGAAAGTAGCCAAACTACCAGGCGCAACCAGTGCACCAAAGCTGCAACCGATCGAAACTCGTTTGGTCATGCTCCGTACGGGGATGCGTGCGCCGATGGGCATGAAGATCAAAGGGCCTTCGTTAGAGTCGATCGAGCAATTTGGGCTCGACGTGGAGCGCCTGCTTCGCAAGGCACCAGTTCCCGGATTGAATGGAGCCACGGTGAATGCTGACCGCATCGTGGGGAAACCTTACCTGGAAATCGTGCCAGATCGGCAAGCTGCGAAACGCTACGGCCTAAACATTAAAGATATTCACGACACCATCCACATGGCGGTTGGCGGCATGGTAGTTTCCACAACGGTTGAAGGCCGGGAGCGTTACGGTGTGCAAGTCCGTTATGCTCGAGAAACCCGGGATTCCATTGAAGCGTTAGAAGAAACGCTCGTCATGAGCAAAGAAGGGGCGCAGGTGCCTCTAACGCAACTCGCAGAGATTCGTTATGTGCGGGGTCCACAAGTGATCAAATCCGAGGACACGTTCCTAACAGGATACGTCACGTTCGGCAGTAATCCAGGTTTCGCCGAGGTTGATGTCGTCGAGGACCTCCAAGCCTATCTCGCTGATAAAGAAGCGACGGGCGAATTGAAACGCCCTGACGGTGTGCGCTACGAATTCGCTGGCAATTACCAGGCCGCTCTGGAGTTCAACAAGACCTTGCTTGTCATGCTTCCGATCTGCCTGCTTTCCATATTCATGTTGCTCTATCTGGATAACAAATCCGCTATCACGACAGGCATCGTGTTCACCGGTGTCATGGTCGCTTGGTCAGGTGGCTTCCTCCTCCTATGGCTCTATGGCAACCCTGGCTTCCTCGACTTCAGCGTTTTCGGCCACAATTTGCGGGATCTCTTTCGTGTCCATCCTATCAATCTTTCAACTGCCGTTTGGGTCGGATTCCTAGCCCTCTTCGGCATTGCTACCGATGATGGAGTGGTTATCTCCACCTACCTGCGACAGAAATTTGAAGAACTTAAGCCCACGAGCATCGTTGAGATCCGGCAGGCCACGCTTGAAGCTGGGTTACGGCGTGTCCGGCCTTGCTTGATGACGACCGCGACGACTGTGTTAGCATTGCTGCCAGTCCTCACATCCACTGGCCGCGGCTCCGATATCATGGCTCCCATGGCCGTGCCCATCTTCGGCGGCATGGCCATCGAGCTATTGACCATGTTCGTGGTTCCTGTCCTTTTCTGTCTTTCGAAGGAATTCCGAGCAAAAACTCAAACCTAACAAACACCATGCCATGAATAAATACATCCTAACACTCGTTGTCCTTGCCACTGCTGTGATCACTTCATGTTCCAAGACGGAACCAGAAATACCCACCGCAGGAGCCCCTGAAACCAAAGCCTATCCCCTAACCACCTGCGTCGTCTCGGGAGAAGAACTTGGGGGCATGGGTGATCCTGTCGAATACGACCACAACGGCACGACGGTGAAGTTCTGCTGCAAGAATTGCATCAAAGACTTCCAGGCCAAACCCGAAAAGTTTTTGGCGAAATTGAAGTAGTCGCCCACCCGCAATGAACGACGACCACCACAGTTGTTGCCACCGCGACCATGTCGAGGAGATCGATCCAGCGCTAACGAAAGCACAGCCGGGTCAGTTCACCTGCCCCATGCATCCTGAGGTGATTTCGGACACGCCGGGCGATTGTCCCAAGTGCGGCATGGCACTTGAAACCGTGCCGGTATTGAGCGGTGATGGTGCGGAAAGCGACGACCACGCCGCTCATGAAATTCGTGAGCTATCACGCAAGTTCTGGATGGCTCTCGTCCTAACGGTGCCCGTGTTCTTTCTAGCGATGTGGAGCATGATTCCCGGAAATCCGTTAGTTGAGTGGATCCCGAAACATATTTCAAAGTGGCTCGAGTTCGCCTTTTCAGTAGTGGTCGTTGTTTGGGCAGGTGGTATCTTCTTTGTCAAAGGCTGGCGATCGATCATCGCGCGTCATTTCAACATGTTCACGTTGATCTCCATCGGCGTGGGTGCGGCCTTCCTCTGCAGTGCGATTGCCACGGTGTTTCCACACATTTTCCTAGAATCCTTTCGGATGGACGGCGAAGTGGGGCTGTATTTCGAAGCCGCTGCGGTAATCATCGTATTGGTCTTGTTGGGCCAGCTCTTGGAAGCCAAGGCTCGTACTAGTACCGGCCAAGCCATCCAGGCATTGCTCAATCTCGCTGCCAAGACAGCACACCGCATGGTTGTAAACGCCGGGTGAAAACCATTACGGTAGAAGCGCCGGGTGAAAACCGGTACACCCACCCAACGCATCCCTCAGAATAACATGAGCCTGCCCGCTCCGAGTGAGGCATCAATTGCTGTCCTCGCGACGGCGCACGCCTAGTGACGAGTTCGGACAACTCATTGGTTTAGAACGCTCTCTCGCAGTCAGAGCGCTCGGGAATAGTCGCTCCGGGATCAC
>CALLLI010000170.1 GCA_938082635.1 uncultured Verrucomicrobiales bacterium
GCGCTCGGGAATAGTCGCTCCGGGATCACTTGACCCCTCACCCTCCGCAGCCCACCGTCACCATGTTCTGTGGGGAAAGGTTCTATGCTGTTGGGTCTTTGAGCGCCCCAAAACCGTACCGGTTTTCACCCGGCGACCGTAGAGGTTTTGGTCCGGCGTATACAGTCTGCGGGTAGTTCGTCCTCAAGGCCTTCTTGAGGAGCGGGCTATATAGAGAAAGTCCTGGAGAATTACATTACTGGAATTTGAAATTCTAATAATTATGGTTTAAGCAGTGGAGTGCGTATTTTAGATTGTTCACCAGGCGTTTTCCGAATGCTTCCCTACGTTCTCTGGGTAGGAGCAGCTGTGCTTTTACTTGTCGAATTGGCAAGATCACTGGGCGAGACGCACACTGCGATGGCGGTCATCCAGGCGCAACGTTCTCCGGTCGATATCGGCCAGTCGGCGGCAGCCTTGGGGATCATCGGAGTTGCCCTCTTGGTATGGATGGGCCAGAATCGTCGATTACGGAAGTCGATGGTCTTGCGTAGGAACGGATCAGCGGCTGGTGATGGGAGGAATGTTCTCTAGAGAGACCGTTTGAAAAACCTTCTTCAATGGGTCCTTCAGTAGTGGCGAGGGGATCATTGACATGCCTGATCGGAGCTGGGCTTCTTGCTGATAGAGGGCGCTGATACTCTCTAGCCCTTCTAAAGAAGTCGAAGGTAGAGGTAACGTTGTCGGTGCAAGTTTGATAGATTTCCATTTGCCGCTATTCCACCGGAGCCAGAAGGCGCCTCCTTGGAGGGCTGTCAGAATTGCCGCTAGGCTCCAGATTCCGAATGATGCGAAAACCGCTCCGTAGTTGATGACGAGGATGCCGCCTCCTAGCAATACGAAGATAGACAGTATAAAGCTTATCATGGATGGCCATGCTGTGTCTCCGGCTCCCTGTAATGTATGTGCGAATGTAATGTTTAGAGCGTCGAATAGCTGAAACAGACACACACAAACCATGCATTGAATGCCAATCTGAATGACGATGGGGTCGTTTGAGAAGAACTGCATCAAGGGTTCTCTAACAAGAAAGAAGCCAACTGCGACTAGGGCCATGTATGAGCTGATTATCCGAAGACCAATGTTAGCCAATAGTTCCGCGCGATCATGGTGACCAGCCCCAATGGCGTTGGCGATCAGTGCCATGAGTGCTGATCCGAGCCCGTCAGCGGGGAGGAGGGCGAGTTGTAAGCATCTCATCAGCACAGAAGCCGCGGCCAAGTGGGCATCGCCAAAACGACCAACAAGCGCAAACAGAAGCAATCCAAGTGTTCCCCATTCGATAGCATCTTGCAGTCCTGCTGGTCCGCCTATTCGGAACATCTTCTTCAAGTCTCGGAAGGCGAAACTAGGTCTTAGACTTTCACCTGGTTTGTGAAGTAGGAAGAGGGTTCCCATGAACAAGGCGTGGATCGTCGAGGCTATGACGGTGCCCCAAGCGGCTCCGGCGATTCCTAACTTAGGAGCTCCAAAGTAACCGAAGACGAGTGAGTAGCTGATAAAGAAGTTTAGGGAGACTAGTAATATGCCGCCAAGGAGGACTCGGCGTGGATGGTGTGTGGCTAGAAAGTAGTAGCTTAACGAAAGGGCCACCAATTGCGGAACCATCGCTAACAACGAGATTTGAAAGTAGGTATTCTCAAATTGTTGGACGATGGGTGAATGACCTAGCAAAGCCATGAAGCTGGGACTAAATGGGTACAGTATGAGTAGCAGGATTCCGACGATGAGGGCGGTCCAGATTCCGTGCCAGGCCCAGTGAATACATCGTTTACGATCATTGGCGCCATAGGACTGGCCGACGAGCGTATTGGTCACGGTGAGATAGCCTGTCCCCAGGGTACTCGCGGTCATGACCAACAACATAGCGGGCCCAATCGCAGCGAGAGCGTGTCGTCCGAGTAAGGATAGCATCCAGACATCGGCAAACTGCATTAGAAGCAGAAACACCTGCGACCCGATCATGGGCCATGCCATGCGCAATAGCAGTCGCGCAGGTGGTTCGTTGGAGGAGTGCATAGAATTGGAATGACTCAGGGACAACTCTATCCCTATCTTATTGCAAGCTCTTTCGGAGTTGGAGTTGCCAGTTCGGCAGGTGGCAGCATCTGTCGGAAGGTGTCAAAGAAGCCGTTGCTCACTTCCATCTGTTGATTCCCACTTAGAGTCTCGTGCGCCTCTCGTAAGAGGTACCATGGAATCGAAGGGTATTTATGATGCACATGATGGTAGCCATTGTTATGTGTCACGTAATTCATCCAACTGATGTCGGAACGAGTACCAGTAGTCGTATTGAAGTGATCCCGGATTTCGGACCACCAGAGAAATGAGGGAAACGTCCAAACGAGTGGGACGACCCACAACCAAAAGAAGAAAGAGAGCGTTCCTGTAAGACCACATACAACAAGAACGGCGCTCCAAAGGAGTGTAATCTTAGCCGCTGCACGTTTGTCCATCAGTTCAAGGAAAACCGGCCTAAGGTAGGCTGCTCCGGAGAGTCCGACTAAGGGTTTACCGAACCATATCCAAATCAGCTTCGGAGGGATACGGAAAAGTCCCCTGCGTCTGTAGTCGGTGACGAGATGATCTTCGCTGCCTCCCATTTTTGTATGGTGAAGATGATGCTCTGTGCGGTAGGCAGAAAGCGCGTAAAGAAAGGGGATGGATAGAAGCCATTCCAGTCGGTCGTTCCATGGCCGCGTCTTGAATAGATTGTAGTGGCTTGCTTCGTGTGCTAGCACTTCACCTAGATTGAATTGCATCAAGCCGATGGGCCAAGCTAGCAGCAGGTAAGCGACCCAGTGATCGATCTGCAGGCCAACCGCAAATAGAGTGATTATTACTAAGAGGTCTCGTCCAAGCGCAATCAGCCCTCGAAGGTTACTGCGCTGAACGAAGTCCCTGGCACTTGGAATTGGAGTAGGAGCATTCTTCATGGGGAGGGGGTGTAACATCGCTAAAAAAGCTACGTCCTGCAACAGATTTGATATTCATAATTGACTGATTTTCTCATTTGTGAACATTTCACATTGTGGGGAATTATCCCTCTCCGATATGTGATTACAGGCTGAATCGAGCACCAGGGGCGGCACCGGGCGTTAGTTAAGGCACCCTGAATAGCTATTTAGCCTGAAAGTAGTTCAGCCCAACTCTCTCAAGATAGATTTATCATTTGCAGGTCCATATTTTCATTATAGCCTATATGGTAGACCTAATTTATTATGACTATTAAGAATCTCTCCTCAAGATCGTTCGCCGTGGCAATCCCTCTCATGATCCTGTCACTTATACTAATCGGTTGCTCACGTAGAGCTGATCAATCGTCGGTAGAAGAAGCCATGACCGAACGGGTGGCACCTGCCAATAAGATCACCCTTTACTCCTGGGGGGAGTATTTCAGTCCAATACTGCTCGAGCGGTTTGAGAAAGAGACTGGGATCGGGGTCGAATACGAGGTTTACGACACTTCTGATGAGATGAGAGAGCAGATCAAATCTAGTCCTGGAGAGTATGATGTGGTGGTGATGGATGATCTAGCACTACAGCGACTGCGTAGAACGCGGGTTATTAGGCCGCTCAGTTTGGACCTTCTTCCCAATTCGGAACACATAGACACAAAGTATCTAGCGTCTGGTGACAGTCTCGATTCTGGCGTCTCTTCGCTTCCTTACTTCTGGGGTACGACTCTTATCGCCTACAACAAGAAGCAGATTTCAAATCCTGAACATAGCTGGAGTTTGCTATTCGATTCACGGGTAAAGAATCACGTGTTCTTTGTTGAAGAGCGGATGGAATGCACTGAGAATATGTTGCGGTTCCTAGGGCATCCTCCTTCAACTGAGGACGCTGAGCAGTTGAGCGAAGCAGCGAATAAGCTTATGGAGCTATCTTTGATTCAGAATGCGAGATTCGGTTCCGACGCTGATGGCAAGGATGGTCTAGACGATGGATCTATATGGGCTGGCATGATCTACAACGGCGATCTTGCTCAGGCTCTCTTACAGGACACAGAAGACAAGATCGGATACTTCTATCCGAAAGAGGGAACGACGACTTGGGTGGACAATTTCGCGGTGCCTAAGGATACCCCCCGCTGGAAAGAAGCGCACAAGTTTATCAACTTCATGATGGATCCCATTGTGGCTGCCGAGAGTTCGACCTTCGTGCAGTTTGCTACTGCCAATAAATCAGCACAGGCCCATCTCGCAAAAATTGACCCTGATCTATTGAGTTCTGTGGTGTTTTCAGACGGGGAGGCCCGTGGTAGCACTTTGACCGAAGGCTCTCCCAACCGACAGAGGCTGATCCATGATGGTTGGATAGCTCTTGAGAAGTCATGGGTAAGCAGAGATGCTGCCGGCCAAGATGCTGCAAACCAACTTACGAAGCTTGACGAGAGCGTCAGTGATTCGGAGTAGCGTGTTTCATCGGCTTCCTGGTTGCATGTCATCTATCCGGAATCGAGTGTTGGTGGCGCTCGTCTGCGCGGGCCTGCTTCCACTTGTCATCTTTCTTACGATAACTCAGACAATTACGGGGCGGGCGATTCGGGAGTCGGAGTATGCCAAGCTCGACGAGATTGCAGAAGGAGTGGCCCGTAGTATCGGTTCTGCTATGGAAGGTGCTTGGAACGACCTGCAGAATCTCAAAACCAATCCAACGCTGAATCACAGCGGTGATACCGAGGAAGCTAAAGAGGCTGCTAAGGCGGAGTTTAACCGGATTGTTAGTTCATATGGTCACTTTAGAGATATCGTCCTGTATGAAAAGGACACAGGGTACTATGTGACGTCTAGGCGAGGGGACGTTGTCTCTCGCGAGCGGGATCAAACATCTTGGTTGCGAACAGCATCTAAAGGGAAGATTACAGTGGGTGCACCGGGTATTCCTGATGACTATGGGCAAGGAGAGAGAATCGATCAGGAGGTCCTCTATTACATCCCAATAAGTCAATTCGCGGACACTCCGGATCAGTATGTCGTCAAGGCTGTCTTCGATTTTAGTGATGTTGTTGGATCTCAGCTTGAGGAGGCTGTTTTCGGAGAGTCGGGGCATTTTATTTTGCTTGATGCCTATAATAATATCCTTGGGCACCCCAATAACGACTTGGTTCAAACTAAGTTTGCTGAGGATGGAGAAGGGGGGGGATCGCCCTCTTTAGATCGGGGCGAGTATGACGACTATCTCTACGTATCTAAGACGATTTCGACTGGTGTGACCAGAGCGCCGAATCCATGGCGTCTGCTGGCATTTGAGTCTTTGGAGGAGGCGGATGCCCTGGTGGGTAAGTCAAACAAGCACCTTCTCTTTGCTGGAGCGATTACATTGCTAGTGGCGATCTTCTTAGGGTTACTTCTTTCAAACAGGATTTCCAACCCGCTCACACGGCTCTCACTGGCGACGAGATCGATTGCCAAAGGTGAGCTGCGGACGAATATACCTATCGAAGGGCCACAGGAGATGCAGCACCTTGCTCGAGACTTTAACCAGATGGTCGGAGAGCTGAGGCAACATCGCGAAGGGCTGGAGTCTTTGGTGCAAGAGCGGACTAGCAATTTACGAGAATCCCAAGAGCAGTTTTCTGACCTAACAGCGCAACTGCGAGCATCCTACGATTCCACGCGAGAAGCTATTCTCGTGGTGAAGACTGATGGAGAAGTGCTTACCGCTAATCAGCGTTTCTGTGAGTTGTTCGGTATTGACGGTGACGTAACCTATAGCGTGGAGGATCTCGAGGCGAACGTCAGGAGCTGTTTCTTGGAGTCTGATCGATTTGGTCGGCATTGGAATCGATGTAATGATAGTCTGAGCCTTGTTGAAGAAGAGGAATGGTCGGTGCTGAAGCCGGAAGCTCGCGTGGTGATGATTTATAGTGCGCCGGTGAAGAATGCTTCGAATGTGACCTTTGCTAGGTTGTGGATGTTCCGGGACCTGACGGAGCAGCGGCAGCTGGAGAACGGGTTGAGGCAGGCTCAGAAGATGGAGGCTGTGGGGAGGCTTGCGGGCGGGGTAGCGCACGATTTCAACAACCTTCTGACGGGTATTATTGGGAATCTTTCCTTGGTTCAGATGAACCAGGAGGTTCACCCGGAGAGGATGGAACATTTGGTTGCTTCCGCTAAGCATGCTGGACAGCGCGCGGCGGAGTTGGTGAAACAGTTGCTAGGGTTCTCTCGTCAGAGCCATCTGAAGCTTCAGCGATGTGCCGTGAATGAGATTGCTGAGGAGGTGCGAGATTTGATGATTCATTCGATCGATCCTCGTATTCAAATCGTTCTCGATTTGCGTGAGGATCTTTGGGATATCTGTGCAGATCCGAATCAGGTGCAACAGGTCATCATGAACATGGCTGTGAATGCTAAGGATGCGATTGGTGAGGTGAAGGGGCGGGTTCGCATTGGGTCTAACAATCTTGAGATCGATGAGTTCCATGCGTCTTTGGTGAGCGATGCGAATCCCGGAGACTATGTTCGGATCTCTGTTGAAGATACTGGTTCAGGTATGAGCGCGGCGGTGATGCTCAATATTTTTGAGCCGTTCTTTACGACGAAGGAACAAGGCAAGGGGACGGGTCTTGGGTTGGCTACGTCTTATGGCATTATTCAGCAGCATGGTGGTTGGATTTCGTGCGAGTCTGAAGAGGGTGTTGGAACGACGTTCCATATTTATATACCAAGAGGCGAAGTGCAGGATCTCTCTGAAGTTATGGAAACAACGAAAGAAGCAGTGAGGGGCGGGACCGAGACGGTTCTGCTAGTAGACGATGAGCCGGTGGTCCAGATGGTAGGCGAAGGGGTGCTGAAGCACCACGGCTACAATGTCATCGTGGCTGGTGACGGCGAAGAGGCCCTTGAGATCATCGGTGAGCGTGGTGATGAGATCGCGATTATCATGTTGGATTTAACCATGCCGAAGATGTCGGGACGGGATACCTTTAGGAATTTGCGTGCGGGTGACTATCCGCCGATCCCAGTCGTGGTGTGTAGCGGGTATCTGGTCGACCTAGACGAGTTTGCTGAAGAGACTGGAGCAAAGCCAGAGGGCTTCGTCCAGAAGCCCTACGATTCGGATGAATTGACGAGGATCTTGCGAAGCGTGATGGATGAGACCGCAGCATCGGCAACATAGTTGGCGGTCTGAAAAATCCTTTCGCCTCATGGGTTTGCTGGTTTAGTATCGGCTCATGTTACGCGGATTACTCTTTACGCTTTTGGCAGTGCCTGCCTTTGGGCAGTCGTTCAACGACTATGACTTGAATCCCCATGATTACTTCGGGGCGACATTGAGTGATCCGATGTCGGTCTTGCTGAAACGTCTTGGGGATCCCAATAAGGCGTTAAACGAAGCTAATGGGAAACCGCTAGTAGAGCGACTTCTCAAAGAGTTAAATATTCCTGTCGAGTCCCAGGTTCTTGTCTTTACCAAGACGAGTTTGCAACGCCGAGTGGTGAGTCCTGAGAGTCCACGGGCTCTGTATTTCAACGAGGATGTGTATCTTGGGTGGATGCCCAATGGTCGGATTGAGATTGCCAGCATGGATCCTGAACTCGGTGGGATCTTCTACTTTCAACGTCCGCTGGATAAGCCGGAGCGGGCTATCTTTCATCGGGAGGAATCTTGTTTAGGGTGTCATGCTGGCAGCGCCACGAACTTCCTGCCGGGCTTGTTGGCGCGTTCTGTATTTCCTGATCAGAATGGGCGTAGCCTGAAGAGCGTGAAGACGTTTGAGCGGATCGGGCATCAAGTGCCTTTTGATGAGCGCTGGGGTGGATGGTTGGTGTCTGGAGAGCTGGGGGCGGCTAGCCATATGGGGAATGCGTTAGCGTCCATTGATGATGGCAAGCCGGTGTTGCACGAAGCGAAGCGGGCAGACGAGTTCTTTCAGCCGGATCTTCATCTGCGTCCTGACAGTGATGTTTTGGCGATGCTCCTGCATGATCACCAAATTAGCATGCATCATTGGATGATGGAGGCGCACTACCGCGTGCGTCAGGGATTGTTTGACGCGAAGGTTGATGATACTTCTAGGACTTCTCTTGAGGCGATTGAGAGTGAAGATCGAGATGACTTGAATCGCTGTGTGGATCGCTTGATGCGATACCTGTTGTTTGCCGACGAAGCCGCGATGGGACTTGAGGCATGGAAGGATGGCGGCGATTATCGGAAAGTTTTCGTGGCGGATCGGAAGACGACCGCAGACGGACGGTCTCTAAAGGATCTGAGGATGCGCGAGCATCTCTTTGAGTATCGCTGTAGCTACATGATCTATTCCAAGGTGTTTGCAGCACTGCCGCTGTCTCTTAGAGAGGAGATCTATCATCGTTTGCATCAGATTCTGACACATGGGGGTGACGGTTTTAATCACCTGGGTAAAGATGAGCGTGAGGGGATCTTGGGGATTCTAACGGAAACCCTTCCGGAGGCGGCTGCCTATTGGAGTCGGAACGCCTGAAGATTTCCTTCTCGATGGTGACTCTGTCGCCTACTTTGGATTCTTCATAGAAGAGCTTGGCTGTCGACATGGAGAGGCGGACGCAGTCGTGAGAGGCGGACGCAGTCGTGAGAGGCGGCGTAGCCGGGGAGTGATCCCTGATGAAAGCCCATGGCGGTGCAGCTAAAGCGTTGAAAGAAAGGCATCTTGGCTCGGTTGTAGATGTTAGAGTGATGCGTCTTCGTCTTGTCCGTGATGACATACTTGCCAGTGATGGTGGGGTGGCTACGGCGGCCTGAGGAGATAGATGCTGTCTTTGCTTTCTCTCCATTTTTGAGGAGGGTGACGCGCTGCTTGGAGAGGTTGATGACAAACTCGCGGGCTTGTTCATTGTCTTCGTGGGGAACGCCTATGAGGATTTGTTGAATACTAACGTTTTTGCGTTTGGCGGCGAACTGGATCGGGAAGACTTTGCGCGGGGCGGTCGGAGCGTAGCGATTTGCTCCTTTCTCAATTAGTTTTAGGAGAATCTTCTCTTGGTCGAGGCAAACAGCGGCCATGAGTGGCGTGATGTCGTGGGTGTTGCGAAGGTAGAAATCGAGTAAGGCATTGGTGAAGAGTTTGCGGAACTCATCGCTTACTGGGTGGTTAAGGAAAGTGTCAGGTTGTGGCGCGCGTTCGTGATTGAGTAGGGCGAGTGTGGTGGGCTCGTCACGGAGAACGATTGAGAGCGGAATGGCCGACTGGCCTTCCATCCCTACGAGCAATGGATCGGCACCGCGGTCTAACAAATAAGTAACCAAGTCAGGCTCCTTGCTTCGTATGGTGAAGTTTAGTGGTGTTTCGCCATCTGCGTTGGTTTGATTGACGTCGGCGCCTTTCTCGATGAGGGCTTGGACCACTTCCCAGTCACCGCGTTTTAATGGGATCCAGAGGGTGTCGGCTACTGATTGGACACGGGGAAGGAGCTCTTTCGATGCTGTGGTAAAGCTTTGCTCTAACGCATGTGTAAACGCCGGAGCAAAACCGGTAAGGGTGTCGGGGTAAAACCGGTGTGGTTTAGGTTAGGCGGGAAGGGTGTCGATGGGGGCTGGGAATGTCAAGAAGGGGCTGGGCGGTTAGATCGCCTATCTGCGCCCGATTTCGCTGGCAAAGGAGGCACGTCGATGGTGGGTTAGCGATCTAATCCTACCGAAGAAGACGTCAGCCCTTTAGCCCCTTGCGAACTAGCCCAGTCTAGTTGCCCGCTTCGTTCAAGATCACTTGATAAAACACGCGCCCGCCATCCGTCCTTTCTGTGTTCGAGTCTGTGAACGTGCCGCTCACACCCTCCGCGATAGTCGTCCACACTTTGAGGTCACGAGAAAATTGGGCGTCATAGAACCGACCGGCTGGCATCTCTATTTCAATAGGCCCCTCCGGCGTCCGATCGCCCGTGATCTCGCCGACCTCCTGACCGGGCAAGATCTCAATCACGGCAAACTCCGACAAGGATGGGGTCAGGCCTTGAATTTTATTGGTCACCGGGTCTCTACCGGTGGTGATGTCAGTCCAGAGCTTGTCCTTGCGATGAGCCAGAATCAGCGCGGCTTCGTTGCTGAAATCGCCCTCCTCGTAATTAATCTCTATCATAATCCCCTCTGCGCCAAATTTTGCCGTCGACGTAATATCGAAAATGGCAGGCACCTTACCCAAGGAACCGTTGCGGAATACTGTCGGGCCAGTGAGCAACTTCACTTCCGACTCTCCCTCGTCATTGACACGGTCGAACATCAGCTTCACCTGATGACTCAGATCGACCTCGACCGAAGTCCCCTTCGGAGTGTTGACTGCTCCGCGAGAGGCGTCCCGTGAATCGACGGTGAGACGTTCAAAGGCATCCAAAACGTTGAGCAAGTCCGTTTTGCCAAACATGCCATCGCCCATGGCGAGCAACTGGGAAACTTCTAAGGAAGCAGCCTTCTGCTGCTCAGTAGTATAGGAAGTGCCCAGGGGCGCATCGAGCAGCACGATTAGCAGGTCGCCCAGAAGCTGATTGGCCAGTTTCTGGCTCACAGAACCTCCTACCAATTGATCGACAATACCGCCCAGATTTCCCACCAGAACAGGGAAGTCGACACCGCGACCAATGACCCTGAACAACTCCTTGGAAGGCGATCCCAACCGATCGCCGATCCCAAGCTGCAAACGGTAATTCCCCGGTGCCAATCCAGCTGGCACCGTCAGGGCCATCTCACCTTGATTGACTGGGACATCATCAAAGACCACAGGCTGATCGCCACCGAGCAGGATAACCTTGTAGGACTCTCCATCCACGCCATCATACTTGGCAAAGATCGAGGCCTGCGTTGGAACATCATTGGTGCCACCTGACGGGATCACCAACTCGGGAACAGGAATCCCAGGCTCAATCTGGATCAGAGGCAACGCAACGCCCAAGACACTGATTTGCACCATACCGGCCGAAGCACCGATCACGGAAACGCCGTAGCTACCATCGAGATTGTCCGTGACGGGACCGTTTTGATCGACACCGTCCGTCGCGACCACGATGCCCGCAGAGTGGCCCGGTCCGATGAAATGTCCTAGCCCACCTCGCGGTGTGAAGATGATCTGATGATTGGGAGGCGTTGAATCAACATCAATCCGCGTCATCTTGGGATCGACTCCAGGCCGGACTCTAATCGTACGCAAAATCTCGCGCTGAACGGGATCGCAATCGTCATCGTGGGCGTCCGCCCTGAGCACAAAACAATACTCCCCCGGTGTCGTTGAAGGAAACATACCGGTGAAGTGAGCCGTACTCTGAGCTTGATCCGCAAAGTCGAGGGGAAACGACGCTTCCTCACGCTTCGCCACCGGTGGTCTTCCGTATTTCTGTTCGAAGGCCATTCTAAGCCGTTGAAGCAATGAGAGGCGCTCGTCACCACCGGTCTCCGGAACCTTGGCGAGATCCTCCGGCCCGATAAGCTTTGAAGACAGGACATCGCCCAGACCAGCCCCAGGCACCGAAGGAAAAACGGTCATCAAGGTGTTGCTGAGAGAGCCCCCCGTATGCGTAAATGCGGCGTTCATTCCAATCGGTTGACCGGAGCTGAAAGAGGATTCCCCAACCGGAGGTGGCGTGGCCAGCGTCAAGTTGATGGTTGAGTCCGCGAGAACATTCGCCAGGTAGCGCGTGGAGAGGTTGGTGCCATTGTGAATGATCATCTCCCAATGCCCCCCATGCTCCGTCGCGGGCCCCGTGGGAAGTGGCGGTTTCACCTTGATGAAAGCGTATCCTGTCTCTCTCACCAAAGTCACTTTCGATCCGAAACTCGCCGCATTGCCTTCGTGAATCATCAATCCGGAGGGCGAGCGTAGCATTAGAGAAAGATTAACGTTAGGATCGTCCCAGGTGAGGATGAAGGACGCCGCACGATCCTGGGTGCCAAGTCCAGCGTCCACGAGGATCGTCCGGCCAGGAGCGATGGTCCCTTCTGGATCAACCACCAGTTCACTTTCGATGGCGCCACCAAGGGCGTTGATGAAGAATTTGTCTAACTGCGTGGCGTTCTCAGCCACTTGAAAGAATCCGCTCGCCCCGGTGTTGGCCAAACTGGAGAGCAGATCGACATCGATTCCGCTGCAACCTCCGCCGCCCTCCGTGCCAAAGCCGACAGAGAAAACGTTGACGTTCTGGTCGGTGAACTGCTGAAGAAAGGACGGCTGTTGCGGATCGCCTCCTGCGGTCTTCATACCATCGGAGAGAAACACCACCACTTTGCGTCGATCAACGCCTGCGGGCAGCAAATCAAGGCCCTGTTGCAAGGCATCGCGAATGTTAGTCCCACCCCCGGCATTGAGATTATCGACGGCTTGCTTGGCTTGTGCCAGATTACTGCTAGCGCCAGATGTTAGTGGGGTCACTCGCTCAGTCGCCCCAGGCTCATCGAAATCAATTCTCTCCGTCGAAGAAAAGCTCACCTCGCCAATGCGATCGCCGTTATTCGTCCGCATGAGATAAAGGAACAGATTGGCCGCTTTCTTGAGCTGAGCCAACTGGGTGTGCGAGCCATTGGAAATGGGCACGCTGCTGCCCATGCTGCCACTGCGATCCATGACCAGGGCAACATCAACCAGACGTGAAGCTTGAATGGGAATGATGTTCGTTTCCTCGTGCTCAAGGATGTCCTCGTCGGAATCAAAATGCACTAACAAAAAAACGTCATTATCAACCAAATCCTGGACCGTAATCGTCCCCGTAGGAATACCTAACAATGATGACGCTTGAGCTTTGGTGATGCGGAAGGTCGTGGACACGTCAGTGGAAGTGCCAGCATTCATTGAACTGATCACGCCATCGCTTGGCCGGTCGTCGCTCTGGATGGGTAAGATGATATCACTCCCCAGAACGAAATCACTTGAGAGCCGGATTTCGTAATTAAAACTACCGCCCGTCGAAGAGCCACCGACATTGCTCACTGTCCACTCGACCGTGATATCTTCATCAAAACCACCAATCCCGACCTTATCTTCATTGGATCCCACAAGTTCGTGGAAGGTCCGGATAAGGCATCCCGACAAGAGAATAATCTTGAGCACTGGTGGGAATATCAAACCCAATGACGCGAGCGGTCCAACGTCCCACTTGAGCATTGGCAATGAAAACCTGCTCAACATTGTTGAGGTGATCTTTCCCCGTTCCCGCCACCCAGGCACCTGTACCAGTGAGAGCGTTAGCCGGGACGTAGTCGTTGTTAGTTGCCGGCGTCGTCGTGGGATTGATTGGAAGCTGCACCTGAATACTCGTGCCGGGAACTTGATCAATGTCAGCTATGGGATCGCCATCAGCATCCAAGATCGTCTGGCCCAACTGCCAGGGGTACATCACGGTGCCGTTGGGAGCGACCAATTCGAGATCCAGATTATTAATCAACCGGGGCGTCGTGGCGGGAGATTGCGTGGCGGCTTCGACATCATCCCAAGCTAGACCTTCGCCGAAAAGGGTTCGGGGCATGCCTGCGGGGTGATAGTGAGAGAATTCGCGCAATGAAAACCCTTCGCAGTGCATTTTTAGCCCTGTTCGATCATTTCAGGCTCGCGAAGCCCAAACTTCTTGATCGAA
>CALLLI010000171.1 GCA_938082635.1 uncultured Verrucomicrobiales bacterium
GATTGTGTGAGGGGGGCTTTGAGAAATTTGTCCTGTGCGCCAGCTGGTGCGCGAGTGATCTTCCGATCTTCAAAATCGAGAGCGCATAGAACATCCTCCGGTTGAACATGATGACGGTGGACTGCTCAGTGGGGTGGGTCAAGTGCTCCCGGAGACGACTATTACGGTAGGCTCTCTTTGCTGAGTTCGGCTGATTCAATCGTGCAGGGTTGGGTTGCAGGGTAGACATGATGTCGTTGAGGAAGCACTTGACCCACCCCACTGAGCGGGCAGGTTTATGTTGTTCTGCTGGATGCGTCGAAGTCTCCACTACATTCGCAAGCTCGCTTGACTAACGCTATGCCGTAACGGGCGTTTTGAGGGCCCACACTGGAGAAAGGTGTTGCTGCACTCCCAGATGATACCAGTCTAGCAGAATAACTAGAGGTCATCTCATCTTCCTACAAATTCGAGTGAATGGTGAGCCGACGGTCTTCAAGTCACTGGTTGAGAGCTATCTTCACCGTCTAGTTAGCTTACGCCTCTCTGGTCACACTTTGACAACGACATGGTAAGCCCTCTGAGCGTCTCAGGTCAGTGTTCTCGGTCTTCTCTACGAGCTTCTGCATTCCCACTATGTAAGGGTAGATTACCCTAATGTAGCGTGTGTTTACACTAACTTAGCTTTGAGCTGATGACGTAAAAAAGGCCGCCCCGAAAAGGGCGGCCTTTAACAAATTACAAACAGTCTCTATGAAGAGAGGTTACTTACCTTTCTTCTTAACGGCCTTCTTAGCCATCGCGAGAGCTTCTTTGTCGCCATAGCGGCTGATCGAGAACTTTGCAGTGCGGCGAGTGCCCTTGTCATCCCAGGCTGCCTGCCAGTATGCGTAGGTCTTCTTGCCATCGGGAGCTTTGGCCACGACGTGCGTCACGCCTACCACACCACTCTGTTTGATCTTGGTCCGGCGACTAGCGATGGAGTCCTTCTTCGCTTTAGGAAGCTTCGCCACGACGCCGTCACGATACTTCTTGGCTGCTGTTAGGGCCTTGCCCTTGCCGCCGGAAGCTTTGTCAGGGAAATACTTCTGGTTGGATTTGCCGTTGTGTGTGATGCGAACGTAAAACCCGTGGTTCTTCTTTTCTGGTTGGTCGATTCTTGAAATACCGTATTCTCTTTTCATAATGGATGTTGGGTGTAAGTGACTATCACTGGTGGAAGGAATCCTGGCAATATCAACAGAAAATTTCATCTAGTGGTGATGTCTGGTGCATTGGTCCGTTTCAGTTAGGATTTAAGCAGCTGAAATTCCTCCACCATGGCCTTGTCAGGGATTTAAAGGGAGAATGGTGTTCATTATTGTAAGTATGCTTCAACATTGCGCTCTTAGCAGGGGAGGTAGGACGAAAGCGCTTGTGAGACCGGGTGCAGGACATCACCCCAGGGTTAACTGATTATGTGGATTTCATCTAGTCTGGCTCCTTCGCACCTGGGCCTTAGGTCCAATTTATCTCTCCAAAAGTCTAACTGGCCTGGTTAGCACTGGGGCGGATCGGGTTGTGAGGGGATGCTCGACGGGATAGGCTACAATTATGTAGTGTCAGCATGCCTTTCTTCGCCCGTTAGCAATAGCCCTCACGGTCCTATGGCTGACCCTGCAAGGTTTCTACGGGTTGCTAGAGAGAAGAGAGCGGAGTTGCCGTGTCCGGTCCGCAGCGGGGCTAACAAGCCGTTCATCATCCACTTCTGTGCACTGGCAGCCATGCAGGCTAGCGTTGGTGCCTGGTGGGAGACGTAGTTGATGATTTAATAGTGGCAATCGAAGGCCTGACTAAGAAACACAAGAAGCTGTGAGGGATCATCACCTTCCTGTCGACCACTGGGGTAGATATGAAACAGGCTGAGGCCTTTACCGGAGAGAGAGTTGTTCACATCACTGATGCTGAATAGAAGTAGTATAAAATTATCCGAGAATTCACAAAGGCTCATTGTGGGGAGGGCAATTCACGCTTCATGAATTGCTTTGATACAGGCGCCCAAGTATGATGGGACTCAGGCGCTGTGGGGACCACTTGGGCCATGGGCGCGGAGGAAATCGCTAGCGAGTGTCTCTACAGGATCTATTCTGAGAACTCCATGACTTCGCTGAGACGGCTGAAGCCTGGAAAGATCAGGCCATGGCATCCTTGGGTGATGATCTTGATCGATTCGGTCTCACGGGCAGGAAACCGATGCTCGATGTAGCTGTGATCTCCTCGCGTTCCCTCTTGGGCATTACCAATTTGGTCGAAAGTTTCGCCGTCTTCGGAAATGAAGATGGCATAATTCTCATAGCTCTTGCCGACGGCCCGTTCATGGACTGTGATGCGGCCTACCTCGGCAGGTTCTGTGAGTTTGATTAGGATTTCCAAGGGCTCGGGCTGTGTTGGAAATCTAAGGAAGTGATCGAACTTATCGGGAATGCCGTTTGTTAACCGCGCTGGGCCGAAGTGAGGCTGAGAAGCGCCCGCAGACGGGGTGACCTTGCTGCGGTAGGCGTGATTGTCTTTCTGGCTTTCAGGATCGACGAAAGTGACCTTTGGAAGGGTGAATCCGGTCAGGGTCTCGAGTGTTGAAAGCGTGTTTTCATGGCGTTTCTGAAATTGGCCGAAGCCGCCCTCGCCTTTCCGATTCCAGGCAGCACTACTGGCCACGGCTGCAAAGCGAGGCAGGCAGAGTGGTAGGAGATTCTCTTCTCGGCCTTCCCACCAGGCCATGCAGAAGCCGACGATGCCGTCTGCTGTGGTGGTAATGTGAGTTTTTTCGAAGGTGAGCATCCCATGATCGATCTGGGCAAAGCGCTGCCGACTCCATGCGTAGCAGCGTTCCACGTCTACGGTGGTAAACATCGTACGTGGATAGTGATCGACGACATAGAGTGGATTCCAGGCGGCGTTGATCACATCGATGCCGGCATCGAGCATCTTCTGCGCGGGGAAATTAACGGTATTCCAGTTGATGTGAATGACGTCTTCTGACACTTTGTTGTCGCCTTCACCGAGATTGGGACCCTCCCAGACGATCGTGCGTTTGCCTTGAGCCTTGATGAAGGTGTTCAGGCGATTGATGAAATCTCTTTGGTCCTTCGATGATACCCCGCCTGCCTCGTCTCCGCCGATGTGGAAATACGGCGTCGCCTTGAAAACAGTGAGCATTTCCGCGATGAGGGTCTCGACACCGGTCTCCGCATCTGGGCTGGTCGCGAGATCGGTCGTGGTTTCCCCAAAGATCTTAGGATACTCTCTGCGGAGGATAGTGGAGTGACCCGGGACATCGAGCTCGGGTATGATGGTGACGCCGCGAGCCTGGGAATAGGCTTCAAGGGCGATGAAGTCGTCCACGGTCCAACCAGCACGTTTGCTAGAAAGTTTGGGGAACACCTTCGAGGGCCATGAGAAGAGCTGGTCGTCGGTGAGGTGAAGGTGAAGGTAATTCGCTTTGTAGAACCACATCATGTCGACGACTTGGCGTAGCGTTTCTGGCGAATGCGGATTGCGGCCCATGTCGATCATGAAACTCCGGTAGGGATTGTCAGGTTGATCGGTGATCGGTGATCGGTAGGTGAGGCCACGTTGCTTTGCCGTCCTTGATTTCGACTGTCTGGAGAAGGCTGCTGAATGCTTGCGCCGCTCCAGCGACAGACGAAGCCCTCACATCGAGATAGCCATCGCCGGGGGAAATGGCATAGCTTTCATCTGAAAAGGAATTATCTTTCACGAACAAGATGACCGGTGTTTCCTCGTCTCCGTTTACCAGTGCGGCCTCTGATAGGCCTAACTTCTGGAGCGACGCCACAAAGGCCTCTGCCTGGCTATCGAATTCTGGGATAGCACATTGAACAAGCGGGCCGCTAACATACCGGTCGCGCCTAACTTACGCTTGCTGAGGTGCAGGGACGATTCCGACGAGCGATGGTTTCATGCTCTGAACGAGCGCGCGAACCCTGCGAGCTGGAATAGCCGAATGCAGTGTGATGTTCAGTTCGGCAAGCGTCACTTTAGTATCGGGATCGTTCTTGTGGATGGGCTGTTTGCCCATGGCTTGGATCACGGTGACGTGTCCGATCGCATTTCCTTGGGCATCTAGCACGGGCGAGCCACTACTACCGGGAGCCCATGGGGTGCTCACATTGAGCCTGAGTCGACGCAGTGCCTTGAGAT
The DNA here is from genome assembly GCA_938082635.1 of uncultured Verrucomicrobiales bacterium. Taxonomy (GTDB): domain Bacteria; phylum Verrucomicrobiota; class Verrucomicrobiia; order Verrucomicrobiales; family DEV007; genus JAACDM01. The sequence goes on from CALLLI010000171.1 coordinate 4,180, forward strand.
TAGCGTCGTCCTTACCGCGATTCACGCTGTCCCAATAAAAGCGATTCACCATGCCGCGACTGAAGTAGCCACGTTGGTCTAGCGGATTACTGAAATAGAAGGCGTCATCACCTGGCTGAACGGCATCATTCAAAGGGAGGGGAGTCAGCGTTTGGTCGACCTGAACAATCGCCGCGTCCATTCGAGAATCATGAGCAAGGACTGCTGTGATAGGGGAGACGTTCCCTTCGTAGTCCACCGCAATCATGCCGCCCTCCTTCATATCTGGCGCCTCAAGAACATGGGCGAAGGTGGCAATGGCACCTTCTGTCGTGATAGTGTAACCGCCCGCCAAGTTTAGGTGCCAATCGCCACAACGATGGTACAGGTAGGCTCAGCCAACTCTCATGACGCTGGCACGAGCTTTCTTTGCGATCTCGGCAGCGCCCAGAGACTTCTCAAAGGGTGCCGGAAGGGAGATTCGACGTGACAGTGGCTTCGAAGTTTGGGCCTTTAGTTCTTCTGCACCAAACAGCTTCTCGGCAGCATTAAGTTCAGCCACCACTTCCCTGACCCGGTCATCGTCTCGATCGCGCCCCTTCCCAGATTGCTCGGCGATGCTCACACCAGGAGCTTGAGCATGGCTGAAGGGAGTCACGGCGAATTCTATGGTGAGGATCGCCAGCAAGATATTGATAGTGTTGCGGGTGAGTGATCTGCGCATGGGGGAACCGTTCACGAGAAACGGGAAGATCGCCACCTCTCACTCGAGCGGTGTCTGGATCCGCCGGATGGTCTACTTGGCAACAAGCGGACAACTAACTTCCCATGGCTCTCATTTGGAGCCATGTTGAGACATGAGGTGGTTCTGTTTTCCGGTATTAGTGGTGTTCACGTTGCTTGGGGTACAGTCAATCCTAGCGAAGAAACCTAACGTCGTCCTGTTTTTCGTCGATGACATGGGCTGGCAAGACACATCGGTTCCGTTCCATGCAGAAACAACGGCATTCAACAAACGCTACCGGACGCCAAACATGGAACGCCTGGCAGCACTCGGCACGAAGTTTACCCACGCTTATGCCTGTAGCGTTTGTTCACCGACCCGGATCAGTTTGATGACTGGTCTCAATGCGGCGCGGCATCGAGTCACCAACTGGACTCTTCACAAGAACGCCACTAACGATCGCAAGCATCCCACCCTCATGTTTCCGAAGTGGAACGTGAATGGCTTGAGCCCAAGCAAGGGCATTGAGAGAACGCTTCACGCCAAGGCGTTGCCCGCCTTTCTGCACGAGGCCGGCTATTACACTATTCATGCGGGAAAGGCGCACTTCGGTGCGGTCGGGACTCCGGGTGAGGACCCCAGAAACCTGGGCTTCGATGTGAACATCGCTGGTCATGCTGCGGGTGGCCCTGGCAGTTTCCTCGGAACGCAGAATTTTAGTGCTGTCTGGCGCAAGGGTAGCACGGTGTGGGACGTCCCTGGACTGGACGCCTATCACGGCAAAGATATTTTCCTGACAGAAGCGCTGACGATTGAAGCTTTGAAAGCGATGGATCAGTCGGTGGCTGATGAAAAGCCGTTCTTCTTCTATCTCTCGCACTACGCGGTGCATGCGCCGTTAGCAGAGGATCACCGATTCTATCAGAAGTATCGTGATGAAGGCTTGGAGCACACTGAGGCCATGTATGCGGCGATGGTTGAAGGAATGGATAAATCGTTAGGAGACGTTCTCGACCGGCTGAAGCACCACGGCATCAGCGATGAGACGGTCGTATTGTTCATGTCCGACAACGGTGGCTTGAGTGCCTCTGGGCGCGGCGGGGAGAAACACAGCCATAACAAACCTCTTTCCAGTGGCAAGGGCTCTGCTCACGAAGGCGGCGTGCGTGTGCCGATGATCGGGTGCTGGCCAGGCATCACCAAGCCGGGAACGGTGTGCACGCAGCGGGTCATGATCGAAGACTTCTTTCCCACGATTCTAGAGATCGCTGGGATCCGGAATGTCGAGCAAGTTGGTGGAGTGATCGACGGCCTGAGTTTCACGAACCTCCTTCGAAATGAGCTCGACGAACAGCGTGAAAATCGACCGCTCTACTGGCACTTCCCGAACAACTGGGGACCGGGAGGGCCTGGCATCGGACCGACAAGCAGCGTGTGTCTGGGCAAGTGGAAACTCATCTACTACTATGAAGACCGGCGCTTCGAGTTGTTTGATATTGCCGCCGATATCAGTGAGCAATCCAACCTGGCAGAAGTACATCCAGAAACTCGCGATCGACTCGTAAGGCGCCTACAGGACTTCCTCGACTCCACCAATGCCCAGTTCCCCATCGACAAGCGAACGGGGAAGACACTGCGGGTTCCACAACCCGAAGAGAAATAGCCTAGGACATTCCCACCATTCCCACCATTCCCGCCATTCCAGATCATGCCTTCATCTCCATTGCTCTACTAACTTCCATTCGCAGTGATTTTTTCCCTACTTGCAGTCCAACCACTTGGCGCTAAGCAAGAGCCTACGGTGAAGCCGAAAGAGATGAAGATTGGAGGCGTCGACGTCGCTACTATCGTAGAGCAACTTGGCGCGAAGTTAGTGTGCGGCATTTCTGCTCAGGAAATGACCGGCTACGATAGGCACTTCGGGTTCATTGATAGCGATGAAGATGGGCGACATTCCAAGGTCGAGAACGGCACCTACATGACCCCAGAGGCGCGACGTGGAATCTTCAATGCAGCGGATTCTGACAAGGACGGTTTCGTGACGAAAGCCGAGTACGTCCTGAATCGGATCATCACAGATGAGGGCAAGGCGCTCGTTCAGGCCATGGATGACGACAAGGATGGCGTTGTGCAGCGCGCGGAATTTCTCAAACATGCCGAGGCGAAACTTTCGGACGCGGAACTTGCGAATAAAGTATTCGGCTCTCTGGATACGAACGCTAACAACGGAATAATCATACCCGAGTATCTTCGTGTGCCGCTCCATACTCTGTCGTGGGGAAAGTGGCAGTTTGATTCGTGGGGTTACTAAGAGAGTGGCAAGATCCACCGTGGTGATGATCTGAAGTAAGTTTTCTTAGGCATGGCAGAAGCTCAAAAGAAAGTGGACAACG
>CALLLI010000172.1 GCA_938082635.1 uncultured Verrucomicrobiales bacterium
TAACGAAGCAACCACGCGCTGCCGCGGGGAACCCTCGGCGTTGCGGTAGGATTCGACGAGTTGAAGCAACGGAGTGCCTTTGATAGTCTTGGTTCGGAAATACACGACCGCCAAGCTATGGGACCGCGGAAGAAAGCCAACCCCGATAAGTTAAAATTAGGCACTACAAAATGAAGCTCAGAAATCTAAGTGTTGATTATCAACGAGTTATGATGTTTCGAGTTGAAAATAATCGTCAAAATAGCCGATTTTGACACACTAACAAGAAACTAGAACTAACGTCACATCGAATTTCATCTTCTTGTCGCCACGCATGACGTCGAGAGTGACCACCGCGCCATGACGCTTAAATCCTATCATTTCTCTGATTGGGGAAAGGCCGCGACCTCCATTTACTCGTTCGGGAAATCCTCTACCGTTAAAAGCATAGATCAGATCACCTTTCTGAATGCCTGCGTTCGCCGCCGAGCTGCCCTGCATTGCTACCTGAACTTGTATAACTGGCACCTCTAGGCCATCAATCAGAGTCACAGTTGCGGCATGACAATGCCTAAAAAGCCTCGCTCACGATCCTCGTTAGCGACATCTGCTTCCTCTGAAGGCTTGGGACGTAGAGTTACCTTCATTGGCCCTTTCGGCTCAAAGGAATCAAACGCCCCTTCCTGAAAACGAATGTCAATGTAACCTGTTTGATCCGTTGACTCAATGCAACGGGTAATGCGGCCTTCTTCGCGGCTCATTTCCATCATAACTTCCTCTCGAAGCTCGACAGTCCCCATTTGCGGCTTCCAAATCAGAAGCCCGCACGTGCCAGACAGATTCGCCGGACCAGAGAACCGCGCATTCTTTGCCGAGATAATATCAAACTTGTTCGCCTTCACCTGAACAGTAATCTCATCAGCGCTGACAGTGAAGCGTCCACTGGAGATCGTAGCATTCCCACGCGCTACAATAGTATTGCTTTCGGGATCGTAGCCCGCCGAGCCTGTGCTTGTAAGCCTGATATCCTGCGAAAGATCTAGGCTTGTGCCTAACTTTCCCTCTATTGCACTGTCCGGAGGCGACGGCTTCTTGGTAACATCATTATCAAGCTCAGGCTCTTGGGCTTGACTCGTAAACGTCCCAACGGTGATTGCCAGCAGTGCAATCACTAACGAGAGGCTAATCAGCGCCAACGCTCCCAGCGGTATTCGCGACTGCCCAGAATCTAATAACCTCTCAAGACGCTTCTCGATCGGCAAGGTCCGCGCCATGGTCACAGCGCACTTGGGAAAGCGGCGGTTGAGACTGGCTTCACGAGCAACTTCTAGCAGAGTCATGCTGTAGTCTGCTGCGGGAACTCCATTTCCGATCACGCGATCATCGCAGGCGCTCTCACCGGCTTGTTCCATCTGCTGGACGACGAGGTGAACAAGCGGGTTCCACCATTGGACCATGAGGACCATGAGCAGCCAACTTCCCAAGCTATGCGACCAGAGATCTCTGGCGCTGCAGATGGGCCATCTCATGAGCTAACACTGCCGTAATCCGCGAAGCATCCCAGTCCTTGGCGGCATGCGGCAACAGAATGATGAGACGAAGGAGCCCCATCACCATGGGCCCAGGGACCTCGCGATGACAACGCACTGGCACCCCTTCATACGTTTCCACTGGATGTGCATCAGCTCCAGCCCGCCAACGCTTCAACGTCCATTGGCCAAACACCCAACGACTGAGTTGATAGAGGAAACCAAGGCTCCACCCCTACAGACAAACATCTCTCCAAGTCCACTGCGGGGACACGGTCGGTGGAACCAGCATCTCGGCAGGTGCTGGAGACGGCAGCTCCATTGCAGGAGGAACGGCCATTGGGGTCACCACCGCTCTTTCTACACTTTCCGACGGCAGCCGCCACTTGGGGAGGTTTGTCAGGAACGGCAATAGTACGGTCCCGAACAGGGTACTTAGCCAGAGAGCATGCCGGCGCGAAGCACTCGCTCGTTTCCACAGGAAGGCAGGAATGGCAACCAGCAGCACGAGCACTGCAGAACGTAGCGTCCAGACGAAGAGGAAATCGATCAGTGTCATGAAGACGCCTCCTCTTGATCCGCAGCCAAATCGCGAGCGTCGTCGATCAACGATCGCAATCTCTTGTAGGCCGTTTCGTCTAGGCCCTTCTGCGAGTCGGAGAAATACGCCGCCACTGCTTGCTCTAGCGCGCCCTCATAAAATGCATTAACACACCTTTGCCCGCTCTCTTCTTACTCGTCGTGGCCGAGAAGACATAGTTTCTCCCAATCTTGCGGCGCTTCACATGACCTTTCTGTTCTAGGATCTGCAGCAGCTTACGAACCGCGTTCGCACTCGGCGGCTCGATCATTTCCGCGCGAATGTCAGGGATAGGCACTTCGACTAGTGCAAAGAGCGCATCCACGATCTAGCACTCCCGCCGACTGAGAGGATAAGGTTTCGACATAGCACCAAGTAATTGGTGCTACAGGATCACAAAGTAATCCCTAAACACTAAAAAATTGGTAATTACCGAATCGTTTGTTCACTTCATGGCTAAGCCCACGGCCCAGTCGTGGAAATTGCCGACGAGTTGCTCGAGATTGAGTTCGAGGAAATCGACGCCCATGACGGTCTTGATAAGGTAGAGAGCACATACGACGCAGAAGCCGCAAAGGAAGAACCCGAGGGAGCCGATCAGGTAGAGACCCATGGCGCGAACCATAAAGCGACCGCCTTCCATGCTGAGGCTGCGAAGACGACCAACCATGTAAGGCAATGAGTGCATCTCTTTGCGCATGGCGTCCGCTTCGGTCGCGACTTCCGTCTCCTTGATCATCTTCTTACGCTTCTCCAAGCCACTGCTGATCGCTTCGCACACGGTCGAGAAATCGGCGGGCTTGGGGAGGTAGCGGTGCACATCGCCTTCATTGATGGCACGGATGGCGAGTTCGACATCGCGCTGTCCGGTGAGCAAGATTCGCTGAATGTAGGGGAAGTCGTGTCGAATGCGGCTGAGGAAATCGAGCCCAGACTCTCCAGGTAGACCGTGGTCACACGGTGATGACCTCGATGTCTTGGTTCTCGAGGATCTCCGCCGCCGCCTCGCAGTCGGGAGCGGTGTAGATCTCGTAATCATTGCTCAAGATCCGAACGAGGATATCCATCACCGGCTTCTCGTCCTCAATGAGGAGAAGAGAAGCCTGTTCGGACTCTTGAGATTGAAAGCTATCAGCAAAGACAACCATTTCATGACAGTAATTATATAGATTACAGTAAAATCAACCCTCTTCTTCTTATAGAAATCATAACCAATTCGCATTCAGTGGCCGTGTATCCCAATTGAGAAACCGCTTAATATATTTTATATAATTAACATATTTATTATAATAAATTAGTGTGAGTCCCTTCGTTTCCTCTATGATGAGGCCATGCATCTGCGATTCACTACCTGTCTTGGAATAGGACTCCTCTTCTTGGTGCCTATGTCGGCCCCCGCAGATCCGGCTCTTGCACGGGGTCCTACCCTGCCTGCGAAAGCTGCCCCTCAGTTGCCAAGCCTTCTCCAAGAATGCTGCGCCTTGGCTGCGCGTAAGATTCCTTATGTATATGGCGGCTCTTCGGATCAAGGGATGGATTGCTCGGCTTCCGTGCAACGCCTCTACAAGAGTCGCGGTATTTCCCTACCAAGAACGTCCGAAGGCCAAGCCAATGCTCTCGCTAAACGAGGCCAATTGTGGCGCGTGGCCAAAGGGGAATCCGAGATCGACGTCTTTGAACGGCTTCAACCCGGTGAACTCCTCTTCTGGGTGAAGGATGGAAGCCCGGATCGCGTCAGCCACGTCATGGTCTTCATAGGCATGGACGGCAGCCAACCTCGACTTTGGGGGGCACGTGGCACCGGCAAGACGGGGCTGACCGGCAGCGGTGTGGACTTCTTTCACTACGGGGTGAAATCACACAAGAAGAGCCGCCTTGTGGCTCATGGAAAGCCTCAATAGAGCGTTAGACGCGAATTCTCTACTCTTCTCGTCGAGAAGCTTGCTGAGCGGACGGTTGGCTTTCGCTAGCAGAAGGACTGACATAACGCTTCCTGCTACTCAAAGCCTTCACCGGGACAAGTCCCTGACGCGGCATAGCGGCGACAAATCACGCGCACTCCAGGGAAAGCTTCGCTTTCAGGACACTTACAATGTCACTATTGAATTCTCGTAGGTCCCCGGGGCGATCATCGCTCGCTCGGAATTGGCGTTCTCGAACTTGACCTGACCGCGCAGGATGACCCCAGAGGCGAATTCCACAGGACCCGTGATCTCCAATCGGTCACAGCCTAACAGTGAAGGTAATTCATTCGGAAGACAGAGATCTAACTGATCAACAAGTTTGTAGCGAGCGCTTTCCAGGACGATGTTAGGAGGGATACTTCGGCGATCAGCGTGCAATTCCAGGCGATAGTCGTCTGTGACGACGTAGGCGTCTGAACGCAGCGCAAAGAGGTCTTCGGTCGTCTTGACAGGTGCGAAGCGAGTACGATTCACTTCGATCGCGCCAGTGTTCTCTAACGTGCCGATGGCAGCTCCCATGGCGACTTCCAACTGCACGACTTCAGGCGTCGCTTTGTCGCGTGGGTTGAGGTTCTTCATGTTCTTGATGATGGGCAACGGCAGCAGGCCACCGTGAGCATCTAACGCTTCCTTAATCAAATCCAAGCGAAGCCAGAGATTGTTCGTGTTGAAGTAGCGATGGCGATCAATGTCTTGGAAAGTGTCCATGTCTTCCTCCGCGCACTGTGCTGACTCGCGCAGGAGGAAGTTCCCCGTCTCCTTGTCCATGGCCACATGGCCACCTTTCCGATCGGCAGCCGTTCTTCGAGTCACTTCCATGACGAAGGATTTGTCGGACTTGGCAAAGTAGTGAAGCAAGTTCAAGTCCAGTGTCGCCCCGAGGTTGTCGGAATTGGAAACGAAGGCGTAGCGCACACCGGCTTCTAACAATTGGTCAAGATGCCCCGAACCAAGTAGTGAAGGATAGAGATCGCCATGACCCGGCGGGCACCATCCTAGATCCGGCTGTTCTTCACAAAAGGCCGGAGCAAGCGAAGCCGCATCGATCTTTGGGATGCGGCTCTGGATAAACTGAAGGGCTTCGGCCGTGCCTAGATCCGAGTAGGGGGCCAGCGCCTCAGCCGTGTCGTCGCGCGTGGCAAAACTACTCATGAGAAGGAAACGCAGCGGCTTGGCGTGCCTTTCCCGCAAATGGAGGATCTGCTTTGCAATCAGATCGAGAAAGGAACTGCCTGAGCGCACAGGCAAAAGAGACTTGGCCTTCTCCAGCCCCATGCCAGTACCGAGCCCTCCATTAAGCTTGATGACAACCGTGGCATCAAGCAACGCAGCCGCGTCCTCAGCAGAGAGCTCACTGGACGCTTTCAGCGCGTCGAGTTCCGGAAGATTACTAGCTGGTCTAATTCCATTCTCAGGGATCTTAGTCGCCTGGCCGCTGGTCAATTGCCCATAAGCAGACTCAAAAGCGCGGATCGCCGCTTCGGACTGACCATCGGATTCCATGAGTTTCCGGAAGGGAGTAGGATCTGCTGACATGGCATCAGGTTTCCCCCAATGGACCCGTTGGCAAGGAAGAGCCTACTAGATGCGCAGAATGCCCCCGAAGCCTGTGAGTTTTCGGACTTCTACCCAAGTTATTCACAATAGATTTCGGCTAGGGCGCGAGACCTCTGTTTTTAAAGGCTATTACGCCATCTCATACGACCAAGAGGGTGTCGAAATCCACACTCAAACTTAACTCACTTCCATTGAACGAGTTACACTGCAGAGAAATCGGTTTCGGACTTCTCTGCTCCCAGGGGGACAGTAGAACGATCCCTCGTGAATTCGAAAAGCTATTCGGAACGGCCAAGTTCTGAGTGCTCAAGAGCCAAGATTCTCTCACTTATTCACCACGCCAACCTGTTCCACGGTAAAACCCCAGTTTTAGGCCTGTTCCACAACGATCTGACGACTAAATCGAGGACCTCAGGGCAACAAATCAATCGACGCTGCCGAGCGTTTCTGCTTTGATCCGATCTCTTTCCCGTTTCACATTCGAATACAGCAAACGTATCAGATGGCCCAACGAAAGACTCTTTCTCACCAAGCCATTCATCGGCCCTAGCATCACGGGAAACTCCTAGGCTGTCCTCTTATTCCCCACTCATCGCTATCCCATGCACCGCAAAGGTAAGCCACGCCCAGAATCCTATCCTACGCCCGTGCAGAAACGGTGGTGTTGGGATGCCTTGACGCTGGTTTCTCTCGTCACGATTGGGGTGATCATTGTCGGGCTTATCTGGCTGACGACACGCGTTCTAGGATTCTTGCAGCCACTACTCGTGCCGATCGCGGCCGCAGGCATCATTGCCTACTTGCTCGACCCCTTGGTGACGAAGCTGAAAGATCGTGGCGTGAGTAGCTTTCGATCCGTGCTCATTGTGTTCTCCGGATTCATGCTCTTCATGACCATCCTCGCCTTGTCGGTCTTTCCTGCGGCCTTCGGACAGGCCGCCGATTTGTATGAGAATGACCGACACAAGATCATCAAGGGCGTGCAGGATTATTTCGGCAGCCTGCGTAGCGAAGACAGCCTACTCAATCACAAATACGTGCGACCAATCGTCGAGACGATCGAGAAAGGCGTTCAGGATCCAAATAGCTGGTATTGGCTGAAAGAGAAGTTTCCGGCTCTCGCGGCCAAAGCCTGGGGCTTCGTTGGCAAGAGCCTCGGATTCCTCGGCTACGTGATCGGCTTCTTCCTTGTCCCGATCTACCTCTTCTTCTTTCTCAAGGAAGGCCAGAACATTAAAAAGAACTGGTCGAAGTATGTACCTCTCCGCGCGTCCAAGGCCAAAGACGAGGTCGTCGGAGTGCTCCAAGAGATTAATGGCTACCTCATCTCATTCTTCCGCGGGCAACTACTCGTGAGCATGATCGATGGGGCACTCGTCGCCCTGTGCTTGCTCATCATCGGCATGCCCTACGCTATTCTCATTGGCGTCTTCGTCGCGTTGTTAGGCATCATTCCCTATATTGGGAATCTCCTGTGCCTCATACCAGCATTGGCGATTTCACTCTGGCACTTCAGCACCCCAGACAACCAATTCTTCGGCATCAGCCATGTCTGGGTCTACCCTCTCATTGTCATTGGCATCTTCACCGTCACCCAGCAAATGAACAGCCTCGTGACGGCACCCAAGATTGTCGGCGAGTCCGTCGGCCTCCATCCTCTGACAGTGATCTTCTCCGTCCTCTTCTGGAGCCTTCTCATCGGCGGCTTCCTCGGCTCGCTGCTCGCCGTGCCACTCACGGCATCTATCAAAGTTCTCTTCCGCCGCTACATCTGGGAAATGAAATTCCAGCATGAAGCCGAGCCACCCGAAGACGAAGCTGAACCGGCCTAGCCAATCACTTCCCCCAAGGACAGGCGCTCTCCATGCGCCCACACTCGCAAGGCGCTTAAGCCCTCCTTGCACTACGCTAGGCGCCATGCCTTAGTGCCTTTCATGAAGCAAATCCTGCTCTTGTAGTTCTTAGGTCTCAGTCTTGCATCTTGTCAGGAATCCGAATTCGAGAAGATGCGTCAATCCTATGGCAAGGTGACGACCCTGGCTGGCATGGGAAAAGAGGACAAGGGCCAGAATTCCTGAAAAGCCCACTACGAAGGCAAACCAGCGACTGAGGCGGAACTTTCGAATCCTCACATCACCATGGGTGATGATCGCGGAAACTACTACATCGCGGACAAACACTCCAACCGGATCCTCAAGGTGGCTACGAACGGCGTGATCTCCACCTACGCTGGCAAAGGTAGGGGCGAGTCTAGAACAATGTAAGTCCACTGAAGTGAGCTTAGACCATCCAAACGGTCTCTACGTGCAGCCTAACGGAATCGTCTATACTCTAGACAACTTCAACAACCGCGCACGCAAGGTCGATAGGAAAGGCCACCCGACCACTATCTTCGAGGATCCTGCTGGCTTTCATCATGGGCGCGGGTTGTGGGTCAGGCCTAACGGTGGCCTCATTTATTACGTGGCTACAGGTCGCAATAGGCGCCTCATGAAATGGCCCCCCAACGGAGGCTGCAAAGAAATCGCTGATGGTTACTTTGACCTTGCCTAACTAACAGTAGATCTGAAAGGGAACAGTAGGTAGGGCCCTTCGGCTGGACGGAACGGATATCTTCCAGATAGGAACTAGCAATGCCCTCGACTGTCTCCAAAGGCACCGCATCAGAATCTCGCAGCATCGGAGCCTCTACGGCATAGAACGGTCTATTCCCGCCGAGCGCTTGGGCAAATGGCCGATAAAAGAGCACAGAACCATCTGCCCCGTGTCACGCAAAGAGCGGCTTCTTATCCCCCTTCGGTTGAACTGCGATGAGATAAGGAGGCTTGTTCCCAGAAGCAAGCTTCGGCTTCTTGGAACGAGATGACACACCACGGGCGTAGACGGAGCCGCTTCCGCAGCAAGGGCTGGCACGGAGATATCAAACGACAACGTCGTGATCGCAAGCATCGCCTCTCCAGCCTTCCTTCAATGCTAGACGTTCATCTGTCGCAGAGACCAAGTTCACCGCCGAGTGATGCATGATCTCCACACCCTTCGGTTTACCAGTGGAACCAGAAGTGTAGATCAGGTAAGCGAGATTACGCGAATGGACTTCGGAAACCACGCGCTCAGCGCGGCGCTCCGTCATCAGAGCCCCACCTTCATCTAACAAGACAATATTCACATCGGGAACAACGAGCTGATCCTTGAGCGCCTCTTGGGTGAGCAAGACTGTCACGCCCGCGTCGTTCGCAATATCTTGCAACCGTTCGCTCGGATGCACCGGATCCAGAGGCACCGCTCGCTTTGTGAATGGCCACGATCGCCACCATCAAGGCAGGCCCACGCTCCAAGTAGAGCCCCGCAAGTTTGTCAGGACCTAACCCAAGCTCCTGAAGATGCCCGGCCACATGATTCCCATGCTCATCCAGTTCCCGAAAGGTCCAGTGAACACCTTCAAAAGTAAAAGCAATGGCATCCGGTGTCCGCTCAACCTGACTCTCAAACTGCCGATGCAGCGTGAAGACCGGATCTGGATCTGCCGAAAAGAAGCGCTTGTCCGATTCCGGGCTCCACTGCTCAATCAAAGCCCTGGATGAGGCCTTGGCCGGAGGATGCTTCAGATCAGAAGAGGGCATTAGTGTGGTCAGCGCTAGCGCAGCATTCCATAAAAATTATGGTTTAAAAAAATTCATAACCAGAAGAATCCGCCCGATTTCTACTGCCTTTGGAAGAGATCCAGCCCAGTGCACTAGGAGAAAACCACCCACAGTCCCAGGATCACGACAGCGGCTAAAGCGATGACGTGCAACAAGTTAAGGAGCACGATCAGACGGCCTATCCACAAGTAGCCGAAGGATTCTTCAGATTTGTAATCCCTATGCCCGATGAAGGTGCTCACCAGCATCCCGGTAGTTGGCATGCCTTTAAAGTAACGCCATGACGTCGGACTCCGCCGCTGTATGTCCTCCCAGAAGGGCCGGTGGGAGAGCCTGATGTGCTTCAGATAAGGCCCATGAAGCATCAACCCAACCAAAAGGATGCCAATGTCTGCCCCAAGTGCCCATAGCAACCAGTAGTTCATCCCACGATCATTCAGATTTCTTACAGACTGGCAAGCATACAAACAAGCCTTACCTCTACCATCTGCTGTCAGTCTATCGCACATTCCGGCGAGGCACAACTTCGCCCGAAAGCAGACAAGACACGGGTAGATTCCCACGAACGCCCTGTAATCACTTTTCTTCTAGACGACCTGCGGCTACCTTAAATTTTCCCCTCCCCGACAGAACCAGAGATATACCCCGCCCCTAATTCTCTGGCATTCATCAAAGAAGATATTCGAGAATCCGTCATCGTAGCATCAGTGTGATGAAACTCAACCCAAAGCGTCGAAGATGGACGGGCGCTCGTTCTGGTCTCTACTAGAAAGCAAGGAGGAAGCGAACAAACTAAACCACATTACCTACAAGTGCCATTGGGAATAGAACTTTGAGGTGGCTGAGCTAGCGGAGCCGAGACTTAAGTAGGATCTCAGGCATAGATTCTTGTTAGTTTAATATATGTAATTTGTCAATGAATTAAGTTTCTTCTAGTCTAGATACGTAATTGTTAGAATTTAGGCCGATGCCGAAATTCTAACAATTACGCAGCCACATCCCTCCGCTCTTTATCTTCTCGCTCCAGCTCAGGGAGAAGGCCTCGGTAGGCTTGCCAGGGCGTTTGCCCGTCATTTGCGGTGTGCGGTCTCCATGTATTGTAGCGCTCGATCCACTCGCTCAACAATGCCTCCAAGTCGGGTATCGTGTTGTATTCGTGCAACAACACCCACTCGGGGTTCACGCTCCGCCACAGCCTTTCAATCAGCACGTTGTCCATCCAGCGACCTCGCCCGTCCATGCTTACTTGCACTCCGAGTGCTTTCCACCGCACTGAGCCATTCGACTCCCGTGAATTGGCTGCCTTGATCCGTGTTGATGATCACCGGGGACGTCCCGGCAACGCCCACTGCTTCGCAGAGGACGGCTAAGCAGAAGTCTACGTCCATCGTGTTGGAAACACACCAGGCTAGCACTGCTCGCTTCTTCCAATCAATCATCGCCGCCAGATACACGTGTCCTCTGCTCCAGGGGATATAAGTAATGTCGATCGCCCAGACTTCATCGGCTACTGCGATCTCTCGGCCCCGCAGTAGGTAAGGGTATTTAGGATGTTCTGGCGCCGCTTTACTTGTGCAAGGTTTGCAGTAGATCGCTTTGATTCCGAGGTGTTTCATCATCTTTCCGATCGTCCATCGGGTCGCATGATAACCGTTACGGGCTAACACTACCTTGAGTTAGCGAGTTCCCATTGTAGGATCATGGGCGTGGACCATTGGGATCAGCTCCAGCATCTCTTTATGCTCCGCTTTGGGGCGCAAATCAGTCTGGCGCTTAGGCTCTAACCGATTGCGATTCACTTCGAGAAGCTCGCACTGATTGCGGATGCTGAGCTGAGGATGATCTGCTTCCACCATGGCTTTTCTCATGATTCGATCCCCAGCTCCTTGCACTTTTTTATCAAGAACTCCTTAGGACGACTAACCGTCCTAAGGTTCGATCCAGTGCGTCCGTACGCGCTTTCTTCCATGCAGTGACTTGGGAAGGCGCTAGCTTATGCTCTGCAGCGATCTCGTTGATGCTTCTCACGCCCTTGGCGGCTTCGAGAGCAACGCGGAACTTGAAGCGAGGTGTGTGATTTCGTCGTGTGTTACGTTTTGGCATTTCAGGTTTAGTGTAGGTTATTTTCTTAACCTTCCCGCGATCCTTAACAAAACCCTTAAATTGGCTCCGTTTCGACCAGCCACCTCACTTTCCTGCTCAGCCGACGACTTTCGTCATTCGTAGAGACCGCCACAGTTACACCTACTACCAAAGTGTCTGGGATCGGAACGGTTTCTATGATCTCGAAACGGACCCGCACAAACGTCATAACGTCATCGACATCCCCGCCTATCAAGAGCCGATCGCGACCATGCGAGAGGAAATGGCTGCCTTCGGCAGTCTAACCATGCCACTGCGCCCTCCAAAAAAAAGTTCAGTTCTATGAACGAAAGCTGAAGCGTCAAATCAACTAACGCTATCGTTTCCCGGATAATCCACATAGGCGAAGAAGGCTCCCCAACTGCCGCCTTCTCCGACATCCGCCGTGCTTGCTCTTCCAGCCCCCGGCGGCAATCTGAAAGCGGATTCCAGATCATAGTCGCCCGCTTTCAGATCCAGTCCGAAGATCACCTTGGTATTTCCTGGAAAAACATCCTTTGAGACATAGGCATCGAAATCGTCATTGCCAATTCTAATGGAAGCGCTAGTAGCTCCAATTGCCGTTGGGGCTTCGCATGGGTACCAACGCAATTCAAATTGGTACCTACCTGGGCGGGCCACGGTCACGGCCCAGACGCCGTTCTGTCGTTGACGAGTCAAATGCAGCTGGTGCCAAGGGGCCCCGCCGCGGTACCAATCCATTCCGTTCAGACGTGTTTTGGGAGACTCGACCGCGCCGAGGATATGTCGACTGCGCAACTTGCTCGCGGGAGGCAAGCTGTCCCAGAAAGCGTCGTAGGCTGAAGACATCTTGAACACTATTTGTGGATACTTGTCAGCCACATTGATGCGCTGACCTGGATCCGCGACGATATCATAGAGTAGGTCACCTCCGATCAAGCGCCATTGCTGGGTCTTGACGGCGGCGTTGTCCCGTTTCTTGCGCACGCGACCCCGCGGGCATTGCACGATCAAGGCACGATCATCTTGCCATTGTTTCGCGCCCGCTAGCAGAGGTCTTAAACTCCTCCCATCGAAAGAGGCCGGACGAGGAACGCCGCACAGATCGAGAATGGTTGGCGCGACATCTACCATTCCAGTCAGAACTTTACAGTTTCCCTCTTTGGTGAGTGGAGGATAACGCATCATGCAGGTCACCGCATACTTCTCGTCGTAGGAAACTGCGTGGGAGGGACGTTCTTCGTTGAAGCGTGGCTCAGCAGCTCCTCGATCATTCATGCCTTGATCTGTGGCGAAGATGACGATCGTGTTCTCCCGCAATCCTAACGTGTCCAATCGATCCATGAGATCTCCAACATTCTTATCGATGTTCTCGATCATGGAATACAGTTTGAGATTGGCGTCGCTCACTTGGACTCCACGCTCTTGAATTCTGCGCATAGCTTTCGGCTCAGCTTCGTAGGGCGTGTGCGTTGCGGGCGTGGAAATGAAACAGAAGAAAGGTTCTTCCCGAGTTTCTTCGATGAACTTCAAAGCTCTATCAAAGAGCGCATCCGATGAGAACCCCTTGCTCTTCACGAGAATGCCATTGTGATCCCATGTCGCGTCGAAGTGATGGTTGCCATAGTGATCTTCAAGCTAGACGATGCCGCCACCGCCATGGACAAAAACTTCATCGAACCCTCGTTTCATGGGATGATGCGGATAGGACATGCCCAGGTGCCACTTCCCGAAGATTGCCGTCGTGTAACCATTCCCCTTCAATTACTTTGCTAGAGTGACCTCCTGTTTGTGGAGGATAGACACGCCGCCGATGGTGTTGTGAATCCCCGAGCGCACGGCATAGCGGCCGGTAAGCGTAGCACCACCGCTCGGCGAGCAAAAGGGGGGAGCATGAAAGTTCACGAAATCCACACTCTCACCAGCCAACCGGTCAATCTTCGGCGTCTTCAGACGTCTTCAGCTGAGCATGACCATGGCAGCTTAATTCGAAATAACTTTGGTTGTCAATGAGGATGAGCAGTACGTTAGGATTTAGAATCCTGAGCCGCTCCCGTTGTTAGAAGACCGAAGAAGAGCCATAGGCCTAGGGGTGTTGGCTTTGGGAAGCGCATCATGGAAGCTTTCGAAAATGCATGAACACACACAAGTGTTTATTCTCTTGAATCGCCCCTTCGCACCGCGAACAATCCAAAGACCTCATGGAAATGAACTCACTGCATCGCTCCACTCATCTGTTGAGCCCACTCATCCTTGCTTGCTTGCTCGGATTCAGTGGCCTCGTCGCCTCTGCCGACACGAAACCGTTGAAGGTCTTCCTCCTCGTCGGTCAGTCCAATATGCAAGGGCACGCTCATGTAAGGACGCTGGAACACATCGGCATGGACCCTAAGACGGCACCACTTCTGAAGGAGATCCAGACTAAGGAAGGCACGCCACGTGTGAGCGATCATGTGTGGGTCTCCTATCTTTCTAACGGAGGCGAGAAACAAGGTAAACTGACCACCGGGTATGGCGCTGATGAGAACAAGATTGGCCCGGAACTCACTTTCGGCATCCACATGCAGAAGATGTTAGACGAACCCATCCTTATCATCAAGGCCGCCTGGGGTGGCAAGAGTCTGCATACCGATTTTCGATCACCCAGTGCCGGGCCCTACGTATTCAATGAGACCCAACTCGAAGGGTTCAAGAAGCAAGGCAAGGCCATCGACGTGATCAAAGCGGAGCGAGTGAAAGCGACGGGCCACTATTATAGGCTAACGATCGACTATGCGAAGGAGGTCCTAGCGGATATCAAGAAAGTGTATCCTAACTACGATCCCGAACAAGGCTACGAATTAGGGGGGGTCGTGTGGTTTCAGGGGTGGAATGACATGGTCGATCGCGGAGTCTATCCCACCCGAGATGAGAACAGCGGTTACGACGATTACAGCAAAGCCCTCACACACTTCATCCGTGACGTGCGCAAAGATCTCTCTGCACCAAAGCTGCCCTTTGTCATCGGTGTGATGGGCGCTGGCGGGCCGGTTGAGAAGTATCTGCCAGATCAGAAACGCTACGCAGGAGTCCACCAGAACTTTCGCTCAGCCATGGCCGCTCCGGCCAGCCTACCTGAATTCAAAGGCAACGTGACCACTATCCTAACTGAGAACTATTGGGACATGGAATTGACCACTCTCCGAGCTAGAGAGTCTAAGATTAAGCAGAAGATGAAGAAGCTTCAATCAGAAGGAAAGCTCACCCGCGAAGAGCAGAAGTCCGCTCAGGAAAAGTACCGCGCAGAAGAATTCACCAAGCGCGAGCTTGAGACACTTGAGAAAGGCGTCTCCAATGCGGAGTATCATTACTTGGGCTCTTCCAAGATCATGGCTCAAATTGGCAAGGGCTTCGCTGAGGCACTGATGGACCTCAGAAGGAATTAGTTTGGAAGCCGGTAGTCGCCACCTACTGACCCAGAAACGTGTATTGTCGTCCGGCTGTTGCTTTCTTCTGCAGCAGACCTGAACTTTTTCATGAAAAGTTGTCTCAAAGTGTGCCGCGGCGGCAGCTCATGGTTGTTATGAATGGACTACGACTGATTGCCTTCTCTTTTGGCCTCTTGGGCCTAATCGCGACTGCCGTTGCCCAAGATTTGGATGAGCTGCGTCCGCAGATTCGGTATTCCCAAGACTACGAGCAGCTTGCTGAGGACTCGGAGGACCTCGGAAGCGCCCCGTTGGGTGAACCCTGGAAGCAAAAATCTGGTGAGGCTAGCATTCAGTCGGGCTTCGGTGCCGATCCGTCAGCGAAGCAGCTGGTGATCACCGGAGACCGTTACGATTGGGCAAGCCCCTGGATTCCTGTCGACCAGGCGAGACTGACTAAGATGCGGATGACAGTCACGGCCACGCCGAATGCAGGCGGTGAGTTTGCTTACGATAGTAAGCAGAGTCTACGCGCGGCACGACGATGGGAGCATGGTGGGACCTGTGTTCACTCTTTCCGTGTTGACCTGGCCGACCTTGATAGATGATACATCGTCAGTGGGCTTAAAGCCCGACAAGCAAATCTATCAACTCGAGTCCTTGCTAGGGACAATTAGTGAGAGCCCTACGCCCCTGCCAAACGGCCCCACCATGGTTCAACTGATTGTTAGGGTCTCTAGGGAAGCCGGAACGACCTTTGCCATTGACGATATTCAGTTGGTTGAAGAACCCTTCGAAGGTGAGCTGCTTCCCCGCTCGGGAAGCTACAAGATTGGCGGCAGAATAATGAAGTTTCCAATTCCGAGCGAAGCCAACCTGACAGAACCTCACCTGGATCTCTCAATCCGTTTCGTAGATAAATCTTCCGATAGTACAACGCGTCAGATAGACGTCTCGTCCTTTGGTGATGACGACTTGATTCTTAAAGGCGCGCCGGAACTTCCGATCGAATTTGTCCGGTTTGAAAAGCAAGGTTCGAGCGCTGTGATTGGGCACTACCGTATTCAACGTCCGGTGGCTGGGTGGGAATCACTCCCAAGTCATCTACTCGTAGACTATCGTTTCGGAAGCTTGATTGCTGAGGACGGTGTGCCCTTCTGGGGCCGTGTGGCAAGCCAACCAATGATTCTTCCCGAGAACACGGCTACTTACGTCTCGACGAACCAACAACCTTTGACCGGCGCTGATCAGTTTGTCGATCTTCCCATTCAGTTCTCTGCTAGACAGGCGATCAACGTCGAGACCTTGGGGGACGATGATGTCTTCGGTTCGTATTTAAGGTATCGATGGTTTGCGCAATTGTTGAACATTGAGGCTGTGGAAGACGATGGCAAGGTGGTGCGGGCGATCTATCGATTAGAGAGGCCTGCCAGTGGTTGGCCCAGCAATCTGCAGCTCGACGTTACCAATGAGATCTCGCCTTCATTTGTGGGGTCTTACTCGAGCACCTCGCGAATTGTCGACGCGGATGGAAAGAGGGCAGAACTTCTGGTAGAGCCTACGCCCCAAGTTCGGATCACAACACCCCAATCCACACAAGTCCTTTCGTTGACGACTCCAGAGTTCCAGGTGGAATACATTATAGAAGGCGATGCTCAGATCCTTCTCGATTCGATTGGAGATGGTGAGGTCTTCCTCAGGCATTCAGGGCAGCCAGGGAAACTTGTGAGTGTCTTGCCCTCTGAGGATGGCCGCACCGTATCGGTCAAATTTGCTTTTGATAGAGATCTTGTTTCCGCTGTGTATCAGCGAACCGTCGGTGGGGGACTCTTCAGTGGAGGACGGACGCCTTCGCCTTTCGTTATGGAAGAGTGCGAGACGAGGCCGGAGCGACTTTCCGCTGGCTCTACACGGCAGCGAGGAACAGCATGATGTATTTCGAGGCACCCACCATAACGGTGTCGCCGACCTTTCTTCCGAGGTCTCAGTTCCATGAAAAGCTGGGAACCTATCGCTTTGGCGTCCGGTATCAGAGTGAGAGCTTTCCGATTCGGATCGCCGATCTCGAAGAGATTCCTTTCTCCCCCAACAAAGCCGTTCTTATCAAAACAAACGCCATGGTTGTGAGTGAAGATAGCCACACCGTAGACGTGAGCTACGTCGCTTCCCCTATGGAAGGCGTGTGGCCGGACTCATTCAGCATTCGACTCTTTAAGCGGATGATCCGCGATCAAGAGGGTGGGAGCCATCCGTTGATTTCCCTCGTCACCCTTGGCGCGACCAATCTCCGAGGCGAGCCGCTGGATACCTCGGTGGTACAGCACGTGGGAGGTCGTCTCATTGAGGGAGAGCCGTCTTCACATCGGCTTTCATTCCTCACCAATGTTGGCGACGACCATTTGGATCAAGCTGTCCTACTCTTCGGTGGACGGTCTAGCATGTTCGCTTCATTCGAAGAGTCTAAGGACGAGGTCCCTAGCTTGGTCGGCAGGTTGATTGGGACAAGCGATGGGATCGCTACTTTCGAACTGGACCAGCCTGAGGAAGGCTGGGGTGCCTGGGGCGTGAACAAGCTTCCCTACTCCCTGCACCTTGGAGAAGAGAATCCCGCTGATGGAGGCTTCATCATTTCAGAGCATGTCGAGGTGCATTTACCCAGGATCGCACTGCCCCTGCTCTTCAGCTTCGAAGAATGGGCACGACAATTGGAAAAGCAGGCAGACTTGCCGAGGGGTAGCTTAGAGGGTGATGCTGATGGCGATGGTATGGACAGCTTGATAGAGTATGCCTTGGGATCGGATATCCTAGATCGGGAAGATGCCAGTCGGCTCACGCCTACGGTGGCCATGAAAGAGGGGCAGCGCCATCTCGACCTTGAATTCAATTCGCGGACCAACACCATCGGGTTACAGGCGGAGGTACAGCACTCGATTGATGGGAAAAAGTGGCAGACTGTGAGTGCGGATTTTGAGGTCATGGACCGCACAGAAGTGAAGCCAGACGTCGAGCACCTGCGAGTTTGTTCGAAGGAGCCCCTCCAAGAAGGAGCGCCCGTCGGCATCTTCCGCATCGCGGTGGCGCGATGACCGAATGAGACCACGGATCTCGACGGGCGCACGAACGACAGGGCCAAGCCTAGCGTTCGAGTGGCGAACTCAGCTCGAGCACTAAGCGGAAGCCTACGTCTGCTCGGCGGAAGCCCGACCGACGTGGAGGCACCGCAATTGGGCGGCGATTTGCGGAAAGCGGTGCGGCAGCCCAGGAGCCGCCGATGTACTGAGCCGTGACACGCTGCCCCTCCTCGAGCATCGATTTGAAGAGGATCAATTCAGCGACATTGCCCAGCGTGCCGCGGATGCCGTGCTCGTTGGGAGCTAACGTATGCACCTTAGCAGCTCGGGGATAGGCATCACTGCCTTTTCCGCTCTTCCAGGTCCTTGGCCAATCCCCAATGAGCGCTTCTTCCCGTGCAAAGTTCGCGCCTTTCAGATCGTCAGGAGTAGTTGCTGCCGTCCATTCCTTGTAGGTGAGGAGCCGGTATTTTTGTGATTCCGTAATGCGCCCTTCGGCGCGCTCTTTCATCGTAAGCCACGTCGCAAATGCCCAAGCATCTGTAGAGGTAATGCCTGTGATCGGGTGATCGGGAGTCACCTCGTAGCCAGGAAGCGACGGCGAGGCTTCTGGCTCGAGTTTCCATCCTGACGCTGTCATGATCACCGTTCCGGGAGCAGAGGTGTTGCCTGGCACATGGGCGCGCCATTCTGGTGCCACGTTGCTATCAAACCGGTGAAAGGCTGAAAAGTTGGCGAGGCTTGTCTCGGTCGTTCCCATCGGGATAGTTCGCCCCTCAAGCGGGACCAGCTCCATGCCAAGGCTGTTTGCCCAAGGGGCCTTTTGACTCGCATCTATCGCCTTGGGAAAGTCCACTGTATTAGGACGGAAATAGATTAGACATGCAACTAACATCCTCGCCACCACAAGCGCTGCACCCACGACCCATTGCTTGCGTCGGACGCGAGAAGACGCACGACGCTGTTCTCGAATCCAGAGATCTGAGACGGAATCATGGAGCTCAGACACCGCCTGCAACCGTCCCTCTGGCTCATCGTTCAATGCCCGCGCAACCAACTGATCCCAGGCTCGGGCAAAGCCCGTCCTCTCGGAGAGCGGCGTGAAAACGCCTTGCGGCACCGTACCCGTGAGCAGCTCGTAGAGCAACACTCCGAGCCCATAGACATCGGCACGCTCGTCAGCCGCCACTGCTTTGTTCATCGATTCAGGCGCTAAGTAGTAGGGCGTCCCCAAGCCATCCCCTTCGGAAGTACGTCGATCAGACGAGAGATCGCCTAGCTGACGCGCTAAGCCGAAATCCCCTACCTTTACGACCCCATCCGCCGCGACCAGGATATTCCCCGGCTTAAGATCGCGGTGTACAATGCTTTGGGCATGAGCGTAGGCAACGGCACCACACACTTTATCAAAAATCTCCAATGCCCTTGGGGTGCTCAAGCGCTCTGCGCGGAGCAAGCGACGCAAATCACAACCTTCCACATACTCCATGGCGCGAAAGAGGCGCCCGTCTTCAGCTGTTACCGCGTCTAGCACTTGAATAATGTTCGCATACTCCAGGCTTGCAAGAATCTCGGATTCCGTCTCAAAGCGTTCCAGAACAGTGCGAGGGTGCTTGTACCTTTCGCAAGGCATCTTGATCGCCGCCAGGCATTCATGGTCCTCGGACGAACGGGCCAACCAAAGCTCTCCCATACCACCGACGGCGAGTAGCCTCTGCACTTCCCAATCCGGGATCACTGGCACCTCCCCTTCTTGATGTCGTTCAGACTTTACCGCTACGCCAAAGAGCGTACTCTCCAGCTCAGCACTCACACAGCGCAAACAATGCCCTTCATTGGGCAATGGCGTTCCACAATGCGGACAAGTCGCTGCTTCTGCGTTAGGTAGGATCTCCGTAGGCATGAGCCATCACGCGCAAGAGATAGCGAAGTTCATCTTCGACATACTCCTCGCAAGCCAGGGTTGCAGAGACCTCAATGCGAAGCGCTTCGGCAAACCGCCGCCGTAGCCGGTGCTACTTAGATCTTGAGTTGAGATCCCTTCATACCTGTTATTACAGCAAGCTCGGCATAAGGTTTCAGCCCCTTTCCTCCAGGCATACTGCCACGCGCCAAGATTTTTGAAAAAGAGGGGTGATGTTATTCAGCTACCTTGCCTTACCATTGGAGGCAAAGATGATTCGCCTAGAACTCCCTAGGCCAATCGATACTATGCCGACTTCAAAGCCTTTTGCGATGCAATCGACAAATGCCTCGATGATCTGTCCGCTCCTCTCAAAGCGGAACTCACCAGCTTGATGAGCCTCAACTTCCAGTTC
>CALLLI010000173.1 GCA_938082635.1 uncultured Verrucomicrobiales bacterium
GCGCGACGGGACCAACGATCTTGAGAAGACATGATAATCTAGGGTGGCCAGCGCTTCCTAGGCGACTGACTTGATAAATTCTTTAGTATATATTAACAAATTTCACGATATTTTTCTGCGAATCTTCTATGATAATTCTCATTAGTCATTTTAAATCACCCAAATAACCGAATTCATTTCGTTTTTTGGCAGATCTGCTAAACTTTCCAGACCATTTCGTAGGCGACGCGCCCTCCAAGCCGTGGAATAATCCCTAGTTATCAGAAGTCTTCGAACCATCTTAGAACAATTCGGTCTGGCTCTGCTCCTGGTCTTGGCGGCGGTGGTGCTCTTCTTTGCCAGCCAGATTCCCAAGATTGATATCAACGCGAATACCGATGCCTTCCTCGAAGAGGAAAGCGCCAGTGTCGCCACCTACTACGAAACCCGCGGTGACTGGGGGACCGACGAGTTCGCCGTGTTCTGCGTCACCGCTGAAAACTGGTTTACGGACGATGGCATTGCTGCCCTCAAGGAGATCAACGCCGATTTGGCCAAAGTGCCCTACGTCGGCCGAACGATGTCCATCTTAGACGTCCCCCTTCTCCTCCAGCAACCGGAGAAGAAGCCCTCGCTGCTAGGTCTATTCAGTCTCACCAAGCAACTGGGCGGAGCGGGCACCGATCTCGAAATGGCCAAGCAGGAACATGCTGACCATCTCATCACGGTTGGTAACTTGATCTCTGCCGATGGGCGAAGTGTCAACATGCTCGCCTTTCTGGATTGGTCGCAAATGGAAGGGAAACCTAAATCTGAGATCAATGATAGGCGAATGGCCTTGGTCAAAGGCGTGCGCGCCTTGGCCGAGAAATGGAACGCACGCTTGGACGAGCCGGTGCGCTTATCCGGCATCCCGATCATTCAGATCACGATGTTTGAGAACATGAAGCACGACATTGTGGTCTTCGGTATCGCCTCACTCCTCCTCTTCACCCTAGCCTTCTTCCTCGTGTACCGACGGATCCGCTTCGTCCTCATTCCGATCATTTGCTGTCTGCTTCCTCCCATGATGATGTTAGGTGCGATGGCATTCTTCGGAGTGTCCATTGGCTTTGTCACGGCGAACATGCCGGTCTTGCTGTTTGTCTTGGTCTTGCCCTACACCGTCTACTTCATTGAGCGGTATCGCGAACGTCGCCTGGAATGCCCTGAAGAAGATGGGCTGAGTAGCACCATAGAAGCGCTACGCATTATCCTCGTCCCTTGCACCTTCTCGGCGATGACAACCATAGCCGGATTCATTGCTCTCGGTACTAGTAAGATCATTCCTATTCGCGACTTTGGCAGGACTATGACCGTGGGCATGGCTCTGGGCTTTATCGTCGTCTTTCTCTTCATTGCCGTGATCTCCAGAAAGCTGAAGGGACTGCAATTCACTCGCCGGCCCGGTTCGACGAACGAGAAGAAAGCGTCTCATGGTTTCGTTTGCATGTTAGAACAGCTCTCCCTCAAACATCCAGCGACCGTTATCATCGTTAGCCTCATCATACTCGGTGGGGCTGTGGTTGGCGTGCTAAAACTGAGTGCAGAGAGCAAGTTCACGAGCTACTTCTGGCCGAGCAGCCAAGTCTACCAGGGCCTCGAATTCATCGATCAGCGCATGGGGGGAACAACCTGGATCGAAATCATCTTGTCTTCTAAAGAAGAGGGTCATTTCCGGACCAAGGCTGGGTTGGATGCCTTGGCAACCGCCGGGGCCTATTTCGAGAATGTGCCAGAAACGGGTAATCAGCTTTCCCTGGTGACCTTGCGTGATCAGATGCGCAAGACCTTCAAGAAGGAGTGGTTCCCTGCCATGACAGACTCCGCCCTCCTTCAATCGATCAATCTATTCGCGGCCGAGCTCGTGCAACAGACGACGAGCAAAGACTTTCGAACAAGCCGTCTCACGGTGAGGATGATGGAAACAGCACCCTCACTGAATCGCCAAGCCATTCTCACGGGATTGAAAGAACATTTGGCCAAGAACAGCGAGGCGTTTAAAGACGTCTCCGTGCAGGTCACCGGCGTGTTCCCTGTCTATGCGGAGATGCTCGACCAGCTCATCGGCGGACAACGCCAGTCCGTCCTCGTCGTCGCGACGGCTGTTTATTTGATGCTCCTCCTTCTCTTTCGATCGCCCATCCTCGCGCTGCTCGTGCTCATCCCCCAGGCACTTCCAGTAACTATCGTGCTTGGTGTGATCGGGTTCTCCGGCATTCCGCTAGACTTAGTTACGGTCATGATAGGCTCGATCGCCATCGGTGTGGGGATCGATGCGGCTATTCAGTATACCATCCGCTATCGGAGTGAGTTGCAAATTTCAGGAGACCATCGACTAGCACTTGGCCAAGCCCACGCAACAACCGGACGTGCGATTTGGATCGCTACTTCCATCATCATTTCAGGATTCGCCATCCTTCTGCTTTCACGGTTCTTCCCGTCAGTGTGGTTCGGACTCTTTACGTCGCTGGCCATGCTCATCAGCCAACTTGCTACCCTGACAATCCTACCAAGCCTCTTCCTTCTGACCGGCTACCCAAAGGTCCCTAAGAAGTCTTAGGCCAGGCCAACTCGACGCCTTCCCTCTGAAGCCGAGACTGGAAGTCTGCCAGGAGTTTCGGAGTCGCCCGAACTGCTCGAGGCGACACTCGATGAGCCGTGGCGAATGCCAGAAGATGCCCAACAGCCTCTCCAATCCCCCACTCCACGGGATGAAGCCGATAGCATCCATTGGTGACATGAGTCGTGCCGATATTCTTGCAAGCAGGGATAACGTTCACCATTCGCTGAGGCAGCAATCCACCTAACGGAACCTGAAATGGCGCCACCGGAAAATCGATGTAGTTATCCCCCGCCGTCGTCGGGTGAAGGTCGATCGGGTAGGAGCCAATCCCTACACTGTCCGGGTAGGCCTTCCCGCAGTCTTGCTCGACAATGGTCGTCTTGGCGAGGATTCGGCGTGCCTCGCGCACATACGGTGCCTTTGCCAAGCCATCTGCTGTGCCCATGATATCTGGCCGCAGCCCCAATCCGGGATAGCCTTGCCCACCATCAAGACGTGGCGCTTCGGTCTGCATCCAATAGAGCAGCGACAGGCTCAATTGCTTGGCTCCATCAATGGCACGCAGTTTGGCCTCAGGGGTTACATCGACCAGCGAACCTAACATGTAGTCGTTCTGCGGCCAATTGACTAAACTGATATCACTCCCATACGCACCGGGCTCGAAGTTACTCGCCGCAACAATGCGCCGATACTTCCATAGATTAACAACACCATCATGCTTCTCTCCTGTTGGATTGAACCCAAGTTTCTTGGTTTGAAGCGAACGAGGATGCGTGTAGTGCCAATCTAAGAGCTTACCAGACCAAGCAGGGTTGAGCGCAGGCACGTGGTCCCGCCAGAAGGCATAGTCCTTAGGCCTATCAATGACACGGGATTCACCGGGCGCGTAATCCATGGCGAAACAGTGCGTAAAGGCCTGCTCGTTCTTTGGATTCCGCTCGACCGGCGCATGGGGCTCGCCAGTGGCGTCCTGTCCCTCGGCGCCTGTGACATACTCCGTCTTTGTTAGTGGCAGGAGATCCCCAAGTTCCGTTCCATCTACGAAGTAAGGAGCAGAAAGGATCTGTTCGGCCCCATCCTCGTTGCGACGCACGGTGACGCTCAGTGTCCTATCTCCTTCAACATCGGCTTTGGTCGGGACATATTCTAGCAACAGAGTTAATTTCCCTCGGCTCAGGTAGGGCGCGAAACTCTCTGTAAGAACCGCCAGAGCCACACGAGGCTCATGGCACAGTTTCGAAACACTGCCTGCACCAGGATTGAGATAAACGGTTCGGCGTGCTTCTTTCGTGAGAGGATAATGCCTCCGATAATAATCCCTTATTCCCGAGCGCAAGAAGCGATAGGACTTCGTTGCGCCGTGGGTCTCGATCCACGCGTGTTCATCTGGTGGCACCCCTTGAGATGTCAACTGACCGCCAATCCAGTCTGTTTCTTCTGTAAGAATGACGCTCAGCCCCTGCTGCAATAACGAGAGAGCCGCGGCACAACCTCCAAGACTAGCGCCCACAATGACGACATCCGCAGAGAACTCACGCTCTTTGCCTAACAGAGGAACGACTAGACTAGTCAAAGCACCTGCCCCGACTTGCGCAAACGCTCTACGCTTCATGAGACTGATCGCCTACGACTCTTCACAATCGAAATCAAGGTAGTGGTGCGCATCTCAACAATGGCGTCTAACATCCGCTCAGCTTGTTCACGCAGCTCAGGATTAAAACTACTAGCCGCGCGATTATGACGGCGATAGAGCTTTGAAAGCTGAGCGCGCACTTCCTCGTAAGTCATCCCATCCTTCAGCTCACAGAGTTCTTCCGCCGTAGCAGATTCAGGTAGCGACGGCACCGGCTCCATAGGAATCCCAGACGGTGCATTGACCTGAGCCTGAGGAACCACGTCCTCTACAGTGGAAGCCTTTCGCTTAAAGAGACGCTGAACGAGTTTGGCGAACATTATTCGATGCGGAGCTTTTTGAGATAGGCAGCCTGCCGCTCGACTTCCTCTTCCGAGAGGACGCCTTCCACCTTGTATTCGATCTGAATTTCTTTGCTAATGCCAGACTCTTCGTCTGTGACCCGCACATGAACGCGCTGATTCTCATCGTAGCTGTAGCTCACCTTGACCTTACATCCGGCTGGGCGGCCTTCTGGAACATTTAGGGTGATTCGGCCAATGATGTCCACGTAGCGTGGATCATCATCTTCTCCCTGCGTGATATCGACTTCAATCGACGTCTCATTGTCCTCAGAGGTCGCATAGATCTCCGAAATGGAACAAGGCAACGGAGTGTTCTTCGGAATGACAACTGAGTTCTGCAGAGACTCTTTCCCTGTCTCCGGATACGGCTCCACTCGATAGCCCCCTAACATATCCTGAAACGATTGTTTCAACACTTCTAGATCGGTGGTCACCTCGGCATCCTTCTTAACGTCTCTATAACGATCTAACAAATCATCAATAAGATCGAGCCGCTTAATCAACTCTCTACAGACGTCGACCACAACCACGGTCTCGGGAGAATCACTATTCCTAGTCGTGGGCGGCTTTCGCGTGGCTGCCTTGAGGGTCTCCACATCAATGATAGGAATCACTGAAGCTGGAGCCACAATCTCGGGGCGCTTCAGCGGCTTGGGCACTAACGAGCGCACAGGGCGTGCTAGCAACAGCGTCACCTCAAGGATCCCAAACTTAATTGCGTCCGTTTCTTTCAAGCCCAGTTCTTGGTCATTCTCTAGCGTGGCACCGTTCACTCGGGTACCATTGTGAGAACCAAGATCCTTGAGGATAAAGGTCTCAGAGGTTTTATCAAAGCGAATATTCGCGTGATAAGAAGAGAGATGAGGATCAGCAATCGCGATCCCATTGTCCGACTTCCGTCCGATCCCGATATCGACACCGGTTTCCGGCACGTCATATCGGCGCGGTTCGCCTTCAGGATTTGCGACTAATAGAGTGGCCATGATTGCTTGCAGAAGCTGGGAGGAGTAACCCTACAATTGATAGTTTATACGAAATCTTTTCAAATCAAAGCTCGATCACACCGCGACCTCAATAATAGCAGACGAAATCGCGAGCACGGGCGCGGTGAGCGAACCGCTTCCACGTACTGTAGATGTTCGCCATTTCAAAGCCTGATTTGCTCAAAGACGAGTCACCTATGCCATATGTGCGAGAACCAGGTCCCGCTCAGGCTGAATCTCCCACCGCCGCCCGATGTCTTCCAACTCAGGTGTCAGCTGCCATCGATCCGCCAGGACCTCGCCTTCATGCTGAGGATTGCCGCCTTTCAGGGCCATGCAGCCTTTGTTATTTCCGATCTCACTGATGAAGGCCATCTCCTCCGCCGTGAACTGCACGTTCTCTGGAAGCTTGGCAAGTTCGGTGATCTTAGCCTCGACAGTCTTACTAGAGTCGCCCGGCTCCTGGATCATTGTTGGAATGACGCTTTTGACAGGACTTTGACTGAGATTCCAAAGACTGGCTAGCTGAATCATTGTGAGGCCATGAGCTTCGGCGATTGATCTCATGCGATCAATCTTCTCCGCTCCCGCTTCCACCCAACCAGCAGGTCTAAAGGTGCGATGGTCTCGCTCGGGAAACGGATGCCCTGGGCGAACGTCATCATGAAAGAGCCCTCCATAGTCTACGACCCGTGTGATCAAATCCACCTTATGTTTCTCTGCGGCTGGCAAGACAAGTTGCCCTGGCCAAGGCTCTAACGGATTCATAATAACCATCGCCCAGTCAATGAGTTCACCGAACTTCTCGAAGCAACCGATGACGTCCAAGGTGAAGCCATTGGCAGGACCTGGAGCGAGTCCTAAGCGTTGCGTCAGCCCTGCGTCCTTCGCACCCTGAAGAGCACTCCAAACGGCATCGCTAGTGAATCCGACAGAATCCGGATTGTGAAGAAAGAGAAGATCAAATTGCTCCTCGCCGATCCGATCAAGGGACTTCTGAGTCGCCGTCTTCACATAGTCAGCATAACCCTCGGGGCCCCGTAGTCGCGCATCGGTGAATCGAGGGAAGCCCTTGCTGCCTTCGCGTTTGCCATCATAGAGATCGTGGCCAATGGCTCCGACCAAGCAGTAGGTATCCCGAGGAACGTCTTTGAGCGCTTTCCCCAACATGATGTCTGCCTCACCCACCCCATAAGTATCCGCTGTCATGAAAGTACGGATGCCCTCGTCATAGGCATGAAGGATGGCAGATAAATAACGATCTTCATCCAGAGGCAGACCGAAATGCATAAAGCGGCCACCACTCCAGGTGCCGTAAGCTGTGCGGGTAAGATTCATAACGTGAATAGGACATCAGTCCTGAAGAGCGACAAGCCGGATTTTTCGACCACAGATTTCTGCTCTGCCGGTCAGAAATGAGATCCGCTTGGGAAGATTCGGGGCAAAACCAGCGCACAGTTCCAACGCCTCGTATAGTAACACCCTAACCAAGAGCCAGTTACTTTATTCACAACAGTGAATATAATAGAGATAGCTGTATTCTCAAATATCTAAATTAACTGTTTATTTTATTTTATTTAGTATTTATGGATATTCAGTAAATATCCTGTCGCTGGATTGGGTAGGCAATCAGCCCCCAGTTTGAAGACTATCATGAAAGAGAAGACACAGAGGCCCGGAGGAGGCTGCCAGATGCCTAGAATCCTCGTCATCGATGACGATGCGTCCCTTCGGAAAACCATGCGGATCATTCTGCAGTCCTCATTTCGGGTGACCACAGTGCCCTCAGTCGACGCAGCCATGGAAGAGCTGACCCAAGGCACGCCCGATGGCATCGTCATGGATCTCACCATGCCGATCAAAGACGGCCTTCAAGGTCTTCGAGAAATCCGACCGCGCCATCCCAGTCTCCCGATCATCATGCTTACGGGCTATGCCGATAGCCAGACAAGCCAGGAAGCTCTCGACCTTGGCGCTAACGAGGTCATGCGGAAACCGTTCGATCTCGTGGAGCTCATCACACGCATCACCGAAATGGCAGGACCAACCGAGGCCCCAGCTCCCACTGAGACCTTTGCCGCTCTTTAGAAAGATCGATTGCCCAAGTCTAGCATCGGCACCAATCTCAGCCCTCCTTGAATCACGTCCTCGGCTTGATCTAACAGTTGGTCGCCAGCATTATCAATGGCACCACCAGTCACAGGATCTAACAAGCCTGTAGCCGTGTCTAACAAATCGCGGCTCGTTTGAATAGCCGCCTCCGGCACCGCTGCGACGGTCTCCTCGATAGCAGCCTTGCCTAGCCTTGGACTCAAATCTTCAGTAGGAGATTCGATCGTACCACCGACGTGCATCGTCGTCCAGAGGAAGCCCGATCTGACCTCCGTAAAGACACGTTTCTCAGCTCCAGGCAACCACTTCAGCACATCGTGCACCACGCCAACTTCCAGGACGCCTCTCAATGGACGAGCACCAGATTTGGAGAACGGTTCGTCGACTTGAATCGAGCCTTCCACCCGCAACAGCCCATCCGACTGTAGCAGTAAATCGTCTAACTGAAGCCTGTTTCCTTTCAGCACGAAATCGGCTTCTGCCTTATCCAAGACGAGTCGGCGGAAGCGCTCGGTTCGTGTATGATTCGCTAGTTTCTCCAATACGGGAAGTGCCACGAGCATCCCGTTCTTGAGCCCCACCTTACCAGTGTGAGTCAGCTTCGTTTCACGGCCAAAGCTGCCCTCCGTTTTGATGTCGGCATAGAGCGTTCCTAGCATACGCTGTTTCCAATCCTCTCGCCAGATGCGATCTCCTCGCAGTTTATCCACGTGAGAGCGTAACGTCAGTCTCCCCTGCTCTAAGTACACTTCGCCAGCCGTCGTGAACGTCGCATGATCGAGGATCTCTAGCCCTGCATCTGTGATGAAGAACTCGCCAGGACGCAGTCGCGCGTGCAGTCGCTCCAGGCGCATGGGCTCCTGACCAGCAAGGCTTAGTTCGCCGTCCTGCACTTGCAATTGCCAACCGTCATCACCGTTCAACGGCGTAAGCGATACAGAGAGATCCAAAGCCTTGGCATCGAGCGCTTCACCACTCCATTGGCAATCTAGTTCGGCAATTCGAATCCCCTTGACCGCCACCTTCTGAGGGATCCAGCGAGAAATAAAGCCTCTCGAGGAAGTTACTGCTGGAGGCGGGGGTGCCACCTGACTTTGTGAGGCTCCCATCGCAAGGTTCACGCGATTGATCGTCACCTCTTCCACGTCCCAGGCCTCACGTTTGAATGAACTAAAATCAATCGTCGTACGGACCCCCTGCGCCTCGACCTTCTGCACTGCGTTCTTTCCCGCCCCCATAAAAGACTCCGAGTAAACAGACGCATCCGTCCAGGAGAAGGGTGCGAATTCGCCGTCGACTTGCAGAATCCGAGAAACCCTGCCCGAAAGAAACTCACGAAACGCGTCACTCTTCAAATAACGCTTTGCTAGAACAGTCGCAACAATCCCCGCAAGGATCGCCACCATCACCACGCCTCCCAATCCCCACCCAAACCAGCGAGCACGAGATGACCGGGCGGGACGACGAGATCTACGAGAGCGAGCCATGTTAGACTAATACAGCCCACTAAATCGATCGGCAAGCAGTTGCAAACCCGGTCTCCTCGTCAATCAATGAACATGCTTGAACTCAAGGAGGTCTCTTACAGCGCTGAGAAGGGTGGCGAAGCATTCTATATTCTGCACGAATCCTCTTTCGCAGTCCCCAAGGGACACTTCATGGCGATTGTGGGCCCTTCGGGGTGCGGCAAGACCACCTTGCTCAAAGTGATCGCAGGCATTTTAGAAGAGAGCGGCGGCTCTGTTCACTGGGAAGGCCGCGATCTCGCCGACGATGCCGAGCTCGATCCTGCCGAAGTTGGTTATGTGCCGCAATTCAGCGTGGCCTACGAGCACCTCACCGTGGAAGAGAGCGTCGAGAGCGCCGTGGAACTGCGAGTGACCACGGTGAATAGGTGCCATTTGGAGCAGATCGCAGACATCGTCATCAAGCAGACCGGGCTTGAGGATATCTCGGATCGCCGAGTGAAAGTGCTCAGCGGTGGTCAGAAACGACGCCTCGGATTAGCGATGGAACTCGTGAGCAATCCAAGGCTGCTCTTGTGTGATGAGGTCACCAGCGGACTAGACCCCCGAAGCGAGAACGAGATCGTGCATCTCCTGCACAGCCTATCAAAGATAGACAATCGCATCGTCATCAATGTCACGCATAGCCTCTCCAACCTGGAACTGTACGATTCCATCCTCGTGCTGCATGAAGGCTGTGTCATCTATCATGGGAAGCCCGACGCCGCAGATCACTACTTCAGTGTAAAGAGAACGGAGGACATCTATCCGACACTGGCTCAACGAGACTCTCGCGATTGGCACGCATCCTGGCGGAAACATAAACCTTCTTATTACGATAGTCTAGATTTCACCGAACCCGAGTCACCAGAAGAAACCGCCCCCTCGGACACACAATCGCTGGAAGACAGCCTGCGAGAAGCCAGCGGTCGACTACCGGGTCCATGGCGCCAGTTTGGGGTATTGCTGAGAAGGCGCTTCACCATTCTCCGGCGTGATCGGGGTCAGCTCTTCCTTCAAGCTGCCTTGCTGTTCGGATTCCCTCTGCTCGTCATTCTCTTCACGCCAGGGCTTTTCGAGTCAAATGAAGGCATGGGAATTCCGCCCATGCCCAATCAGCTCACTCCCACCGAGATCATCAATTCCTCCAACATGGCGAACGAGATGGCGAAAGCGCAAGACATCGCAGGCCAACAGTTTCGCCTTGGTGTGCTCATTTCAGGTCTTGCCATGTTTCAGGTCATTCTCCTAGCACTCATGGGGTCTAACAACAGCGCAAGAGAAATCGTCGCCGAGCGCCCGATCTACGAGAAAGAGAAACTCGCAGGCCTCAGTCCATTGAGCTACCTCATGAGCAAAGTCGCCTTTCTCGCCCTTCTCTGCCTTGCCCAGAGCGCATGGATGGCGGGATTCGTCAATCACTTCACGGTGATGCCGGGAAGCCTAACACAGCAGTTCATCCTGCTCTTCCTCGTCAACGCGTCCATGACGACGATATGCCTTGCCATCTCTTCGCTCTCCAGATCTACGGAGCAAGCCTCACTTCTCAGTGTCTATTTGGTAGGGTTCCAACTTCCCCTATCAAATGCTGTCCTCGCTCTTCCCGAAGTGGTGGCCACCGTAACACAACCGTTCATTGCCGCCTACTGGGGCTGGGCAGGCCAACTCGATCATATCATGAAAGAAACAGCCTACGATGTCGGGATTGAGAAGGCCATTCCAACGGGGTTGAGTCCATTCGAAATCTGCGTGGCCGTGCTCAGCGCCCATGTCGCCATCGGACTCTTTGTCACCTACATGGGCGTGCATCGCCACCGCTGGGAGTGATCTTCAGCGCTCTTCGTGCTTGGGCTCGCCTCGCAAGGCCGAGCCCAACGTATGCCAAGCAAGCGTGGCACATTTGATACGCGCCGGAAATCGACGCACGCCGAGCAAAGCCGTGAGATCACCTAACACTTCCAGATCCGCTTTTGGCTCTTCTTCCTGAGTCAGCAGTTTGGCGATGTCCGCGATCTTGGCATGAGCTTCGTCTACAGAAGCGCCCACCAACTGTAGCGTCATGATCGAGGCCGAGGCTCGCGAAATGGCGCAGCCCTCACCAAGGAACTGCACTTTCTCAAGACACCCCTCGCTGTCCTTGCTCGCATAAACGGTGATGCGATCACCACAGAGCGGATTGAACCCTTCCGCCTGACAATCACAGGCCTCCAAGACGCCCTCATTCCGAGGTCGCCGGTTATGCGAGAGAATGATTTCCTGATAAAGATCGGTTAGATCGTCCATGCTAAGCAGTGCTTCGTTGATTCAAATAACGCGCCAATCCATACACGCTCATCTGAGTCGGATTAGCCACCTCATAGTTGCCCAGCGCCTCCCCGCTCAGTCCTGCCAGGCGAAGCTGGCTCTTCACGTACTCGGCAAAGGACGCAACGAGGTCCGCAGGCTCCGAGCCGTCCAATCGCTCAGCCATCCAGTGGTGCCAATCGTCCAAGCACTCGCTTAAGGCCGCAAGATGGGATTCTTTCTCAGAAATAGCACCAAAGTGCGTGAGGTAAATCGTCTCAGCAGTGCATTCTTGCAAGTACTCGATCGAATCCGCCCACGCCTTTATATCAATGTCCGGCGGAGGGCATGGTGGCTGAACCGGCCCTCCAGCGAGCGACACGCCAGCGACATCGCCCGCAAAGAGAGCATCATCGCCACACTGCCAAGCGATGTGGTGCTTGGCATGACCAGGAGTGTGCAACGAAGTGAACTCGGTCTCCCCGACGCGAATCGTTTCTTCATGCTCGCAGGCATGAATCTGTGAGGGAGAGATCTTTCGCATTTCTCCCCACAGCTGCTCCATAGCATCGCCGAAGACACGTTTAGCCGACTTCCATAGAACCTCAGGATCTGCAAGATGACTCTGACCGAACGGGTGGACGTGAATAGTCGCCCCATGCTCAGCAAAGCGCCAAGCCGCTCCCGCGTGATCGAAATGAATATGCGTTAGGAAGACATGCTGGACATCTGTAAGAGCGAAACCAAGCTTCTGCACGCCCGCTTCTAACGCCTCTAGCGTCGTCGCTGGTCCAGACTCCACAAGGACGGGCCCCGCAGAAGTTTCCACAAGGAAGGCAGCAATCGTTCCTGAGTGCCCCTGAAAGTTGAGATCGATTGTGTGTATCATGAGTCTAACGTCCTTCTGAATCCAAGGCGACTGCTTCTAGCAATTGATCTCCAAAGTCAGGCAACGCTGAGAAGACGCGATTCCAGTTAGGTATCTCAGGGTGATGATACTGATTTCCTAGGAACTCATTGTCAGCCAGATCGAGGGCATGTTCAAAAGCCTCAATGGCGGCTGCTTCTTCATGGCGGTAGTAGGTGAGCCCATTGACAACGGAGTCATCGTGGTAGCGCTGAATCGTGTCCTTCGCAGTCTTCACATAAGTAAGACGAATCGTGCGCAACGTGGTTTCATCGAGACGCACGCCCTCCGCCGTGAGATTTGAGTAGAGCGTCAGAACGATTTCTTTAGCCATCTTCATGAGCCCCTTCTCTGGCGAAGGCTCCGTGCCTTCAGCCTTCGTTTCCAGATGCTGATGTTTGTGCTCGAAATTCATCCCAAGGTCGACCTGGCAGATGCGGCGGAGCGTGGAGTTGTGAAAGATTTCACAAAGCATGCCAACCTCGAGCCCCCAGTTTCCAGGGAGGCGGAGCACCGTGGCCAAGTTCACGTTCATTGCGAACTCACCAGAAAGCACATAGCGGAAGCTATCGAGAAACTCGAGCAATGGAAGCGGCCCGAGCACCTTCATCATGGCTCGAATGAGGGGTCCCATGAAGAGACGCGTGACTCGCCCATACATACGATCAGAAACCCGACCGTAGTAACTCTTGCAGAAGTTGTAGCCAATGCTCGGCGTGGCCGCTGGCATACAGAGGCGTAGGAGCATCTCCCGGTGATAGGAAATGATATCCGTATCATGAGTCGCAATAATGCTAGTCCCCCCACGAGCAATCGTATGCCCAATGGCCATCCACACATTGTAACCTTTTCCGGGAGTGTAGGAGGTGAGTCCATTCTTCTCGAGCCGGTCGTAGAGCGCATTCAACCGTGGCCCGTCATTCCAGATAATCTGATGATTCTGCGGCAATTCTGAGAAGAATTGCCGCGCATGATCAAGCTCCGGGGCCGTCATTCGATTCATGCTGATGACGACATTGTTTACGTACTCCACCTTCTTCAACTCATCAACAATACTCCTCAGAGCCGGGCGCTTCACCTCAGCATACAATGCCGGCAAGATCAGCGTGATGGGACGACGCTTCGTGTGCTCGGCAAGCTTCTTAGACTGCGCTTCAATATCAAGGTCGCTAAGATGATGTAGCGTGGTAAGCAACCGATGCTGGTAAAAGTCTGCCATGAGATGACTTAGCAGAATTCTGTATACTTGGCGAACGACGTTGTCCCAACTTGCGCAACGGGAAGGCCTTTGTCACTCTCCTCCATGCTTCGGAAATGCATCATTGGTTTCACCCTGGTTTCGGCAGTGATCTGGGGCTGCGCACTTGCCGTCTACTTTCTATACTGGCCGAAGGTACAACAAAGGAACGCAGCACTGGTCGCTCATATTCTTGAAGAAGGCGCCACAGCCTACAAGAAAGACTACGACGTCTACCCCAGTGGATCAGACGTGGAGATCGTCGCGTCGCTTCTCGGCCAGAACACGAGAAACAAGTCGTACCTTAGGCCAGAGTTCGGTAAATTTTTAGACGAGAACGGTTCTGTCAGTGATAGTTGGAAACGCCCGTTCCGATTTGACAGTCAGTCGGATGGCGGTTTTAAGCTAAGGTCTGCTGGCCCCAACGGCTTGTTTGACGATGCCGACGATCTGACCAGCGCGAACGCTATCGACTAGCCCTCCCTTTACCTGCCTGTTCCCATCTATGCATGCCTACCACCGCCTCCTCCAACGCGTTCTCGACGAAGGCAAGTTTCGCGATGACCGCACCGGCACAGGCACCTACTCGGTCTTTGGCGCCCAAGAGCGGTTCGATCTGCGCAAGGGATTTCCGATCCTCACGACAAAGAAGCTCCATTTGCGCACCCTCATTCACGAACTCCTCTGGTTTCTGAAAGGCGATACGAACATTGCCTACCTTCAGGAGAACAAGGTGCGTATCTGGGATGAGTGGGCAGATGCCGAGGGCAACCTCGGTCCAGTCTACGGCAAACAATGGCGATCCTGGGAAGGCGCAGGAGGCAAGACCATCGATCAAATTGCCC
The DNA here is from genome assembly GCA_938082635.1 of uncultured Verrucomicrobiales bacterium. Lineage (GTDB taxonomy): Bacteria > Verrucomicrobiota > Verrucomicrobiia > Verrucomicrobiales > DEV007 > JAACDM01. The sequence continues at coordinate 14,434 of CALLLI010000173.1, forward strand.
AGGTCGTTGATTCGCTAAAGAATAACCCTCACAGCCGACGTCATGTCGTTTGTGCGTGGAACGTGGCCGATGTGGAAGACATGGCGTTGCCTCCCTGCCATCTGCTCTTTCAGTTCTATGTCTGCGATGGGGAATTAAGCTGCCAACTGTATCAACGCAGCGCCGATCTCTTCCTCGGAGTACCCTTCAATATCGGCTCTTACGCACTGCTCACACTAATGATGGCCCAAGTCACAGGACTGAGGCCCGGCGACTTTGTGCATACGTTTGGCGACCTACATCTCTACAAGAATCATATCGATCAGGCCAAACTCCAGCTCTCGCGCGAGGTGCGCCCACTCCCCGTGATGATGCTGAGTCCTAAGGTGGATAGGATCGACGGCTTTGCTTTCGAAGATTTCACTCTCGAAGGCTATGACCCGCATCCGCATATCAAGGCCGAGATCTCTGTCTGAACATCGTCCCATGCCCAAATGAAAAACGCCTCATCCTGCAAACAGGAATGGGCGTTGGTAAATTGCTTGGGAAAACCTTCCTTACTTCAAAAAGTAACGGCGATCACGCTTCTCACCGACTTTCTTAAAGTCAGCGGGGCTGTTCAAGATATTCAAAACAGAGACGTAAGGGAAACCGAGGTCTTTAGCCACACGACGTGCGGACACACCCTCTTTGCCAGCTTTCTTTACGAGGCCTTTAACAGCATCAAGACGGTCAGCATTGTTGCCACGGGCACGCTTCTTAGGTGCATCTTTGGTCGTTGGCTTTGCTTCAGGCTTCGTAGCCGCCGCTTTCGTCTTGTTGCTCGAACCAGGAGGACGACCACGGCGCTTGCCTGTCGATGCCGGTTTCTCGGTCGCCGCCGCTTTCTGTTTGCCTGAACCTGGAGGACGACCGCGGCGCTTACCTGTCGATTTCGTTGTGCCAGCAGACGTTCTCGTGGCTGGAGCCTTCGCTCCACCTTGAGGAGAAGATGCCAAATAAACACCAATGAAAGACTCGATTTCAGTCACACGAGTTTCAGCGTTAGCGAGCTCGATAGCAAGAAGAGCGCTGCGCTCTTTCTCTAGCCCTAAGATCTTGGTGTTCAACTCGGCTAAGCGAGTATCAGCGTCGGATAATGAATTAACAGGTCTAGCCATGGTGCTGCACTAAGTGAGGAATTTATGAAATTCAAATTAAGAATTCATTTCTCACAAACAATAAGAATAGCGAAATACCGACTCTTACGACCCAACAGTTACTTGGAAATGATCCCAGCCCCCTTGATCCATCTCAGAGCCCATGGACTGATCTTTAGGGCATAGCCAACCAATATTGGTCAATGGAACGGTTGGAAATGTTTTTACCCACTCAGCTTTCATCGCCTCCGCTCGCTCAGGAGCAGCAGTGAATATAAGCTCGTAATCCTCTCCATCATTCAACGCTTGGCGCAATTCACAACCAGGTGAACGAGGGATCCGCTGGTAGACCATTTGATATCCAAGACAGCTCTGCTTTGCGAGACGCGGCAAGTCTTTGGCCACGCCATCACTCAGATCCATCATGGCGGAGGGTTTATAGTGCTCACTCAACCAGCGAGCTTCCCATACGCGAGGGAGGAAATTGAGGTGCTTTCCTTTCAAAGAACCTCCAAGAGATCCGGTGACATAAACGTGATCCCCGTCGCGCCCGCCCGACCGCATAATACACCGCCCTCTCTCCACCAGACCGAGTAATGAAACTGAGATCATTGCCGTACTCCCCGTTGTCGCAGCAGGCCGAGCCGTTTCTCCACCCACGATAGAGACACCAAATTCACGAGCAAGGCTCGAGAGCCCCGCATAGATTGCCTTGGCATAGCCAATCTGAAAATTGGGAGAAAGCACCAACGTCACTACCGCCTGCGTCGGCCATCCTCCCATTGCCGCAATGTCACTGATTGCTCTGGCAAGGGCTTTGCGTCCGATAAGCTCCGGCTCCGTATCCGGGAAATAATGCACGCCCTGAACAAGACAGTCTGTTTTGAATAATTGATAATAGCCGGTGCGCCCATACTCAAGAACGGCACAATCATCGCCAGCCCCCATGACGACAGATCCATCCGTGGGAAGATCCCGAGTGAGTTCCCTCACCACCACATCTTCTCCAAGATCAGATAAACGTTGGGACGACGAACTCTTCAAAACAGGACGAGCCTAGCCGGTCGTGCCTACATTCCAAAGAAAAAAATCAACCAGCTGAAGGGACGACAAGCATGCCCACCACGTTGACCAAATTAAAGAGCATATGAACTAGAATAGGCACCCACAAGCTCCCAGAGAGTTCGTAGGCAAGGACTAGAAAGACTGCCAATGTCACGATGGGAAGGATCGTGATCACGCCCGCATGACCGACGGTGAAGATGAGGCAAGAGAAGAACGTCGCAAAGAAGCGGTCCGAGTATTTCTTAGTAACACCATATAGATACCCTCGATAGACGAGTTCTTCAAAAATAGGAGTCACAACCACAACTCCCACAATCGTGATGATCTTAAAAGCAGGGTCATTGCTATTGATAAAGGCTTCCACCACCGGTTGGGCGGGAACTTCGCCTAAGAAATGCATCAGCTGCTGTTTCGCAAACGCACCCACCGCCATGACCAACGGAACCGCGAGGACACCCACCACACCTCCCCAGATGAGCGTTGCTTGGAGATTGAGTCGCGTTAAGCCAAACGTTTCTAACAAATTCACCTTCCGTACGAGGAACCAGTAGATGAAGAAGCTCGCCAGCATCACCTTCAAAAGAATGTCGGTCAGCATGTGGGCAGCCTCGATCGTGATAGCCTCCGAAGCCGGCTTGGTCCCAAGCATCAAGGCCCCCTGTAAAACCAGGAAATACCCCAACACGACTCCGAGATCGAAGCCATTAAATGATCGGGTCGAGACGTTTCCATGCTCGTGCCACCGGATCAAAGGATCCCGCTGACGAAGAAAGGCATAGAGCGGAATGGCCACACCGAAAGCGATCCAACTGAACCACCAAAGGTCCATTTGAATACGTGAAGAAATCGAGTCCATAAACTCCCGCTAGAGGGCAAAGTGAGCCGGGAGAAGATACACCGCGCCAGGCTGCAGTTTGGGGACCTGTGAATCTCCCACGTTCAGCTCCACACGCGTGGGTTTACCCGCCTCAGCAGAAGCACTGCCCAGCACCCCAAGCAACTGACCCAAGCCCACCTCAGTGCCATACTTCACGACCCTTCCGTTAGGAGCACCACCGAGTTCACGTGCCTTCTTGTAGGCAGATTCTATGTAGCCAGTCTCGTCGATCAGGCCATCTGCGAGCGCTTGTTTCCCTGTGATCACCCGACCATCAGCGATCCCGGCTTTCAATGTCTCAATGGGAATAGAGCGAGCTTCCCCCACGATACCCACAAAGCGCGCATACATTTCATCGACCATGCCCTGCACATAGGCACGCTCTTCTGGCCGCATGTCTCGGGACGGGCTGAGCATGTCTTTGAATTTGCCACTAGTGAAGACGACAGAGTCCAAGCCCACTTTACCAAGCAGCTCCTTGTAGTTCAGCGACTGGATGATCACCCCGATACTGCCCGTTAAGGTTGTTCCATTTGCCATCAAATGAGTGCCACCGCAGGCAATGTAATACCCACCCGAGGTAGCCATGCTATCCATGTAGATCACCACGGGCTTCTTCGACGCCGCTGTCTTCACCGCTTGATACAGCACATCGGACGCCGTGACTTCACCTCCTGGAGAATTGATCCGGACCACCATCGCTTTCACCTTCGGATCAGCAACGGCCGCCTCTAACATACGTTTCGTCTGACTGAGGCTGGACCCAGGCATAAAGGGACTGCCGCCAAGACTCGATATCATGCCCTCGATATCAATGTGCACGATCTGGGCCTCGCTATTCCCAGCATAGAGTTCGATCTCACGGAAATTCCCCGGTGCTCGCGCCGAACCCATTCCTCGGAAAGGCGCCGTCGCCACTAATGCGAAATTCATTAAAACGCTGAAGCCCAAGAGGACCAGCAGCAACAATGACAGGATGCCAAGTGTTCTCTTGCTCATGATGAAAGACTCTCTAGCGGTTTGCTCTGAGCGACAAGCCGATTAATCAATTCCACGCCTCCCAATTCTCGGACAGCGGTCCACCTTGGTAGCAGCGCTCTTTGATTTCATTGAGAAGCTTCTGATACTTGCCGGTCTTCATCCGCGTCATCTTTCGAGCATCCTCCAAATGCTCCCCAGGGCGAATAACAATGTAAGGCTGGCATTCGACCTCATAAGCGTCGCCAAGTTTCCTGATGTGCACTGCCACGCGGACGACCACCTCCTGATCGGTCGAAAAGCCTCCCCAAGCCAGGAAATCCATCCTTGAACCTGGCTTCTCGTAAAGATAGCTGGACCCGCGACTCGTGGAGAAGCGGTAACCATGATCTTTCAAAACATCGGAGCAAGCACTCACAACCTGCTCCTGATACACCCCCTCAATGGTGACGTTGGGCACATTCCCAGACTTCTGCATGTCGAGTGACAACGTCTGACACTGCGTCAGCACCGCTGTTAGGATAAGGAGAAGACTGAATCTGCTGTATTTCCCAAGCATAAGGCTCGATTCTTAAGGCGTCGTCGCACAAATACCACTCGAAAAACAATCCGATTGAGACACTCCCGACAGCCCGCTAGGCGAATTCGACTCCTCAAAGAAGGCTTCTGGGAAGAGACCGCGATCTACGAACGGCCCGACGGACTGCGCATCGTCCGCAAGGCCAGTAAGCCAAGCGGCCAACCAGGCCCATGGGCTCTCGAGACCCTCAGAAGAGAGATTCTCTACCTCGTGAATCTCCCTTCAGCAGCCACCAAACTCTTCCCTCCCGTGCTCGACGCCTGGGGACATGAAGGCGACAACGCAGGAAACGAGGTCGGCTACGAAATCCCGTATTATCAGGACCATGTCAGCGTCGCGGAACGGATCACGAACACCCCGTCGCCGGCCCACGAGGCGATTGCTTTCCAAGAAGCCCTCGGCATTGCCCTCTTCGATCGGCTCCACACTCCAGTAATACCCAGTGAATCCATTTCCCAACATGTCGCCACCACCATCAACGATGCGATCGAGAAACTCAGTAGCTTAGATTCCTTTCGCCCCATCATCGAAAGAGAATCCATACTGATCAACGATCGTAAAATGCCCGGACTCCAGCAACTCTGGGCTCAGGCAACCTCCCAAGACCTCGACACCTTGCCCAGTGTTCGACTTCACGGCGACGTTATCCTAGAGAATATTCTCTGCCCGACTGGCGAGAGCCCTTGGTGGCAAGACCTTGTCCTCATCGATCCTGTCTCCGTTGCCGGTATCTCCACGGGACCCGCACTCTTCGATCTCGTGAAGTACGAGTCTTATGCGAGCGGAGAACTCATCGCGATTCGCTCGGAACGATGCGAAGCGCTTGAGCTGGAACCCGGAAGCTATCGGTTCACCTGGCAGGCAATACCACCTTACACAGCAGGCCAATGGTATGCCCGCATACGTCATTACTATGAGTCGATCTACGGCCCAGTGAACCCGTCACTCTACGCCCTTCTAGATGCCTACTTCTCGCTCGTCATGGCCGTGAATACCAAAGGCACTCAGCAATGGGCGCGTGTGCTCAAAGGCACCCTCGCCTTAGCCGATTCACTCCACGTCACCTAACATTTTATCCACGGCGACCACGTGCTCCCACGACGTGCGGTTGCGCTGGTACTTGCGCCACAAAACATCCCGAAGACTGCGCAAATCCTTCTCACTCGGGGGCACCAAATTCTCCCAGAAATCCTCATTCTCCATCCGGGCGCTCATACGCCAAACGCCGCGATCACGAACGGCGCGTAGTAAGCGAGTCTCGCCTTCACCGTTCGATTCCTTCCAATTGTGTTCGGTGCGTTTAGGCATGCGGGCTCCGTATGTATAATTTGCTTGATCTTGGATGGAATCCATCCCTTCTATAGCCCTCTCTGCGAGGAACGCGTGAGAATCAAGTATCAACCTATCTACCATCAACATGAGTAAAGTAGTCCCTACCATCAGTTCTGGCGTCGCAGGTCCTCTCGGCGTTCTTCATCTTCCACGCCTTTGGCAAAAAGCTTCCCTCGGCGCAGTGAATAATCTTCATGACGACTATCCTGCTTGTGGCCAAGGCTACGATCAAATGGTCCTCGACGGCCTTGGCCTCGACCGCGAAGAATTCCTCAACTACATCAAAGATTCCAAGCCCACCTACCCGCAGGCGGAAGCATGGATCCTTGAAAAGAAGGGCGGATCGCTCGACTCCGCAGCAGTCAAGACGCTCAACGACAGCATCGCCGGTTACATTCACGACGACGCCACTCGCAAAGAGATCCTCGACGCTTCTGGCATCGTGGACGAAGGCAAGATCAAGGACGCTGTTAATCTGAACAATCTTGACGATTGGCAGATCTTCCACGCCCAAGAGATCGCAGGCTAAAGCGCCTCACATTGATTTACAGATAAGCCCGGGTCGCCTTGTGCAGCCTGGGCTTTTCTCTGCCCACATGCCATGCTAATTCTTCCTCCCATGACTTTGCCCAGCCACCTCCGAATCGGCCTCCTCATCAGCCTGAGCCTATCCTGCCTCCAATGTGTCGCCCCATCGCGACCTGGTCCCCAGGCTGGCGGCCCCGCGCCACAACAGACCACCGCCCGCCGCGTCCAAGTCGCTCCCGCAGATGCCGAGCGCATCGGCAAGAAGATCTGGCAGAACGAAGCCGCAGGCACCATTTCCGGCCTCACCTCGTGGAACAAGAATGAAGCCTTCGCCTCCATGGGAATTGGTCATTTCATCTGGTACCCCGCCGGTGGTCGCCAAACCTACGAAGAGAGCTTCCGTCCCCTCATGGGATTCCTCTCCGCCCGCGGCGTGCAACTCCCCGGAGGCCTCGCACCGCAAAGCCCCTGCCCGTGGCCCAACCGGTCTGCCTTCGTTGGTGCCTCAAACAGTGCCCAAATGCGAGCCCTGAGACAGATGCTCAGACAGACCGTCGGCCTGCAGACAGAATTCATCATCAAGCGTATGCAAGCGGCTCTCCCCAAGATGGTACGATCGGCCCCACAAGCTGACCATCAACGTATTGAAGATAATTTTTACGCAATGAGTGGAACTCCAAACGGCCTCTACGCCCTGATCGATTACGTCAATTTCAAAGGCGAAGGCGTCAATTCCAAGGAACGCTACAAGGGCCAAGGCTGGGGCATGCTCCAGGTGCTCCAAGGTATGCAAGACCGCCCCACAGGCCAGGCCGCCGCAAAAGAATACGCCGCCTCTGCCAAGCGCACCCTCGGCCGAAGAATCACCAACGCTCCCAAGAAAGAAAGTCAATGGCGCGCCGGCTGGTTCAAGCGCTGCGACACCTACGCCCGTCCATGGTAAAAAGATACAAGCGGCCGACATGGCTTGTCCTCGCCATCTTCGGTCCGATCATCCTCGGCATTGGTTGGCTTCTCTGATCTGGTTTTCGTATCAGATCATCGCCCCTGCGTCAATGCCACTAGGTTAGTATCAACAGAAGGCTCCCGCCGAGCCTTCGCTGGCCATCGAACGCCACATCACTGCCGATGGCCAGATCCCATACCTTACGGTTTCGCCGAGCGGAACAAATCCCGGTGAACGCGGCAAATCCATGCGTTATCAATTAAGTGCCAATGATAGCAAGCTGACGGGCCCATTGGCACGGCCTCTTCAGTCCGCCCTCCGAATGCTGGTCCGCCACCCATCAGGTCTTCCCATCCAAGATGTGCCCCCGCCAGATGGACAGCCCTCACCCCGCCTTAACTTCCAGTCTTCGTCGCCCACGGAGACCAGGATTCCTTGATCAATCAAGCTCGTGGTGAACGCCTGTTCGACGCCCTCCAAAGCCACGACAAGCAGTGGCTCACGGTGACCGGGACGGATCATCATAACGTCCTCATCACTGAGCAGCCCGTCTACGCCTCCATGGGATCCTGGCTTCTTCAGCGCATGCCACCATAGTCAATATTTCAAACCGAACTCGGGGTCACTCAGCCCGTTCGCCTCCATGTAGGCGACAGCTTTCGCATGCTTCATTTGCTGCCGTTCAGCCAATGCATGGCGTTCATTTCCAAGCATCGGAAAGACCGAGAAAAAGTGGGGACCAAATTCCCCGCTATCAGGATCGGACGAAGGGGCCGCATCGGAGCCGATGTACGCAGCGATCTTATTGAGAGCTAGATCGATTTCCCGAATGATTACGGAGTCGTTCATGGAGCCACGAACGGCCGCGAGGAACTCGAAATCAGCCTAGTCTCTAGATTCGCCGAGCGCCCACACCAGCACTCGCTGCCGATCCCCCGAGCTACCGAGTATCGCCTTAGCATAGACATCCATGACAGCTGTGTCTCCGAGTCCACCGTGAATCACAACCGCCTTAGCCACATCTCCAAGTAGGCCACGCGAGTGGAAATTGTTAAACCAGGGCTGCGGCGGCACCTCAGGATACTCGAAATCCGGAATCTCCTCTAGCTCCCTCAAGAGCCATGCACCAGCATCCTTTGTTGGTGTCCTCCCGAGTACCTCAACAATGTTGCTATAGTCCGTCGTCACGAAATCCTTAATCTCGAATTTAGCCTCCTGAGTAATCTCCATCGCCACGTCTCCCAGATACGGGTATAACCACCGGGGAAAGAGCAGGATTACCGACGCCCGATGAGCTGGATTCTCGAGCGAACGCACGACGCGCCTGATCTTGTTGAGCACGCTAGAATCCAAGGCCTCGCCTGCCAGCATCTGGGGTTCCAATCGAGAAATCAACGCATTAGCCTCCAGCCTCTTCCCCGTGACATTGCCGCTCTCACTGCGGGGCAGCGTACCAGTGAGCTGCGAACGACCGGCCACAGCAATATCGCTTCGCAGCTTCGGCGATTTAGGAGGTTCCTTCTGGAGCAACGCGAAACCCACCGCCCCCACTAGAGCAAGCACCACCCCACAGACGCCCCAACCTTTGAGGCCAAGAACACGCCCATTACTCTTCTCCCGATCTCCCATTAACGAGTCATTTCACCATCACTATCACTATCACTAGATGTCCGCCCCAGAAACGACATTTCAGAATTCTAAATTCTAAATTCTAACGAATGATTCCAGGATCAAACAGACCTTGCTAATCACCGCAGATTAGCGTCCGCTAGGCCTAGTAAACGATATGGGAGGCCAGCCAGCTCAACTATCATTCTTCGAAGAAGAGCCCCCTATCGAGGAAGATGACATCTGCAAAGACGCCACTCCCGGTGATCGTCCTCCCGTCTTCTGGATAGAGGAAGTGCGCATTCTCCGCACCTGGTCCGCCTCTCCCCGCCAGCAACTTCGTCAAATTCATCTCCGGCGCGGGATGAATATCATTTGGGCACCTCCTCTCGACGTAGACGACATCGAGGTCACCTTCAGCGGACATGCCGCCGGTAAGACGAGCTTCTGTCGACTCTTGAGATATGCGTTAGGCGAACCACGCTGCGGGAGCAAGTTTCTCCGGGAACGTCTCATGGCCCGACTCCCGCGCGGCTGGGTCATTGCGCGCATCTGGGTTGATGGCAAACCTTGGATCGTCGGGCGACCTTTCAGCAGCCGCCGCCGATCCATCTGCGTCCAAGCTGAGGACATCGATGCCTGGCTAAAAACCAAGGCCGCAGATGCCAACGACTACGAAATCTTTCGCGTGACGGTACACCAAGCCGTGGTAGAACAGCTTCCAGTGAAGAGTTACGGCGACTCGGGCCAATCCATCCGTTTCCTCCACCTTCTCGCCTGGCTCGCACGCGATCAAGAATGCCGACTAGACGGCCTACTCGCTTGGCGACACAAAGATAGTCAAAGTGGCAGTCCCCCTCTCAGCGCCGGCGACCGCAGTTTCCTCATCCGCTCTGTCGTCGGCTTGATGGACAGAGAAATCCGCCAGGAAATGGAATACCGCGTCTCCATGGAGGACGACCTCAAACGGCTTCCTTCCGAGATTCTATTCAGACAACGCACGGTCGAAGAGGCCATTAAAGAGCTGACGCCCTACATTGATGACGCCCACGCAAGCATCGCTGATCCCCTCTTTTCCATCGGTATCGAGAACCAGCTCCGCTCCGAAGAGAAACGTGAACTCGATGCGCTTCAGCCCGATGGCGTCCTCACGATCGATGAACAACGGCTTGCACTTGATAGAACGTTAGAGTCTCTCGGTGCCGCCAAGTATGCCGTCACGCTCTGGGATTCAGAGCCCTGTGGGGTCGCGCCGGATCTCGCCCACGCTCACTGCCCCTTCCATGTGGATGCGCCTGAGCCCATCCCTCGCAAAGGCGTGCTCGTCACCCAGAGTCGCAAACGCGACGCCCTGCATGCCCTGGAAACAGCGGCCACCCGAGTGGTTGAGCTTCAGGATGTGTATGCAGACGCCCTGCATAAAGACGAAGTTCAACGGCGCGAGCACGAGCGAATCCGCAGCCACTTCCGACTCGTTCACGAACACCTCGAACGCGCCACCTCGGCCCAGACAACACTCGATGCCCTCATCGAAATGCGTAACAATCTCACAACTGAGATCGCCACCTCACAAGAGCGCCAAGAAGCCCTCCAACGTCGCTGGGATCGCGAGGCCTCCCGCTTTGCCGCTCTCTACCGCCGCACTATGAGACGCATGCTCGGCCGTGGCACCGATGCGGAATGCCGTTTCACCCGCGAGAAGATAGTGCTCAAGGCCACCTACAACGGCGACCTGAACAGCGCAGCTATCAATACACTAATCACGCTTGGATTCGATCTCGCCGTGCTCCAAGCTTCCGTACTCGACCAGGGCCACCATCCACGTTTCCTCATCCACGACAGCCCGCGCGAGGCGGACATGGACGCCAACCTCTACCGCCGTGTATTCACTTACATGCAAGCGTTAGAACCGGAAGCCGGCGAAGCCAATTTCCAATACATTATCTCGACCACCGAAGCCCCGCCCAAGAACTTCTGCCAAGAGCCCTGGTTACGCCTGCTCCTCGACGCCTCCAAAGGCAAGAAGCGCCTCTTCCGCATGGACCTCTAGTAGCGCGACAACATTGGGCTCTCCGTCAAGTTTGCTGGACGGTTTTAACCGACTTCAGAAGGCTTGGTGTCCCCGAAGTTGATTTCAGTCTGCCGGGGTAGGCTCTTTCGATTCAGCCACGGATCTCAAGGCTAACCGATTACCTGCGCAATCCTGCACCAAAGTTCAGTAGCATAAATCCCGCCCAAATCAGACTCTTTCATGTATGCGTAAACCTAAAAACGGCAATGGAATCCCCGAATTCTGCGCGAACCGTTGAAATGTAAGCAGTTGTGCATCAACGAGTAGTCATCCAGAAGGTCCATTGCGAAGCAATAGGAATTCGCTGCAAATGAACAAGTTACGAATCGTCCTC
>CALLLI010000174.1 GCA_938082635.1 uncultured Verrucomicrobiales bacterium
ATACGCTTTCTGAATTTCTGCACCTTAGCGTTATCGCTGCCCCACTCCGAAAATTCATTCTCGACAAGATAGACTTCTCACGGGCCGATGGAAGGCGCTTCGCCGCCTGAATCGCCGCCACAGAACTTCTCACTCACGAGCCCTTAACTCAAACATGTATAAAAACCTCATTCCAAAAATTGGGGCAACGGCTGCCGGACTTGGCCTTGCTCTTTCGATGGCTCAAGCTCAGACCGTCACGATCCTGGAATCCTTTGAAGACAGCGTCGATAGCGTCGCGACTCTCGGGAATCGCACTGATGATGAGTTTAAGATTGCTCAGTACACGAAAGACGGTGCTGATGATACCAAAGTCACCGATGGTGATAAGGCTCTTAAACTGTCCTTAATCGGAAACTACGGTTGGGGGGCTGACGCCGAGCTGACTTTTTCAGATGAGGCTAGCGCTTTGCTAAAGCAAGCGTGGGCGTCGAAGGCTGAAGGCCGTTACTTACTCCGCTATGATGTTGAGTTTCCTTCGGAGGGTGTCAATTGGGGCAACTTTATGGCCCACCTCAGTGGCTGGGATTATGCTCAGCTTGAAGCGGGTGGTGGAACAAACCGCTCGATGTCACAGCCGCTCGACCTGGTGACAGCGGATCTTACGGCCGACGGCCCTGTGACGATGCAGATCGTTGACCAATATGGTATTGCTGATGGGACCGAGTCGATTGATGTTTACGTGGACAACTTCCGACTCATTGATACGTATGTGAGTGGAGCCGTTCCTGAAGTCACGGTTTTGAATGGCTTTGAAAGTCAGGCAGACGTGGATGTGATTGTTCCGGTTTCTGATCGGTACACCGTTGCTCTCCACGAGAAGACTGGTGCTGATGACCTCTCAGTGACAGAGGGCAATAGCTCCTTGGAGATCACCTTCACGGCTGGAGGCAGTTGGATTGAAGATTTCAAGATTCCATTTAAAGGTACGATCATGGAATCGATTGCACGGATTCCTCAAGAGGATCGTGGTCGTTATACGTTCCGGATGGATGTGATCTTCTCAGCCCTTGAAGATGGAGATTGGGGTGGCAACTGGCAGAACTTTATCATACGTGGTGCGGGTGGTGAAGCGATGAACTTCGCCATGCATCGTTCCGGTGGTGATCAACATGTGCGTACCTATAGCTTGCCACTCGATCAGGCCATTCTGACGCCGAGCGATCCTGAGAATCCCGACGATGTGAATCCTGGCTTCTCCTTTGTGAACCAAGGTGCTTGGGGTGATGGTGGGATGACACTGCACTATGATAATTTCCGTATCATTGACACGGGGAAAGCTCCTCTGGAGATTGGCAATCTAGCGCTAAACACCGACGGTGGTGGCGTGGACATCAGTTGGGCGTCCTCACTTGCTCAAGCTTACGGGATATCGGTCTCGGACAATCTCACCGAATGGACAGAGCTTGCGACTGGTTTGCTAGGAGACCAAGCTGGCGACGCCACGACTTACACAGTTGCTGCTGAGGACCTGACGGGCCAGAAATTTTACCGCGTCTTTGTCTCAGGGGCTGCGCCACCGCTGAATGAGGGCTTTGAGAGTGGCGCGTCCGGTTGGACAGTGTCAAATGGTCCAAATCATGAAGGTGGCGTGACCTGGGAGGCTGGAGAGCCCACGAATGGTCCAGGAGCAGCCAAGACCGGTCGCAGCGTCGCTGGCACGGACTTGGATGTCGATTACACGAACGGTACTTGGGTGATTTACAGTTCTCCAGAAGTGAGTCTTGGCCCAGTTCTCAAGCCTGTGCTGACATTTTCCTACTTCCTCGAAGTGGGTGAAGGTTCTGCTGCGCGGGTAAACATCTTTGGAGCTGACGGCTCAGAATTCTACGCGCCGGCGACGCCTGACGAAGAACTCTTCTTTTCTGAAAGCACGGATGGCTGGCAAGAAGCGACCTTTGACCTGGGCGCTGTTGCCGGTGGTCAGAAGGTGATTATTCAGTTTGAGTTTATTGGCAACGGGACGGGAGCTGGTTTCTTTATCGACGACGTGCTAGTTGAAGATAAATCAGAGTAGTTCCTCCTGAGGATCCATTCAAACGAAACGCCCCGTCCTGCAAAGCAGAACGGAGCGTTTCTATTTAAAGCGTTTGGTTAGGCTTACACGAAGCCTAGTGAGTTAGCAGCCTCAGCCACCGCCGCCGCCTTCACTACCACCGCAGCAGCCGGACTCGGCATTCATATCTTCAACGGAGGGCACGCGGCCTAATTGAAGCGTTTGCTGTAGAAGCTTGGTCACCGTGCTGAAAGTGCTATTCATTTGAGACTCTGCCTCAGCAAAGTCGGAGGCGGCCTCATTCTTCATCACACTTTCGCGCAAGGTCTCCATCTGCTTGATGTCATCATCGTTTGGCTGAAGACCTTCCTGGCTCATGCGATGAAGTTCTTGGCCCTTCTCTTGCCAAGTTCGGTAGAGGGCTTGGGCTTCGGCATTCTCTAAGAAGGCTTCGATGTTACCGCGGGCAGCGGCAAACTCTGGCTGATCGACGATGAACTGGCATAGTTCACGTGATTTCGTATCGACTGTGGGGGTATCTAAAAGACTCTCCATCAGATTCGTTAGCGTGGGAACTGCACGAACGCAAGTGGGCTTGGCATTGCCCTTGCCGCCGCTCTCTAGCTGACCAGCATATTGGAGACGATTCGCTGTAGGTCCCCAATGTTGTAGGGCTTGGAGAGGGCCGCTTGGAAGCCATACTCTCGGTAGTGAGCCATGATGCTACCCTTGCTGTAGCCGCTCGAAGCGACTCCTAGCGCTTCAGGGGAAATACTGAGAATCTGTTGCATGGCTTCGTTCCCGCCGAGGTCGCCTGGAATTGTGAGATCCATGATGACGAGATCGAACGGTTTGCCCTCTTGATTTGCTCGGATGAAGCGTTCCACGCCCTCGGATGAGGAGGGGCAGGCCACGACATCGCATCCCATGAGCTTGAGGGTCGTCGTGGCAAGGTCTCGTATCGATTTCTCGTCATCGATGACGAGGATGCGGCCGTGCTCCATTGCCGGAATAGTTTCACCGGGTTTTAAGGGCGCTGGCTCCTCCACCGGTTGCTTCGTCTGACCCGTGGCAGGGAGGTAGAAGCTGAATTCGGTGCCGTGGCCAAACTTCGAAGACGCGAGGACGTGGCCTCCGTGGTTCTTCAGGATGGTGAACGTGGTGGCTAGATCGAGGCCGCGCCCAGATTCGTTGGCAGTGTGATAGGGGCGGAAGACGTATTCCAATTGGTCTTTAGGAATACCAGGGCCTTCATCTAAGTTGGAGACTTTCACGTAGACACCTTCTGCTAGAGGGAGTGCCGCGTTCTCAGGGCTTGGGATGTGATGTACATTCTCTGCCGAAATCGTCATCATACCGCCGTGCGGAATGGAATGATCTGCGTTGAGAATGAGATTCTCAAGGACCTGACTGATCTGACTTTCGTCAATGTTCGCGCTCCAGAGTCCTTGATTGGTGATAATGCGGGGAACTGACTTGGAGCCACGCAGGTAGGTGTCCGTGCATTGTTTGATCAGGTCTTCGAGCCTGGTGACTTTCTTCACCGGAGTGCTGCCTTTGGCGAAGGTGAGGAGCTGGAGAGAGAGATCCTTGGCCCGGAAACAAGCGCGCTCTGCTTCGATGAGCCGTTTGCTGGCCTCTGGCACATCGGTCACAAGCATGTTTGCTAGGGACACGTTGCCGACGAGTGAAGTGAGAATGTTATTCAGATCGTGAGCGATGCCGCCTGCAAATAGGGAGAGCGCTCTGACGTTCTCTTACTCGAGGCGCTGGTGTTCCTCGAGCAACGAATCGGATGTCGCGAGCACGGGTTCTGGTGCTGCCGTAGGCTCTTCGATTTCCTGGCGACAACAAAGAATGACGCCCTGAGTCACGCCTTCCTGTGGCCTGACTGCAGCTCCTGCTATATTCAGATCGATCACGGCTCCATCGTGTCGCGTCAAGCGCATCTGATGAATGGCCTCGTTGGGCTGGGCCTCATTTAAGAAGGTGTCTACAGGGTCGAATTCCCCGAAGGTTCCGACCTGATGGAAAGGCTGTCCTTCAGCCTGATCCAGTCGGCAGCTGAAGAGCTGTTCGGCCCCGTTGTTCAAGAAGCGAATCTTACCTTCTGCATCGGTGACGACGACGGCGTCCTTCGAGACATGCAAGGCAGCTAGCCATGCCGGGCAGAGTTCTGGGGGCTCAGGTGCGGGCTGAGAAATGGGTGGTTGAGCTACAGGTGCCGCCGTCTCGACAGGGGCGGGGACTTGAACGCCAATACCGTGGACAGTTTGGGGTTTCCCATTTGGTCCTAGAGTGGCTGTTAGAGTGATTTTGATATGGCCAATCTCGGTGTCGACGAGACCACTGGCTTCGCCATCGCGGCGGAGCTGTTTCCAGAGTTTGCGACGGAGTGATTCATCTTGGCAGAAACCCCAAGCGTTGCGGCCTTCTAGAGAGCTGGCCTTCGTGTTGGATTGTGCTAGCAATCCACCCTTGGCTGATACCATCACGCCGCGTCTGTCGACGCGAAACAGGATGAGCGAATCTGATTCTGTAGCCGCTTTGAGTTGCTCTTCGGCGTGCACAGCAGCGGCTTGGAGAGATTTCTCAGCCGAGATATTACGACAGAAGAAGACGGTCTGAGCGTCGCTGTCGGTTGGAAGGAGAGCGTGTGTGCGGGCCTCTACCCATACGGTAGCACCTCGTTCAGGAAGCCTAAGCGCCAAGGTTGAGCCTACCTCTGAGGGCGCTTCTGCGAGAGTTGCAAGTCCTCTTGTGGCTTCTGGGCCTGCGCCGATTTAGGTTAGTGATAGTACCTTCAGCTCTGCTGTGGATTGCTTCAGGAGGCGTTGCTCTGCGCTATTCGCCTCGAGGATCACTCCCTCGCTATCCAGCAGTAGGGTCACCTCGTTTCCGAGGTCTGCTGTTGCGGTGTCCAAGCCTGAGGGAGTGTTTGGAAGTGCCGGAGCCTGAATGGGGAGTGCCTCTGCCGTGGGAGCTTTGTAGATGATGACAAAGGCTCCGATCCGAGCAACTAGGCGAACCATGGTTTCCATCTGTGCGAGGAAAGCCCAGAAAGTAACCGCATTGGGATAGATGCGATCGCGTTGAGTAGCGCTCTGGGAACTTAACAATTTGGGAGAGATCTCAGAGTTCAGTTGCTTGCTAAGGCCATCGGGACTCCGTTCACAGAACCCTTTCCGCTGCTCTACGATAACGTCTTGCTTTTTGCGTTTGGAACGGCCACATAGAAGGGTAGAGAATCCGGCTAAAAACGGAGTTTTTGTTAGCATGAAAACCTATTCTCCAAGACAGCGTTCATGCATTATCTAATTCAAAAATCTCACCGATTTTTG
>CALLLI010000175.1 GCA_938082635.1 uncultured Verrucomicrobiales bacterium
GACCGAAGCGGGCAAGGCGCTCTACGGTCTGCGCAAACAGACAGTGGAGCCCGCCTTCGGCATCATTAAAGAAGCGATGGGCTTCCGGCGCTTCCTGATGCGCGGACTTGAGAAAGTAAACCTTGAATGGACGTTAGTGACCACCAGCGACAACCTCAAGCACCTCTTCAACCTCGGGATGCGGATAAAAGGGGGACGAAGGGCCTAAAAGGCCTTGCCGGCAGCCCCGGTGGGTCGGCCGATCAACCCTTCATCGGTAACAGCGTCCAAAAGCCGGTCCCGAAGAACTTCGGCGATGCCCCGGCCGGAAATAGTGACCTCCGTCGCCAAGCGGGAAACTGATCTCGCCGCGCTCAAGTCCGACAGACTGCTAGGACAGCCGCCACATTGTCGAATGTCTGTCGCCCACTCACGAGTCCTTCTAAGTGATTCTGACAGTCGGTACAAGAGGAGAGGTGTTCTTCACCGTCTGGAGCCAAGTTGCCCTCGAGTAATGCCCCCAGTGTCGATGGCGATGGGCATTTGTCGGGCTCAGTAGAAGCGGTCACACTGAGAGATAGGTGGCTTGCCGTGAAAGCTTATCGAACTTTATGCGAAAGATGATGGCTCAATCTTCGTGGCGGATGGCATCCAGTTCCCACTCCTCCTGATCGACGGATTGGACCTTCTCAATGAGGCGTTTCATCACGCGGCTCTTTGCCACGTAGACGGCTCCAGTGGTCACGCCGAGTTTCTTGGCGATTTCGTCAAGGGACTTTCCTTGAATCGCCGTGGCGACGCAGGGCTTACGCATGAAGAACATGGAAATTCGTTAATACGCCATAAGCCTTTTAAGGATAGTCTGTTACAACAGAAAGGGGGCCAGATATTTCCTTGAGCTACAGAGCTCGCCCAGGAGGATGTAGAGGATGGACCCGCTAATTTCCATAATCTAACGAGTCAGTCAGGCTTTCTCCCTCCGTTCATGCGTAAGCCCTGGTGGCGACGAAGGATTCCCAGCCATTCTCTCCAAACTCGTGCCGGATCTTCTCCATGGCCCAGTGAACGAGGCGTCTCTGGTAGTCGAGATCCCAGTCTTGGACTTCGCGCGCGTCGAGGAGCTGATCGAGTAGCTGACTCGGGTCAACTGCGTTGGCATTGGCCGGAGATCGCGCGGCCTTCTTGGCGACCTTTCCGATTTCTCGCTGGATAGCGGTGAAGAGCCAGCCGCGGAAGGTGCATTTGCTGGGATCATACTCAAAGCCTTGCATCGCCCTGGCGCACATTGCGCAGGACCTCTTGCGTGATGTCTGGGACGGCATCGCGGTGGGCTCCTCGGCTGAGTGCGAATCGATGAATGAGAGGGCCGTAGATTTCGACGAATTCAGACCACGACTCGTGATCTTCGCTGTCTCGCACACGGAGGAGCAGGGTGGGGCGGGTTACGTATGCCTGGCCAGCTATGGGAAGGGCGGGGGCTAATAAAACGAACGGACTTGGTTTTCGCGATAGATAATTGGAAATCGGCTATTTCCGAACGGGATGGTTGGTATATTTAGGAACGGTGGAGAAGACAGTCGGCACGGTGATGCAAACCCATCCCTTTCGGGAAACGAGCCTACTTGTGCAGTGGTCGACCGAGACTCATGGCATCATTCGCACCGTGGCCAAAGGGGCTCAGCGCCCCAAGAGTGGCTTTGCAGGAAAGCTGGATCTGTTCTTCAAAGTCGAGTTTGGCTTTGTCCCAAGCCGAAGTTCCTCGTTGCACACGCTGACGGAGGTGGTGCTACTGGATCTTCGTATCGGGTTGCGGCAGAGTTATGTGCAAACCCTTGCGGCTTCCTACTTTATCAAGTTGTTGGCTTTGGTCACGGAAGAGGAAACGCCGTTGGGTGATTTGGGTGAGCTGTTGGAGCGTGGGCTTGGCTACCTGGCGAAACAACGGCCCACTCGGAAAGCGATTATCTTCTACGAGCAAGAGGCAGCGAGCCTCCTAGGATTGGGGGATCGTGGAGTGGAAGGAATTGGGGAGCTGTACGGAAGAATTCCATCGATTCGGAAAGAACTTTTGCAGAAGGTGCGAAGTTAGGTTGCATTGGGCATAATTGAGTCCTATTTCTGAGAAATAATGCGGATCTGGCGTGATTGTCTCTTGCCACCCTCTCATGGCCTCTCACCAACAATCGAATCTTTTTAAAGTCCTGACTGAACGCCTCCGCGAGCATCTTGATACTGGCGAGTTGGATCAGGCGGAGAAGATTGCCAAGACGGCGGTCGAATCGGCGCGTCGCTCGGCAGAAGCTCACGATGAGAATTTGCCACTGCTCTTGGAAACGCTTCGTGAACTCGCGGCATTGCGCCTCGCTTCGTCTGATGTGAGTGGGGCGGAGCTCGTTTACCAGGAAGCCTTTGGACTGGCGCGTGGAAACCGGTTCGTCTCGGCTGAGCAGATTGCTTTCCTTAAGAGTGAACTAGCCGGGGCGCTGGATCGTCAGGGTAAGGGCGCGAAGGCTGTGCCGCTCTATCAGGATGCGGTAGAGATCTTCGAGAGTGCCAGCGTGAATCAGCCGGTAATGGCTGCCAAGATTCGGAATAATTTGGCCCTGATTTTTAAGGAGCAAGGCAGCCTTGAGCTGGCAGAGGAGCACTACCTCGTCTCCCTCGACGCCTACGAATTGGCCTGCGGGTCTGAGTCTCTGGAGGTTTCCTCCATTTTTAATAACATTGGCGGGCTCTATCAGGCGGCGGGTCACCTCAAGCGAGCGGTGGACATGCATGAGCGTGCTTGGGGGCTGCGCAAGACGCTGGCGGGCGAGGATAGCCTCGATGCGGGGCAATCGCTGAGTAATTTGGCAACCGCTCACCACGCTCTCGGCGAGTATTCGGAGGCGGACCGCTACTACAAGCAAGCCCGGAAGGTCCTGGCTGAACATCGGGAAACGGCCCCTGAGGTGTGCGAGATTACGGTTAGTAATCACGAAGTACTTCTGGAAGAGGCTGGGGATGCGCTCGAATCCGATCAGGACGCGAGTTCTACAGTGACGGTGCCTGTGCCTGTGCGTGTTCATGAGCCTGTGCGGTTGACCCGTCACTTGGTGGTTGGGTAAGCTGCAAGGCGTCGAGAAACGGACGTCACTGAGTGGGGTTCGACTCTATAGCTAGGCCTCCTCTCTACCATGCTCACGATTTTAGGAAATGACTCCGGCGAAGCCTTCTGTGATGGCTTCTCACGACGTAACTTTCTCCGCATTGGCGGACTAGGAATGGCTGGGATGGCCTTGCCTGATGTGTTGAAGGCAGAGGCTTCTTCAGGGCGTAAGCCTGGTGAGAAGGCCGTCATCATGATCTTTCTGCCTGGTGGTCCTCCCCACCAGGACATGTTCGATCTCAAGATGGACGCGCCCTCTGAGGTGCGTGGCGAATTCACGCCGATCTCGACGAATGTGCCGGGCATTCAGATTTGTGAGCACTTCCCCAAGTTGGCCAAGATGATGGACAAGCTTGCTATCATCCGCTCGGTCGTGGGGGCCTCGGGGGACCACGATGCCTACCAGTGCATGACAGGACATCCACCCAATAGGAATCTCCCTCCTGGAGGCTGGCCGTCGATTGGCTCGGTCATGTCTAGTTTACAAGGTACTAGCACAGATGCGGTGCCGCCTTTCGTGGGGCTCGCTCCGAAGATGGGCGAGATGCGCTGGGCTGATCCTGGTCGCCCAGGCTTTCTCGGACCTGCCCATGCGCCTTTCCAACCCAATGGTGGCGGCAAAGGGGACATGGTGCTGAACGGCATCACGTTAGACCGATTGTCGGATCGTAAGCAATTGTTAGCGAGTTTCGATCAGTTCCGTCGTGAAACGGATAGTTCAGGCTCGATGGAGGGCTTGGATTCATTTACCCAACAAGCCTTCGGCGTGTTGACTTCTAGCAAATTGGTGGAGGCGATGAATCTTGATAACGAAGATGCCAAGGTGCGTGAAGCGTATGGCAAGGGGATCGCCAAGAACGTGGCGGATGGTGGGCCTCGTCTCATGGATCAGTTCCTCATGGCGCGTCGTTTGGTGGAGTCCGGAGTGCGTTGTGTGACCTTGGCGTTCAGTCGTTGGGACTGGCACGGTGGTAATTTCAAGCGCGGACGCACGGACATGCCGATGTTAGACCAGGGCGTTTCTGCTTTGGTTAACGACCTGCATCAGCGAGGCTTAGATAAAGACGTGTCTGTCATTGTCTGGGGCGAGTTTGGTCGCACGCCCACGATCAATGCTCAAGGAGGCCGCGATCACTGGCCTCGGGTGTCTTGTGCCATGCTCGCCGGTGGTGGGATGCCCACTGGGCAAGTCATTGGATCGACAGATCGCCTGGGCGGTGAGGCTTCAGACCGGCCTGTTCATTTCCAAGAAATCCACGCCACGCTCTATCGCAATGTGGGGATCGATGTGAAGACGGCCACGGTTAACGATCTCACCGGTCGCCCTCGTTTCCTCGTGGATCAGGAGTATGAGCCGCTTCCTGAATTGATCTAATCTAGAGGGGCATGCCCGCTGGGTTGTGCTAGCTTTGTCGTATGAAAGCCTCCGCAAATCGCAACGTCCTGTTTGTCGATGGGGTCTGTGTGCTTTGTCACCGGTCCATGGCGTTCTTTATTAAGATCGACAAGCGGAAGGTGCTGACCTTTGGGACGCTCCAGGGCGAAACGGCGCAACGCGTTCTTTCTGGGACGCCTCAGGCGGCGGAGCGCGATGGCGTGCAGTCGGTCATCTATGTGCGTCATTGCGAGACGCCAGAGCAGGAAATCTATGTGCGTTCGGCGGCGGCGTTGCATGCCCTCAAGGATATTGGTGGCTTCTGGCGGGTGACCTCTTGGCTCCGAGTCATCCCGCGTCCTCTTCGAGATCTGGTTTACGATTTCATCGCGAAGTATCGCTACCGTTGGTTTGGAATGCACGGTGAGTCTTGCCCACTTCCAACCCAGGACGATGTGGCTCGTCTTATACCCTGACACTCAAATTGAATTGGACTTATGCGTTTACTCATCCTCTTACTCGTAACTCTGTCGTGTGCTCGTGCGGACTTTCCTTGGCCAGACAAGAGCGGCCCTAACAAAGATGGCCATGTGGGGACGGCGCATGCCAAGGATGTGGTGACTTCGTGGGATGAGGCTAGTGGGAAACATATTGTTTGGAAAACGCCCTTGCCTGAAGAAGGACATTCCACTCCGATCATCGGTGCAACATCCTTGTGGTTCACCAGCGCGAGTAAGGATGGGACGAAGCAGTATCTCGATGTAGTCGATCGTAAGACGGGTAAGCTTGTTCATCATCACCTTGTCTTTGAGAATGATGATCCGGAGCCATTGGGCAATGGGGTGAACAATTACGCAGCGCCTTCATGCGTGATCGATGGCACAGGGATCTATGTCCACTTCGGTACTTACGGGACGACAAAGCTGAACCTGAAGACGCTGGAGAAGTTCTGGGGACGTCGCGACATTAATGCCAGGCACTACCGCGGGCCAGGTTCGTCTCCTGTGCTCTATAAGGATCTCGTCATCCTCACGCTGGACGGGATCGATCAACAGTATGTCACGGCGTTGCACAAGGACACGGGTAAGACGATCTGGAGGACAGATCGCACCACCGATTACGGGGATTTGGGTGAGGATGGAAAGCCCGAGAGAGAAGGAGATGCTCGCAAAGCCTACGGTACGCCTAGCCTTGTTTCGACGGGAGGTAGAGATCAGCTCATCTCGGTCGGATCTCGTGCCATGTTTGGCTACGACCCCGAGACGGGGAAAGAGCTGTGGACCATTCCTCATGTGAATTTCAATGCGGCGGTCAGGCCAGTATCACGCGATGGTCTACTCTTTGTAAACACCGGTTCATCACGTGCGCATTTGTTAGCAGTCCGTTTGGACGACAAGATGCAGGGCGACATTAGCAAGTCACACGTCGTCTGGGACCGCGCGAAGCGGAATAGCCGGTTCTCTGGGCATGTGTTGGTAGGCGATCGAATCGTTCAGGCGACCGAGGGCGGCATCGTTTCCTGTATCGATCAGAAGACTGGCGAACAGATCTGGTCTGACCGCTTGCCGGGAACCTACATGGCGACGCCCATTGTCGTGGGAGATCTCGTCTACTACGTAAATGAAACGGGCCAGAGCCGGGTGATCAAGGTGCTGGGTGACAAGATGGAAATTGTCGGAGATGGAGAGCTTGACGTTGGAATCCAAGCCTCGGCTGCTGTAGCCGATGGGGCGCTCTTTCTTCGCACGAAGACGATGCTCTACAAACTGGCCCCATGAAACGCTTTATTGCTAGTCTGCTTCTCCTAACAAGTGCCGTGGCTCTAGCGTAACGACCTGTTCTAGCCGAGACCTTTGAGCGCAAGTGTGGCGAATTTCGTCAGAAGCGTGAGAAAGACGACCAGCTCGAAGTGGTCAAAGGTGTAGGTGTGAATGGCGGGTCAGCGCTTCGAGCGACCTACATTCCCTTTAAGCAAGGCTCTAAACGCATAGTCGTTCGCTACCCGATCAAACCTGCACTTGATTACACGCTCAACGATGACGTGAAATTTGAGAAGGACTTCGACTTTACGCACGGTGGGAAATTGCATGGTCTAGGCCCTGACAAGTCTGTCACTGGTGGGAAATCGGTGAGACCAGACGGCTGGAGTGCCCGTGTCACGTTCGCCAAGATCTAGAGGGGCAGTATGGTGACGGCGGGAAAGGTCAGAAGAAACACTATCGTTTTCTTAGAGGCAAGTGGGTGTCTGTCTCTCTGCATGTTCGCGTGAATAAGGATCTCAAAGCTAAAAACGGTTTCACTAAGCTTTACGTGGACGGTCAACTTATCGAAGAACGTCAGGGCGTTCAGTGGCGAGCTGAAGGTAAGAGAGATACGATGATCAGCCAGTTCCTTTTTAGTACCTTTCACGGCGGCAGTTCCGACAAATGGACGCCTAGTGGTCAACGACAATTAGAACTCCCCGTACGGCGACAACTATAATTCCCCGCCTCAGCGCGTAAGAAGTAGCGCTTGCCGCATGAGTTCCCTTTGCCGTAACGTTACGATAGCGGTCCCTCGCTGGCGCGCAGCGCTTGCAGCGCGGCGGCGTGGGCCGCGCAACGTGGCCGCCCCCCTCCGTGGCGGCTGGAATGCTGGG
>CALLLI010000176.1 GCA_938082635.1 uncultured Verrucomicrobiales bacterium
GTCGGCCGATCAACCCTCCATCGGTAACAGCGTCCAAAAGCCGGTCCCGAAGAACTTCGGCGATGCCCCGGCCGGAAATAGTGACCTCCGTCGCCAAGCAGGAAACTGATCTCGCCGCGCTCAAGTCCGACAGACTGCTAGAATCCGATATCAGGGGCTTCTTTCAAAGGGCAGACCCTACTTCATTGCCGCGAAGCGCTGACGCAAGAGATCAGCTGGCTTGGCATCACCGATCTTCTCCTGGCTGGAGTCGATCCACTTCTGCTCGAGCACGTTCTTCGTCGGGCGGTCTTCTTCGTAGAACACGCCGAATTTCCCAGGATACTGATCTTCCGCGATCTGATAAGCTGCCACGTCATTAGTGACATCGTGGCGATCCGCGTCTTCAGGCGAGTCATCCCATTTCTTCTCGTCGATGGTCTCAAAGACACCGCCCTTGCGGGGAATGCTATCGTCGAAAGAACCGGGATTAAAGATCACACACTCTGAAAGCGTCTGCACGACAGAGAAACCAGGATGCAAGATGGCACGCTCATACATGGCCATCATGTGCTTCACCTGAGAAGCATGAGAACGAGCCACAAACGTTGCACCTGCAGAGATCAGCTTCCGCATCGGATTGACCGGACGGTCAATCGCACCGGTCGGGTCCGTCTTGGACTTGTAACCAATCGGTGAAGTGGGTGACGTTTGTTTCTTTGTCAGACCATAGACATAGTTGTCCATGATGACGTAGGTAAGATTGATATTCTTGCGAGCGCAGTGCTCCAAGTGATTGCCACCGATCGAGAAGCCATCCCCATCACCGCCAAAGACGAAGACGTGAGTGTCAGGGCGGGAAAGACTCACACCCGTGGCGAGAGGCAAAGCCCGGCCATGAATGAAGTGCAATCCGTGCGAGTTGACGAAGTAAGGGAAGCGCGAAGAACAACCGATTCCAGCAATCGTGACGATCTTCTCTTGAGGGATCTGAAGTTTCTCCAGGACCTTAAAGAAGGAAGCTAGGACGGCGAAATCGCCGCAGCCTGGACACCAAGTGGGGTGATCAGCACTGAGTTGCTTCTTCGTGAGTTTCTCGGGGGCGGCGACGGCGGTGTCGGACATGGTTCCGTGAGGATTAGGGTTGGGGGAAAGCTAGGAAGAAACCTGAGTGTGGTGATCTACTCCAGCAATAATCTCGCGAATCTTGAACGTCAGACCATCTGTCTTCGTGATGCTCTTGATAGCAGGATTACAATAAGCTGCGCGGAGTAGGGTAGCGAGTTGACCATTGCCATAGAGGCCTTGGTCATTCAATTCAGCCACGAGCACGTGATCAAATTTTTCGAAGAGAGAACCCAAATCAGCAGGCAGCGGGTGAAGATGTCGAATTTGCGCATGACTCACCTTGCGACCGGATTCTTGAAGACGGCCAGCGGCCTCGCGCAATGGACCAAACGTGCAGCCCCAACCGACCAAGAGAACTTCGCCGCTGTCTTCACCGAAGACTTCAGGCATGGGCAGTTCGGCTTGCAGTTGTTTGATCTTCTCGCGACGACGATCCGTCATCTTCTGGTGAAGCTCGGGATTTGCAGTGGGGTGACCCCACTCATCGTGCTCAAGACCCGTAACCACAGGATACTTGCCACCCAACATCTTCGTGCCCACAGGCGCATGCCGAGTTAGACCATCCAATGGATAAGGCTTAAAATCCTCAGGACGTGGGGTGAGGTCCGGACCGGTCTCTTCCTGGACGACGGCGTCCCAATCAGGCTCTTCAAACACCTCAATTCGGGAAGAGAGAGCCTGGTCAGAAAGAATGATAACCTGCGTGCTATACTTCTTGGCGATCCGGCAAGCTTCCAACGCGATGTGGAAACAGTCTTCCACGTCTTGCGGTCCGAGGATGACACGAGGCACATCCCCGTGACTGCCATAGATCGCTTGCATCAGATCACTCTGCTCCACGCTGGTGGGAAGACCGGTGCTCGGTCCACCACGCTGCACATTAATCACGACGAGCGGCAACTCAGCCATGCAAGCATAACTGAGAGCTTCCATCTTCAAGGACAGACCAGGGCCTGAACTTCCGGTCACGGCAAGGTGACCTGCAAAGGAGTATCCTAAGGCAGCTGAGACAGCGGCAAGCTCATCCTCACATTGCAAAAACAGTCCACCATACTTTGGCAACTCCGAGCGGAGCCCCTCCATGATCGGCGACCAAGGGGTGATCGGATAACCTGCTCCGTAGCGCACCCCGCCCGCCAACAAACCGTAGGTCATTGCCGTATTGCCATCTGTCGTGACGCGGTCCGTCTTATCAGAGAGACCCGCTTTGAGATTGTAGCGATTCTGGAAGAGATCGCCAATCGGATAGGCATAGCCAGCATCGAAGGCAAGCATGGCGTTCCGGAGAATGCTCTCGTCTTTCTTGCCAAACTGACGGTCGATGATCTCACAGAGCTTCTTCCGATCCAGCTGGAAAATCGAGGTGATCAAGCCAAGGATAAAGAGGTTCTTACCACGTGACTTGGTCGAACCACCGATCGCTTCGATCGTTGTACTCGTCATGGGGATGCCCACATACTCGTAGCGCTTATCCGTTAGATCCGGCTCCACGAAATCCGTATCATAGATACAGACGCCACCTTCTTTCAGCGAACTGAGATGGCTCTCATAGCTGTGTTGGTAGAAGGCCACGAGGAAATCCGTGTCATCACCAGCCGACAAAACCTCACCAGAACCCAGGTGTACCTGGAAGATAGATGGCCCTCCCGAAATGGTAGACGGGATCGTCATGTAAGTCATGACCTCGCGTGCACTTCGCCCGGCAAGACGAGCTAAGAATCCTCCAACGGTCTGGATGCCATCCTGTGAATTTCCGGCGAACCGGATCACGGCATCTTGCATTTCTTCCAATGGAAGAGCGGATGATTCCGAAGTATCTACGGAATCCTTAAGGGGAGCTTCGTCGGCGGCAGAGGTCATGATGAAACCCGCATGGTTTCCATGATTATAGGATGCGTGCGGCTTCAGTAACATTCCTCACCCTCTTGACAACCAATTTGACAGCTAATTGAACGCAATTCTTTAATGGGCAAATGGCCCTCTGTCAGACCGCACTTGGCACACCACTCTAAACGCAAGAAAGGGACAGAGCCGAAGCCCTGTCCCTCTCATGAAATGCTTCTTAGATCGAAGCGTCTGCTACGCGAATCACTTCACGCGCACATCGTCCAACGCAAAGCCGAAGCCATCGTTGTCGGTATCGTCATCCGTGAGAAGTCGGAACAGAACCTGGATCTTCTGCTCACGAGCCTCTGCAGGAATTGGACGGTTGAACTCAACCCAACCGCCAGTCTCGCCTAGAAGGACAAGGCCAGAAGAAGGGTCAGTCTCCAAGAGCACGTCGCCGAGCTCATCAATGAAGTTCACCTCGACACCTTCTCCTTCACCCATGGCCTGGTTGTAGAAGAAACGGAGTCGTGGATTCTTCACACCGATGAGGTCAAGCAACGGAGACTTCAAGGAGGCAACCGCTCTGGCAGGATAACCATCTGCTAGGCCGGTCTTATAAACATTCTCACCAGTGAGGGCTGAGCTAAGCGTGCCAGTCGGCACTCCCAGTTCCCACACGCCACCATCAACGGTCCAACCTTCGCCACCGTCCTCAAAGCTGTCTTCGAAGATTGGAGGTGGAGGCAACTGACGCACACGGTAGTAGGCGTTCGAAGGATCGAGGGAAGGACCCACCACACGATAAACATTGCCCTCTACCTGGGTAAAGGTCGTCTCCTGATCCGTAAACGTCTCGAGATCTGCACTCGACTGTAGTAGATGAGGAGCTGTGGGATCGAGGGCTTCGAAGTCGATCGTCACATTATCGCCATCACGTGAGAAGTTGACCACTGGGAGGCGAACTGCAGCCGGCGCGACCAAGGCCACAGCAGGCTCTAGCACTCCAGCACCAGCACCTTCTTTAGCAAGCAACACTGGGCTAGGACCGCCCGTGCCGATGCCAAAGACTTCAAAATAGGCACCGCCACCGCGTTCAAACCCAATGAACTCAATGTCGTAGGTACCCGCGTCCAGATCGATGCTCGCAATGGTGTTACTATTTCCCGTCGGCACATCAGTGATGACGGTGTCACCCTCGATCACGGCAGAACCGGTAGCATCGGTAACGATCTCTTTGAACGCCTGCCCAGCAACCGTGAGCTGGCCACCATCGTCACCGCGGAATCCTAACTGATACTCACCGGATGCCGGGATGACCAGTTTAGCAGTAGCACGCACGGCCCAATCATCGTCGTCCACATCGGTATTGCTTGGGAACGTCGTGTCCCCTGGATAAGCACCAGGACCACCTGCCTGCGGATCATTGATGTTGAAGACATCGGCGCCTTCCTCAGTTGTAACTCCCGCGGCGAGGTCAGCGATACCAGCCTCAATGTTACCAACCTCCTCACCACCGGGCTCAGAAGTCTCAATAGTCCAACCGCTCGCATCCACACCGGGAATATTGAAGGTAACCGTCTCGGAC
>CALLLI010000177.1 GCA_938082635.1 uncultured Verrucomicrobiales bacterium
TTCTGTTGGTCAGCACGACTCACACGACGACGCACATCGTGAGCGTCCTCCAGCACCGCATCTAACACACTCCTATCCCCTAACTGCACATCATTCTTGAACAAGCGATCAAAGGCCAACGCGGGATAAACCTCCAAGGGCGTCGGGGCGGTCGGCGATGACCAGGAAATGTGTGAACTGTAGAGCATCGAGTAATTCTTGTGCACCGAGGGGTTCGCCTTCTCACAGCCTAACACCAAGCTAGGCAACCGACAGGTGTGCCCATACCGCTGAGCCACAACCTGATCGACACTGATACCCGACCTGATCTCTCCTCCAGGAGCCAAAGGCGCACCGGAGAGCAGGTTGCCGGTCATCGAACTGTGAATGTTTCCCTTCAGCGCTTCCTCATTGTAGAGGCCACGAATGAACAACAGCTTCTCCTTGTGACTCTCCAGGGGAGCTAACACCTTTCCCAAGGTCATCGCGTTCCCCTGCCCTTCGGCCCACCATTCCTTGCTATGAAACCCATTGCCCGCAAAGAGCACGCCAAGGCGTTTCGGGGCATCGCCTCCCTCTGTCTTCGGTTTCGCTACGTCAGCAAAGGCCGGCATGGATTCTAACCAAGGCAAGGCCATCGTAACTCCGAGGCCTCGAAGCATCGAGCGGCGGTTCAATATAGAGAATGAGCGGTTCATGGTTTTACTGGGGTTATAGGCTCTCCACGGATCTCGCGGAACTGCGTGCTTCTGACAATCCGATCCACGGCCGCATGGACACGGTAGTCATTTACGCTGAGGGCGTCCATCATTTCATCCAGCAGGGCACTATCAGATAGTCCTACAGATCTCCCTAACGCATAGCCTAACAACTTGCGGCAGAACTGCTTCACAAACACGTCCCTCTGGTCCTCCACAAGATAGTCACGCAATCCAGCCAAACCCTCGAGTGACTTGCCATCATTCAGAGTCGTCTTGGTGTCTGCCTTCTCTGGTCGCCGATGCCCCACCGTGTCGTACTGCTCCAACGCAAAGCCTAACGGGTCCACTTTAGCATGGCACTTGGCACACCCAGAATCTGAAGTGTGCTGCTCGATCAACTGCCTTGCGGTAAAATCTCCCTCGATCACGTCGGGCAATGTGGGCACGCCCTTCGGCGGCTTTGGCAAATGCTGACCAAGCAGCGTCTCGTAAACCCAATTTCCGCGAAGAATCGGACTCGTTCGCGAGGCTCCTGAATGCTTCGCCAACGTGGCTGCCATCCCAAGAATCCCTCCTCGTCCATGAGCACGGACGCCCTCCACGCGCTGCCAAGCGGCCGTCTCTACTGGAGGCAGCTCATAGAACTCCGCTAATGTCGAATTCGCGAACGTGTGGTCAGCTTTCAAGATGGAGAGCACCGAGCGATTCTCTTGAAAGAGATCCGTAAAGAATCTCAACGTTTCCTGATACATCGCACCACGAAGTTCAGCAAAGTCAGGATAGAGATTCTCGTTCTTCTCATTGAACGTATCGAATTCTCGCACTTGAAGCCACTGACAAGCGAAGTGTTCGGCCAGCCGTCGAACCTTCGAACTACCTAACAGTCGTCGTGCCTGCGAGGCCAACTCGTCGGGATTCGCGAGACGCCCTTGAGAAGCGGCCTCAATCAACGAAGGATCCGGCATGGACGACCAAAGAAAGTAACTGAGCCGCGTGGCCTGCTCCCAATCCGTCACGGGTCCCTGTGCCACGTCCACCGGAGCTGTCTCTGCCTTATATAGAAAAGCAGGAGCCACAAAGAGCCGCGCTAGTATCAAACGGAAAGCTTGTTCATGGCCAAGCCCATCACTGCGGAGATCGTGATAGAGGGCTCGCAACCCATGCCCCTCTTCCAGACTTAGAGGTCGTCGATAAGTTTCCCCGGCAAAAGTCAGAAGGGCATCAAGATGCACTCCCTCTGTCTCGACTAAGCGCTTCCCCAACACCACTGCTCCACTGGCAACGGGCTCGACCATCGGCCTAAAAATCGCCGGATCGCTGTCTTGAGTCGCGAACTCTAGCAGCTGTTCCAACGCGGTTTCCAGTCGATAGGCATCGCGGCTAACATAAAGTAATTCATCCCACAACCGATCGATGATCTCTCGCTCCCCGTCGTTCAGCATCAGCCGCTTGAGAGACTCGTCTTCACGATGGTACAGAATCAAGGTCACCCCCTCATCGATCGGAACCACACGCGCATAGCACATGGCCGCCGGAAAAATTTCGCGAAAGGCGTCATACGCGATCTCCAAGCGAGCCTCCGCAGCTGAGCCCGGCACCACCATGATCGGCGCCTCAGTCACCTCACCGCTCACCGCGAGTTGAACCCCCACGTTGCCTTTGCTCCCCTCGGCAAAGACTCCTGTCGTGACGAAGTCCGCATCCCCCAACAATGCCGATGGCAACTCAAGCTCAATGCTAACGTCTGCAGCCGTCACAAGATGGCCCTCCGTTGTAAACGTTTGCCCAAGCGCTTCTGTCACCGTGCCAGCTGGCATCGCCCAATCTTTGAAATCCAATCGAGCAAAGAGTAATCCGTCGACAGCCTTAAGCTGAGCAATCATCTCAAGATCCTCTTTAGACACATCGACAGGGATCGCGTCACTTGTCATCAGGCCTTGTATGATCATCCCTAGGACATAGGCCTCAACAGGGTCGCGTGTTTCCATCCATCGTTCCAGCAGGGACCCCTTGGCAACCTGCTGCCACGCGGCTGGGACGTCTTGATCTTGTCCACTGTAGAAGTGCCAGGTGGACAAATTACCGTGGCTGTCGTGATGAGGATTGCCAGCCAAGAGGCTATCCGCACAATCTTCACGGAGCGACCAACGCCGAGCCGCATCCCCTGAGGATTCCGTCAGGACCAGGTCAATCTCCGTGAGATCGCAAGAATGATTGCCATCGCGGGCATCAATGACCAAAGACACGACATCCCCCGCCTCGATCATCACTTCCGCGATCGGCTCAATATCAGCTTTCTGAAGAGCGTTGTTCACCCCTTCTCGCAACACGCGCTGTTGATCCCCTCTCAAGTGTTGAATGATCCATCGCGTTCCGTTGCCGCAGCCATGGCGCCCTTGCACATGCGCCGCGATGTCGAGTTGTCCATCGATAGGGCTTTGCCACCCAGCGGCCACCCAGCGGTCCGGATGCGGGTGCACCAGCACCGAATGAGGAGGTGCTTCACCCGGGATGTTCAGTGATTGATCAGAATCATTTGAGACAAGCGATAGGTCCTTCACATCAGACAGCCGCCAAGCCGAGATAGCCGATTTCTCTCCCACATTCTTATGTGATTCCGTCAGATGACCAGTGATCACCGCCCTGCCCTTCTCCAACCCGAGCGCCTGCAGAACGAGGGTCAGAGCCTTAGGATCCACGTCAAACTTGTTAGCGAGAAACCCGGCATCCTCGGCACGATCAGAATGCCGCGCCACAAAGGCGGCCTGCAACAAGGCTCCCAAACTAGCAAACGTCCTCTCACGAAAGGCCACGAACCCATCAGAGACCTGCTCAAGGTCACGCAAGAGTATGGGTGGTCGACCGGCACGCACGATGCGTGGCACCTCCCAAACAATCTTATCGGCAGCCGTCCCCAGCACCCTCGACGTCAACTGAAGCGGCACAGTGAGCACTCCGGCGTCCGACTTAAACTGATGGGTGAGGTCACTTCGTGCAATCACTGGGTTCACGGCAGCTTGCCACGGATGCACATAGCCACCGAGATGGCCCACCGTATTGAACCTCCACAGCCGATCCTGCCAGCCTCGCACCCAGGCTACGAGATTCTCTGGGCGGTCTTGCTCAATGGATCTCCACAACGAACGCAGCTCATTGAGAAGGGAGAGTTCTTCATCTGGCTCATCAAGAAGCATCCGCAAGAGTCTCGCCGCATAGTTAGGATTCAGATTCACCAGGTCGGCGACTGCTTGCATATCAAAGGTCCCTTGAATGAGTTCATCACGATGAGAAAGCAGGGCAGCAAAGTAAGGCAGGAGATCAAGCCTTCCCTCACGCGCATCCACAGGCACCACAGTCCCCACCTGACTTTTGTAGCTGAAGTCAATCGCGTCCGCACCCATGACCCGCCGATAAAAGCCACGAATCTCACCCACCAAATCGTTCGACCAATCTAGCCTTGAGACCTTGCTAGAGAAACGAAAGCCATCAGGTAACAACACCGCGTGATCTGCAATTTGTTTGCCAGCGGCCAAGTACTTCTCGAGCAAACTTGGCGACATCGCCAGGGCCTCGCCAGTGTTCGTAAAGCCCTCACCCGCCGCACTGTCGACCGGAAACTCATTCGCCGGATCCAAGCTAGGCACTCCAATGAGATCTCTAAGCGTGTAAGTGTACTCCGCGTTGCTCAAGCGACGCAACACAACTGGACCAGGATCTCCTGCATTAGCCATCGCCTCGGCCCGAAGATAGTCACTCACCCAATCTAACAAAACAGCCTTCTTCTCAGGCGGCATCGGCTTCTTATCTTTAGGCGGCATCTCCCCAGAGAGCAGCTGTTCCGACACCCGCTGCCAGATGTCTGGCGCCTTGCGAATGGAAGCCAAATCAGCAAAGCGCTCGAGATCGAGATCCCCTTTTTGAGTAGCTGTGTCGTGACAACGCACACAATATTGCTCAACGAGCGGCCACACTTTGGAATCATAGGTCTGTGCCAATTCCGGAAAGGTGCTCTCAGCACCAAACGCTACAGTCACCCCATAGAGGAGGACCAAATTGAATCCTAAAATGCGGCTCATACAACAACCGAGATACTCACAGACCGAAAGCCGATGCGTCAACGCTGCTTGTCCGCTTTCCTCACCTTTTGCGGCTTCTTCTTTCCTTTAGTAAGCACTTTCTCTGGGAAGCCTTGTTCACTAATCCAGGTCCTCGCGGCCTCTTCATCACTGCGCGACCACGATTGCGCAATGCGGTATACCGTGCGCGCTCGCAGACGTTCATCTTGAATCGTAGTCGCCCAAACGGCTGCCGATGCCGGATCCTCAGACGCTAAGCGCGTGGCGAAACCTTCCACAGCCGAATCCTTGCCCACCGAAGCTGGCAACGCGGCCAAATACTCACTCGCCGCCCGTGGGTCCAAGCTCGCCCAGCGCCCTGTCACTTTTGCCAACGCCTTATTGGCCTGCATATCATCCGCATTCTCCGTGGCCCAAACAATGGCTCCATCAAGATCTTCACGAGCATAGGCCGCAGCAATCTCATTCATGGCGCCACCACGTAGCTCTTCGGGTAGTGAATCCACCCAAGTGATCGCCCCATCGATTCCTTTATCTAACACATCGTTCGCAACCATAGATACATACCGCGCACGAGAACGATCGTCCTCAGGCAGACCCTGGATGTAGGCCATCGCTTGCTCCGGCCCCTTCGCTAGCAAAGATTCGACAAGGTGCTTGCGATAGGAAAGCTGATCTCCCTTGTCCTCAACCGCATCGACATAAGCTGAAGCCCCTTGAAGGTCCTGACTCGCCCATCCCTCCAGAGCACTCCCTAACAAACCAGCATCCCATTTATCCTTCTTCCCAATCTTGTTTCGTTTTCCGTCTACTTTGGCCGGATTCTCCGCCAAAAGCGTCTGGGCGTCTTCCATCGCGACTTTGCCATCAAGACGCCCCCAAGCACGGAGAACGAGCCCTAACTCATGCATTTCGGAGTCCGAGCGTTTCCTTTGCTCCTCACCTAACAACGCTTTAAAAGTCTCACGCGCATTCTCCTTATCCAAGGAACGTAGCAACTCCGCAAGAATCTCCGTCCGCCTGATAGGATCTTTCTCGCCCACGAGATCAGCTACCGAAAGACTGTCCTCATCCGAACCCGGGTCATGCTCGGCTGCTGTCGTCATTCCATCGTCAGCGAGCGGACGCTCGGCAGCTCCAGAGGCCGGCGAGCGTTCCCCTACAAGACTAGACTCAGGCAGCACGACGACGGGCGGTATGGCCTCACCTTCAGAAGGGCCAGCCGAAAACCGCCCAAGAACAAAGGCGAGAGCTAAGGCCATGATGGCGAGAACAAGTTTCATGACCGTAAGACTAGCCCGCTGGCCATGACCCTCAACTTCAAACAGACGACAAGAATGTACCCCGAGGACTGCGCGGCCACCTAACCCCACAACCCCCAGTGCACACAGACGCTTCCACGTTTCTGCTAGTTGCGACCTGCGATCACGCCACCATCGACGTCCCAAATGGCTCCCGTAACCCAACTAGCTTCCTCACTAAGTAAGAAATCCACAACGGCACCAACGTCTGCAGGCTGACCGACCCGGCCAATAGGATGGAACGCATTGAACGTCTGAAGCGTGGTGTGGATTTCGGCAGGCTCGATAAAGGCACCGTAAATTGGTGTCTCGACCACGGCAGGCGACACCGCGTTCACTCGAATGCCGTGATCAGCCAGCTCCATCGCTAGATGTTGAGTCAGAGCATGCAAGCCCGCCTTCGCCATCGAGTAGGCAGACGATGGCGTGGCTTTGATCGCTTGCTTCGCCCACATCGATCCAATGTTCATGATGCTCCCTTTCAGGCCCTTTGCCGTCATCTGCTTGGCCACAGCCTGCGTGATAAAGAAGATCGCTTCATTCAGGTCGTGGTACTGATGATAGTTCTCCCTGGTGTGTTCTAGGAAAGGAGCCGGAGAGAAGTAACCGGCAGAATTCACGAGGCAATCGAAAGCCACGTCGCCCGTGTGGGTCGACTCGATGTAGCTATCGACAGCAGCCTGATCGTAGAGATCCAAGGAGAGCGTGACCACTTCTGGCGCCCCCGCTTCTTTGATCTCAGCAGCGGCTGTGCTGAGTTTGTCCTCGCAACGTCCAAAAATGGTCACGGACGTGCCTCGTTTGGCCAAGCGTTTGGCGATATCCAGGCCCATTCCACTCGAGCCCCCGACGATAAGTGCGTTCTTCATGATGATATGTAATTGAATTGAATTTGGAACCTATCTACCACTAGATAGATAGGTTTTGACTCTTAGCACGAGAGTTGACAGCGTCAACAGCTTTACCTATCTACTGGTAGATATTCATGAAAGAGACAGCCACACAGATCCTAGATGCCGCTGAAGCCATGATGCGTGACGGCGGGTATCACGCCTTCAGCTTCCGTGAAATCGCGACCAAGCTTTCGATCAAGAGTGCCAGCGTTCACTATCACTTCACCACTAAGGAAGCCCTTGGAAACGCGGTGACTCAACGTTACACAAACAATTTCCTGGCAGCTCTCGGTGAACCACAGACGCACTCTGATCCGATCGACCACTACATCGACCACTACATCGCCCTCTTTCGCCAATCGCTCGAGGCCGACGGACGTCCCTGCCTCTGCGGCATCCTTGCCTCCGAATCCGGACGGCTGCCCGAATCCATGCGCGACACACTCAAGGAGTTCAACTCGAAGAATCTAACCTGGCTAGAGGGCTCCCTATCAAACCGACAAGACTGGACGAACCATCATCGACAGGAAATGGCGCACATCGCATTCTCCGCATTGGAAGGCGCCATGATCTTTGCTAGTCTCAATCAAGAAGCCGGTCACATGGTCCGCGTGGGAGACCGTCTCAAGACACTCCTCGCGGCCTAAGAAACGCGCCTACTTCTCGACAAGCACATCATCGAGATAGAACCCCGTTCCATTGTTATCAGGCAAGCTGTCTGTCAGGAACTGAAACCGCAATCGAATCCGTTTCCCAACTATGGAGAGATCCGTGGGCCCAAACCTGGCAAGGTTAAACTCCGCTAGTGTCCAGTCCTCAACAACCTCAAACACATCGGTCTGCACTAGAGTCACCTCGGGATTATCTTCATCAATGATCTCTAGACGTGCTCCTTCACCATCCCCACTGCCTAAGACATACCAAAAAGTTAGGGTGGCTCGACGTTCATTGGTAAGGTCGATCACCGGGGATATGAGAGTAATGTTCAAATCCTCGTCATAGGTTGAGCTCAGACCAGCGCCATAAACTTGGCTCCCACCGTGCGCCGCTGCTGGGCCAGTAATGGGAGCCCCCAATTCGAATACAGTCACGCCGCCGTTGGGAAAGGGATTGTCCGATACACCCGCACTCCAACCCGCTGCATCACCCTCAAAGCCCGCCTCAAGGAAGGCAGGCTGTTCTCCACGACGCACGCGAAAGAACGTGGCAGGAGCCTGAGAAACGCCGTCTAGCACGAGCAACGTTTCGTCCCCTTCACTAGCCGCCGCCATCGAGGCCGTGACATCTTCCCACACCGACAGGTCACGAGATCGATCCACGGCAAAGAACTCCCCTGGATTCGATTGCCATCCCACAGTCAAGGCATCTGGCTGGCCCAACACTACCTGAGTGATAGAAACCGGGCCACTCGGAGCCACCTCGACCAAAGGCACGGCAGCCCCCTGAGCACTATTGATCTCATCAGCCCGCTCAGTCCCGATACCCTCAACCAGTTGATCTGCAAGCAACTTGCCAGTGCCCTCGTCACCATCAAAGAACTCAAACAACATGGCGTCGAGCCGCTCAAGACAGCAGCCATCCTGACGGTTCCACACTCGAATATCCCCCATCAAATCCTGGGACGTAGGAAAGGTGAATGTCAGCGTTTGTTCTCCCTCTTCAGTCGATGAATGATAGCCTGTTCCACAACAGTTTCCGAAGACATCATCGATCGGCCCCTCTGCTCGTCCACCAAAGCCGGGAATCTCACTAGCCACTGCCGTGGTTCCAAAGTCGACCGACGCCACATCTTCATCAGCGAAATTGCGAAGATCCAGCTCCTCGAGATAAAACCAACCGACCTGTGAATTGGTGATACGAACCGATTTCACACCAGAGATGGCCACTCGAATGACAGGCTTGCTCTCGGCATCATTAGGATCTGTCCCAAACTCCAATTCACGGCCATCCGCAATCCCGTCGGCATCTGAATCCGCTAAGAGCGGATTTGTCCCCGTATTCGCCTGATCGGCAAACGCACCAGTGTTGGTTTCCACGCCATCGAGCAATGAATCGTCGTCAGTATCAGCGTTCAACGGGTCCGTTCCTGTATCACGGTCACTAACCCAGCTACCTGTTCCCGTCTCAGCACCATCTACGAGGCCGTCAGCATCCGTATCGGCGACGTTAGGCTTCGTCTCACGCGCGAACTCCTCGGCGTTTGTCGAACCATCCATATCGAAGTCACCATCCGCACCGTTGTCACCCGTGCCATCATTTGGGTCGAGCCCATTGTCCGTTTCGTAGCGATTGGTCAAGCCATCGCCATCCGCGTCTGTGTCCGGATTGGTCACTTCAAAAGTTGCCCCCACCTCTGTATCAATGTCAGTGAACTCCAGAGCGAGATCATTGATCTCCTGGCCTCCAATCAAATCACCGGTTCCATTGGCATCTGAAAAGTATTCAAAGCGCATCCCATCAAGGCGCTCACCACAACACCCGTCTTGCCGGTTCCACACGCGAATCTCTCCCGTGATCGTCTGAGCTGAAGGAAAGGTGATAGTGAAACTTTGCTCACCAGCGCTCGACGAAGAATGGAATCCCGAAGCACAGCAAGCCTCCCCAACAACGTCATCAATCGCCCCATCCGGCACCGAACCAAAGGCGGCATCCTCTGAGACTTCAACGGTCGTTCCAAAGTCTAACGAAGCGACGTCGACACCATCAGTGTTGAGTATTTCGAGCTCCTCGATGTAAAACCAATCAGCCCTCGTATTGGTGACCTTGACAGAGAGCACTTCTGGCAAAGTCCCAGCGTAGAGCGAGGCGGTGACCGCGAGGGAAAGACAGATGATTGAGCGCGTGAGATTCATGGTAGAAGAGGTGGTCGGACGTATTCATTATCCACCTACTTACAATCATAAGACAATCCGAAAACGGAGTTCGGCAGATCACTCTTCATTGCGGCACTGCGCTCATTGACTTGGCGCTGTTCATCAGGACTCAGCACCCCATAGCCACGCGGATAGGACCACCCGAAGCCCCATCTCCATGGAGTCGGCCACCACGGAACACCCCCGATTCGTACACCAAGGTACATGCAACGTGCCAACACCGGATGCCCCTCCGCACGGACACCGTGCATCAACTCACGATCTGCCTCACGGCGTTGCTCACGCGTACCGCCCTGCCAGTAGGCAAGATCGTGCTTCACACAATGCGCCTGCCATTGCTGAGGATGGCTCAACGAGCCATCGGGAAAGGCTGAGCAGCCATCAGACTGGAAATCCTTCAACTCGCCCGGACGCGTGGCACAACTCGCAAACGTTACCGCACAGATAAGAAGTAGCCATCGCATGACCTAAGAAGAGGCAAATGAAAGGGCATTGTCCAACCAATCATCCATCTGCAAGACACGCCGCCGTTGTTTGTAGGCCTGACTCTGTGCGCGAGCCTGCGCCTTTCTGAGAGCCACCCCCATCGGCAACCACTGCCTTTCACGCGCGCTGAGATGTATCTGAAAGAGCTCATCCTTCACACTGAAGAACAACTGTGAACTCCCGGGATCACCTTGCCGTCCGGCGCGACCAAAGAGCTGACGATCAATCCGCGGCGACTCATGAGCTTCCGTAGACATGACATGCAAGCCGCCTTCACGAACCACATCTTCATCTAACACAATGTCCGTTCCGCGTCCTGCCATGTTCGTCGCGATGGTGATCCTGCCAGTCTCACCGGCCTTAGAAATGACCAGAGCTTCCTCCCCCAAACGCGCCGCATTGAGCACCTGACAAGCCAAGCCTTCCGCGAGCAATTGCTGAGAAAGCAACTCACTCGCCTCCACATTTCGCGTCCCGACAAGAATCGGCCTACCAGTGGCGTGAATCTCGCGAATACTCTCGACCACCGCGCGCCATTTCTCCTCCGCACCACGAAATGCCTGCGCCGGCAGCGTTTGCCGCTGACACGCTCGATTCACCGGGATACGAACCACGGGCCTTTGGTAAATATGCCAGAACTCCGAAGCTGCTTCTTGAGCCGTGCCCGTCATTCCAGAGAGGTATCGATAACTCCGAAAGAAGCGTTGAAAACTCATCCGCGCCACCGTCTCACTCGGCGCCGTGATCTCCATTCCCTCCTTGGCCTCGATGGCTTGATGAAGGCCTTGCCGCCACGTCCGCTGAGGCATCGGTCGCCCGGTAAACTCATCGACGATGATCACTTTCCCATCCTTGATGATATACTGTTTATCTTTCTGGTAGAAAGAGCGTGCTACTAACGCACTTCGTAGAAGTTCCCAACGACGCTGTGGCGCCTTCCAAAGCCCACCAAGATCTCCTCCAAGCTCGTCGAGCTTTCTTTGACCAACCTCGGTTAGGGTGATCTCTCGTCGCGAGGCCTTCACGTCATAGTCTTCCCTTTCAGTAAATTGATCGGCCAGTGTCACGCCTCCTTGCGAAGCATCGCTCAGGGAAGCATTCTCACGCGTCTGCGAGATAATCAGCGGCGTCACAGCTTCGTCGACCAAGACAGAATCCGCTTCATCAACGATCGCTGCACGCAGCCCTCGTTCCAACACGCGTCGCCGCTTCGCCTTACCAAGACGTTCACTAGGAGACTCCACGCCAAAGGCCAACTGATCTCTGAGGAAATCAGCTAACACTTCTTTACTGGTGACATACGTGATATCACCAAGGTAAACCTGCTGCCTCTCGGCCGGAGGCATGGTCGCCACGATGGCACCACTAGTGAGGCCACAGAACTCAAAGAACTTACGCATCCGCTTCGCATCGCGAGTCACGAGGTAATCATTGACCGTGATCACATGACACGGACGACGGCGGAAAGCGCTGAGCACTGCGGCAAGTGCGGCCACCAAGGTCTTTCCCTCACCTGTGGCCATCTCCGCTAGCCGACCTTCGTTCAATGCCAGGACACCCATGATTTGCACACCGTAGGCGCGCAAGCCCAACTGCCGGGCTGCCGCTTCGCGTAGTGCTGCCATCGTCTCTACCAGAAGCCCATCATCGAGGTGGCGAGCCTTTCGCGCACACTGTTCTTGGCACGTTTGTAGACGCTCTTGTAAATCCGCTTCGCTCAACGCTTCAACCTGTGAGGAAAGCGCTTCTACACGTTCCGCATGTCGACGCAACTCTCGCGCGGTCGCACCTCTTCGTCGCCAGGCACCCATCGCGCCATGGACAAGCGAATCTGCCCCTCGATGTAGCGGGACGAGTTCTTGAATCTGCGTCGCCATCACAACTGATAACGTTTCTGTAGGACCTGACGAACCCTTCGAACGGCCCGTGGCAAGAGCGGCTCGTCCCCCACAGGAAATCGAATCTTTCCAGCATGCCCATGACTAAGAATGGCACTGCCCGATTGGAAGACATCACCGCGAACTTCAAAGAACGGCTCCGCCGCTTGTCGGCCATTCGGATCGTCGATCATGGTGGCCACCTCTCCACCAGCTTGCCATCCTAGCGCGGCCGAAGGCAACTGCCGCCGGTCACCCTGGATCACATCGAGGTTACCAATGGCTAACACCTCTCCCGCTTGCCCAAAGAGTCTTACTTCCACGCCCTCAAGTTCTCGATTGAACAGACGGTTGGCATCATCCTGATCAACCGTAGCACGGAAGACGAAGGCCGTGTTATCTAACAACAAACCTAGGGGAGAACCCTGAGCCACCCAAGTTTGCAATCGCTGATTGAGCTGAGGCGACACCCAGATCCCTGCATGAGCTGCTTTGACCACGAGGTTCGCCTCCTGCTTATGCAGGCGAATTAGAACTTTCTCGGCGCTTGCCATCTGATAGGTGAGTGGCTTCATCACACTGGGATCCTGCTCCATCGCCGCGAGCATCTGAACCTCGATCTCCGCCTTCGCCGCTTCCGCACGAGTGATCTCGTATTCGAGATCTTTGCTCACGAGTCGAGCAAGCACTTGTCCCGCTTCTACGGTCGACCCTGAATTCACAAGCACTTCGGCAATCCGTCCACTCGCTGAGGCATAAACTTCACTCCTCGTCTTTGCCTGCACGACTCCCG
This sequence comes from uncultured Verrucomicrobiales bacterium, assembly GCA_938082635.1. Lineage (GTDB taxonomy): Bacteria > Verrucomicrobiota > Verrucomicrobiia > Verrucomicrobiales > DEV007 > JAACDM01. The sequence goes on from CALLLI010000177.1 coordinate 12,980, forward strand.
GAGCACGAAAGTGACTAGGAAAGGGTGCAAGTTGAAGGAACGTGAGAACACCACCGACCAAGAGCGCTGTGACGCAAAGAGCCCGTTTACGATGCTGATCCAATTCGGGATCCGCAAAGAGGTATCGCGCAAGTTTAACTAACGGCAGAACAATCCACCCCACGAAGCACAGGACGGCCATGATGACGCCAAGGATGAGGAATCGGTCCGCCACAAAGAGAAGAATCCCTGTGAACACCACGAGTCTGTAGACATTGCTGAGAATGCCGAAGACCGTGATCCAGAAACGCTCTCGCCCAGAACGCGCCGGACTCTCAGATCGCTTCATTCCAAAG
>CALLLI010000178.1 GCA_938082635.1 uncultured Verrucomicrobiales bacterium
GGAGAAGAGAAGTGGAATTCCGAGCCCTATCAGGAAGCTCGAAGAGAGCGCAACGGAGCCGAATCGGGAATCGGGGTGTTGAAGGCAGCGGAGAGATTTGGTCAGCTAGCCACCTGTGGAATTGAGAATGTGCGAGGAGAGCTCCTGGAGAAAGTGATCAGTTACAACGCAATAAAAATTGTGAACTTGCGGAAACAGAAATACGAAGAAGAGAACGGCAAGAGATGGAACGCCGGATTGCCCGGGGGAAGGCAGAAAGTCTCCTAACGAATTGGAATGTTACAGAGACAAAACAGAAGAGAAACGTACGGACAAGACTGGCAGCGTCTTTGAAAGACATGGACAGTGATAGATCAAGTTCGGTTAGGAATTCACCAACACACTACGCAAGCATGCGTTATAAAATCCATCAATCCAGTGAAAATCAGATTGGGAGCATACCCGGCCATACCCCTTTTCGGATACGTTCAAGCTAGCTTGACAAAGACATCTTGCAGGAGATCGCGGGCCTCGCTTTCATTGCGTGTTAAGGCGAGTGGGAACTGATAGAGCGCTGCTCCATACAGATCTATTCTCAATGAATGTAGCGTTCTCTCAAGTGTTCCAAATAGGGGGTCTTATCGGTGGATCGGCCTGTCGCCCGAGTCATCAGTTCGTCGGGTAGAAGCTGGCTGCCGTGGGCGTGAACGTTTGTCTGTAGCCAATGTAGAAGACTGGCATAGTTGCCCTGTGCAAGGTCGTCTGACAATCCTGGCGTTTGTTCGAGTGCCGCGGCGTGCAGTTGAGCGGCATTGAGATTGCCTAGGCTGTAGGTGGGGAAGTAACCGAGGGCTCCCATGCTCCAGTGAATGTCTTGGAGGCAGCCGTGGGCATGGTCGGGCACCGTTAGGTTCGTTAGGTTTTTGAATGATGCGTTCCAGGCTTCAGGCAAGTCGGCGACGGTGAGGGTGCCTTCGATGAGCTGCTTTTCGAGTTCGAACCTTAGAAGAATGTGTAAGTCGTAGGTGACCTCGTCTGCTTCCACTCGGATGAACGTGCGCTCGGCTTGATTGACCGCGCGCGTCACGTCTTCTGGTGTCCAATCGGTTAGGCTTGGGAAGTGCTTCTGTGCGACCGGGAGCCAGTGTTCCCAGAAGGCGCGGCTACGTCCGATCTGGTTCTCCCAGAGACGCGACTGGGATTCGTGGATGCCTAACGATATGGAGGTACCACTGGGGAGAGCATGTTTGTCTTGAGGTAGCCCTTGTTCGTAAAGGCCGTGCCCTGTTTCATGCAGTACGCCGAAGAGGGAACTGGTGAAGTCACTGAGGTCATAGCGCGTGGTGAGTCGCGTGTCATTCGGCGCGAGCCGTGAACAGAAGGGATGCGCAGCGGTATCGATTCTGCCGGCGTCCAGATCAAAGCCAAGAGCCTGACAGACTTCTAGGTTGAATGCTTGCTGTGCCTCGATGGGGTAGTCGCCTTGGAGTGAACGTGGGGGCTGATCGGCAGACTTGGCGATGGCAGCCTCGACGAGTTCGACTAACGGGCCCTTTAAGTCTGCGAAGAGCACTGCGAGATTCTTGGCGGTGGCACCACGTTCGTATTCTTCTAACAAGGCGTCGTAAGGCGACTCTTCGTAGCCCCAGAGGTCGGCCATTTGGCGATTGAAATCGACGATCTTCTGAAGGTGCGGTTGGAAGAGGGCGAAGTCGCTTTTCTCTCGGGCCTCCTGCCAGGCTGCGAGGCCAAGGCTGGTGACTTCTTCGAATTCGCCAACCATGCTGGCGGGGATCTTTCGAGCGCGTTCGTAGGCGTGTCTCCACCACTGGGCGTTTGCGCTGGCCTCGCCATCCGAGTCATCCTGACAAGCGTCTAGCCATCTTGTGACGTCTTCGCTGGTTTTGAGTTCGTGGACTTTCTCGCTGAGAGCGGCCCGTTGCTGAGCGCGGTAGGCCACGCCCTTTGCAGGAAGGTTGGTTTCCTGGTCCCAGGAGAGCAGGGCATTGCAGGCTTGGAGGAGAGCGATTTCTTCGTGGCGTTTGACGAGGTCTTGATAAGCGTTCACGAGCTAACTTGGGAGAGATTGCTTGGGCGGCAAGCGACTTCCTTTCGTCTGGGCCCTTGAAATGCGAGAAGGGCTCGGCCATGGTGGCCTTCACACAGCCTATGGCAAACACATCCTCCACCCTGACACGAAGACGATGGCTCCAGCACACGTTGCTTGCTGGAACCGGTGTGGCGACGCCTCAACTCTGGTTGCCAAAGTTGTCTGGACAGGAGTCGGCGAATGATCGTCTTCAAGTCGCGGTGATTGGTTTGGGGAAACGGGGACTAGCGCACCTCGAGAAATTGCTGCTGCGGACAGATGTACGTGTCGTGGCCTTGGTTGATGTCGATGAAGTCCATCGGAACAGTGGAAAACGGTTGGTGGATGAAGCCTATCAGAATGACGATACGAAGGGCTATGAGGACTTTCGCGAACTCATCGCTGCTGGTGGCATTGATGCGGTCTTTATCGCTGTGCCAAATCACTGGCATGCGTTGATCGGCATTGCTTGTGCGGAGGCTAGGATCGACATTTATGGTGAGACTCCGCTCGCGCATAGCATTGTGGAGGGGCGTGCGCTTTGTAATGCGGTCACACGCTACGGACGTGTGTTGCAATCAGGCAATGTCCTGCGTTCGAATGCGCTCTTTCAGCGGGCTTGTGGGTTGATATCGAGTGGGCGTTTGGGGGTGACGCGATCGGTCGAGATTGGTACGTATGGCGGCTTGGTGGATCTCACTGGGGAATCGAAAGGCTCCTTCTTTCAAGATGCTGCTGGCTTCAATTATGATTTCTGGTTAGGCCCTGCCGCTTGGATTCCCTATCATCCTGGGCGCGTGCACGAGAACTGGCGATGGCACCAGGCCTTCGGTGGCGGGCAACTCATGTCCTGGGTGGGCCAATATGTCGATGTGGCTCTTTGGTCGCTCGGCTTGGATCAAGGAGGCCCTCTTAAGGTTGAGGCTAGTGGGGAGTTTACGAGTCATCCCATCTACAATGTGCCTGGGAAGTATGACATTGATGCCTATTTTGTCAATGATCTCACCATGCATGTGAGTAGTAGTCTGGCTCCTGGAATTCGATGGCATGGGGATGAGGGGTGGATCTACGTCAATGAGAACCAGTTGCTTGCGAGTTCCAACGAACTTCTGCGCACTGACGCCGCAAATGACTGGGCCATGGCGAAGTTCAATGAGCGTGGACAAGATCATTGGCAGGATTTCCTGGATGCGGTGAGAACACGTCGCCCTACCATAGCGCCATGTGAGGGAGCGCACCGAGCGGCTTCGATTGGGCATCTGGGCATGCTGGCGTTGACTTCTGGTCGTCCGATCTCGTGGCGGTCGAAGACCGAGACGGTTTTTGAAGATCCTATGGCTGCGAATTTGTTAGAGGTGCCGTTTAGAGAACCCTGGATGCTTCATGAATAGGATGCGCATACTTGCTTGGCTCGCCCTGATGGTCTCTCTCTTGAGCCCGATCATGGCTCAGACTGAGATCGATCGTCTCAGCCGTTACGAATTTGGGCGTCCTCGAGTGGCGTGGAATGCCCTCGAAGCGCAGCTACGTAACCCCTTGCAGCGCGAACGCGATGCGGGCGAACGAACGCTCATCAATATCCTAGTGTCCCGATCGAGTACTGCGGATGCGCGTATCCTGGCCTGCCGAGGCTTGCGTTATGTGGGTGGGGCGAAAGGCATTCAGAACTTGCTCGCCGTGATTCGAGATCCGCGATTGTCTCAGGAGGCGTGCATGGCGTTGCAGGAGAAAGAGTCTTCGGATATCAATCCGATGTTACGCGAAGCGCTGCCTCTTGTGGAGAATGCGCTGAAAGGTCAATTCATGGCAACGCTAGGACGGCGTCGAGATGTGGAGTCAGTGCCTGTCATTGCGACGATCGCAAAGTCATTGGATGACAAAGCGATCCGGCGGACAGCGATTCATGCTCTCGGACAAATCGGTGGGAGGCGAGCTTTGGCGGCTTTGTCAGCGTTTAAGGTGGATTCTTCTCTTAGTAGAGAACGTTCTTTGGCTCAGCTTGCTGCTGCTGCTCACGGTTTGGATGGGGAGGCTGCCGATATCACCGCAGGTTTGGAGATGTTACGTCGTCTAGCCGTCGATCCTTCCCTTGGTTCCGTTCGACTAGCAGCGCTCTACGAATGGGCGAAGCATGACGAGAAGCAGCGTGTTGCCTTGTGTCGCCAATCACTCAGTAGTCGTGGAAACGCGCTTCTGGAGATTGCGCCTAAGCTGTTTGTTTTATTGGGCCGCGATGCAAAGCGTGACCTCTATGGTGATTTCTTTGATCTTCTTAGTGTGCCATCGAAGACGTTGCTGGCGGATCTTTGGGAACCGGAGTTTCGGAATGTCGATAAGCTTCGCGCGATCTCGTTAGACATTTCAGGAGATGCCGCACTGCGTGATGCGAGTCTGCGGGCTTTAGATCGCATTCAAGAATGAATCCTTTCCTGACGCAAGCGCCGCACACGGATCCGACCGCGGTGTTGCAGTTGCGTGATGGCTTGTATGCGGCTGATCTCATGGCAGCAGCGATTTCACACGTTGATTTCTTCACCTGGCTTGCTGGAAATTCCTGTGTGACCGATGCGGATATCTGCGCGCACTTTGGGTTTGCTGCGCGTCCCGTCGATGTTCTCCTGACGCTGTGTCGCGCCTATGGGTTTATTCTAACGGATGCAGAGGGGCGTCATCAAGTGTCTGCGACTGCGCAAGAACACTTGGTTCGAGAGTCTCCTTTCTTTCTCGGGGCTTACTATGATTCCATGAAGGATCGCCCGGTGACGCTGGATTATCTGAAGGTCCTCAAAACGGGTAAGCCGGCCAATTGGGCATCCTTGGAAGACCAAGACGATTGGCATGAGGCGATGCATGACGACGTCTTTGCCAAAGGCTTCACGGCGGCGATGGATTGTCGAGGGCTTGCTTTGGGGCAGGCATTGGCAAAGGCAGTCGGGCCTTTGCTAGAAGGAGGAAGGCAAGTGTTAGACGTTGGTGGTGGGTCAGGCATTTACACGGCGACGTTGCTGGCAGCTCATCCTGAGCTTTGCGGGATCGTCATGGAGCAGGCGCCGGTCGATGCGATTGCGTTAGAAGTCTTAGACCGACATGGCCTGAAAGAACGTGTGCAGGTTGTCACGGCGAACATGTTTGAGGATCCATGGCCAAAAGCGGATGTGCATTTGCTATCCAATGTCTTGCACGATTGGGACATTCCTGAAGTGAGTGCGGTTCTGAGGCGCTCGGCCGAATCGCTTGCTCCGGGAGGGTTGGTCATCATTCACGAGGTTTTCGTCAATGATGCTAAGACGGGATCGATTCCCGCGGCGGCGTATTCCGCGCTTCTGATGCAAGTGACCCAGGGCAAGTGCTACACGCCTTCGGAGTATGGTGCTTTGCTGGAGGAGGCTGGGTTTCGTGTGGGGGGCTATGAGGACACCTTAGCCGATCGTGGGTTCATGACAGCAGTCCGGCTGTGAGCTGACGGAAGGCGGGGATGGAGGCTCGGTTTCCAGCAGGTGTTTCTCGAAAGTGAGAGGATTTCTCAAGGATGATCGAAATCTTGCCGGTCTGGACGGCCGGAGTGAGTTATTAGACAACTTAGAATAATTCTTGATCTCAACTTAGAACCGTTCTAATTGACGTCTAATGGCTCAAGAGACCCCGCACAATCCATTGCAGTCTTCCGACGCCGAGGCCGCCCCCGGACCCGATCTGGGAGATTTCCGGATGACACCTCAGCGACGGCAGATTTATGACGTGCTGATGTCTCGCCAAGATCATCCGAGTGCGAGCGAAGTCTTCTTCCAGGTGAAGGACGCCATGCCGACGATTTCCTTGGCCACGGTCTATAACTGTTTGGAGGCGATGACGCGGAGCGGCCTTGTCCGCCAAGTGAACCTAGATCGCGAGTCGTCCCGTTACTGCGCCAACCTCGCAGATCATGCGCACTTCTGTTGTCAGACCTGCGGGCAAGTTTCTGATGTGCCCTTAGACAATGCCCAGCGTCTTTCGGAAACGATCACATTACCACAGGGAGCCGAAGTGACTCGGTTGGAAGTTACCCTTCGTGGAACCTGCCCACAGTGTGCTCCCGACGCTCCTCTAGAAGCGTAAATTCTTTTTTAGAACGCCCCTCCATCCCATCGACAAGACAGAACCACCTCAAATGAGTATCGAAATTAGCGACCTGAAAGTGAACATTGGTGATCAGCCTATCATCAAAGGCCTCAACCTGACCTTCCCCAAAGGTGAAGTACACGCCATCATGGGCCCCAATGGCTCTGGCAAGAGTACATTGGCAAAAGTGATATCAGGTCACGAGGACTACGAGGTCATTGGTGGTAAGATTACTATGGACGGTGTCGATTTGCTAGAAATGGAAGCCGATGAGCGGTCTCGCGAAGGTCTCTTCATGGCGTTCCAGTATCCCCATGAGATTCCAGGTGTGACGAATGCCAATTTCATTCGGGCCGCACTTCAAGCGCGTTTGCCGAAAGGCGAGGAACTCGATGCGGTGGCTTATTACAAGCAGCTCTACGCTGAGATGGATAAGCTCGAAATGGATCGCAAATTCACCGGTCGCGCTGTGAATGAAGGCTTCTCCGGTGGTGAGAAGAAGCGCAATGAGATCCTCCAAATGGCGATGTTGAAGCCTTCTTACGCCGTGCTTGATGAAACGGATAGTGGTCTCGATATCGATGCCTTGAAGGTCGTGTCTGAAGGTGTGAATCGCATGCGTTCGCCTGAGCGTGGCTTCCTCGTCATCACCCACTACCAACGTTTACTCGATTACATCGTGCCTGACGTGGTTCACGTCATGAAAGGCGGCAAGATCATCCGCTCCGGCGATAAAAGCCTCGCTCTCGAACTCGAAGAACGCGGCTATGATTGGGTCCTCGACGAAACCGCAGCCTAACCAATATCTAACATGAGCGCAGCAGAAGCTACCAGTGCCATTGACATCGACCGCAGTGTCGGTGATTTCAGTTACCCCGAGTCCCACGAGTTTGATGCGGGTGTCGGTCTGACCGATAAGACGATCGACTACATTTCCGGAGTCAAGAAAGAGGCGGAATGGATTCGTGAATTCCGTCATCGTGCCTTGAAGATCTTCCGTGACAAGCCAATGCCGACGCATTGGGCGAGCGACGATCTCAAAGAGATCGATTTCGACAAAATTCGTTATTACCTAGCACACGGCCAACAGCCGACGCGTAGTTGGGACGATGTGCCTGACGACATGAAGGAGACGTTCGAGCGTCTCGGCATTCCCGAGCAAGAGCGCAAGTTCCTCGCTGGTGTGGAAGCGCAGTTTGATAGTGAGGCGGCCTATTCCAATGTGAAGGAGTCCTTGCAGAAGGAAGGCGTGATCTTCGTGAACAGCACGGAAGGCCTTCGCGAGCATCCTGAGATCTTTAGGAAGTGGTTTGGCAAGGTTATCCCGACTTCGGACAATAAATTCTCTGCACTTAATAGTGCGGTTTTTAGCGGTGGCAGCTTCATCTACGTGCCTCCCGGGGTGAAGGTGAGTCATCCGCTCCAGGCTTATTTCCGCATCAATGCGGAGAACTTTGGTCAGTTTGAGAGAACGCTTATCATTTGTGACGAGGGTTCCGAGGTGATGTACATGGAAGGCTGCACAGCGCCGAAGTTTGAGACCACCACGCTACACAGTGCGGTGGTGGAACTCGTCGCCATGAAGGACGCCAAGATCCAATACATCACGGTCCAGAACTGGTCCGCCAATGTGTTCAACTTGGTGACCAAGCGCGGCGTCGCTCATGAGAACGCCGAGATTCGCTGGATCGATTGTAATATTGGTTCCCGCCTAACCATGAAATATCCTGGTGTGGTCATGAAAGGCCGCAAGGCTCGTGGCGAAGTGATCAGCATCGCATTGGCTAATGATGGTCAACATCAGGACACGGGGGCGAAGATGATTCACGCGGCTGATGAGACGACTAGCAATGTCGTTTCTAAAAGCATCAGTGTGGGCAAAGGTCGCTCCACCTACCGTGGTCAGGTCCACATCCCTAAGCATCTCAAAGGCTGTAAGAACAACACCGAGTGTGATGCCTTGCTCATCAATACTAAGAGCAAGACGGATACCTATCCTGCGATCACTGTGCGTGGCAATCAACACGCCACGCAGCACGAGGCCAGTGTTAGCCAAGTTAGCGAAGACCAGATCTTTTACATGAAGCAACGCGGTCTTTCTGAGGCAGAAGCCATGAGCTTGAGTGTGAATGGCTTTGTCAATGATCTCGTCCGTGAGTTTCCGATGGAATACAGCGTCGAGCTGAAACGCCTCATCGACTTGGAGATGGAAGGTTCGGTCGGTTAGTGTCTAACGTTTTTATTAAACTGTTCCATTGTTCCATTATTCGATTACGTGATTGCTGATACAGAAACGAAACCATCCTCTGTGCTCACCACCGCTCCAGATTTCGGAGCCACTGGTTTGCCACAGTGGTATCAAGACCTGCAACGTTCTGCCTGGGAAGCGTCTTCAGCGTTGCCCTTGCCGAAGCGGACGGATGAGCCTTGGCGCTTTGCCGATCTCAAACGCGCTGCTGCCCTAGAGGCTTTTCAAACGGCAGCGTCGTTGGATGAGGCTACCGTCAAAGGCCTCATCGTTCGGTCGAGCAAACTTGAAAAGACCTCTGGCAAGTTTGTCTTTGCCAATGAGTCTCTCGCATATGCGGATCGCCCCGAAGCGGACGGCCTCATTTGTCTGCCACTAGCGGAAGCCGTGGAGAAACACGCGCAGCTCTTGCAAGAGCACTTCATGACGCAGGATGCGACTCTCGGTTCCGAGAAGTTTGCGCAGCTGCACAAGAGCCGCGCCAAGAGTGGTCTCTTCATTTATGTGCCAGCGGGCGTTGAGATTACTTTGCCGATTGAAGCTTATCATTGGGTCAGTGGCGAGAATTCTAGCGTTTTCCCGCATACGCTCATCGTCACTGGTGAGAATTCCAAGGTGACCGTCGTGGATTACTACGGTTCGGCTTCGGAATCAGAAGCTGGTCTTTCCTGCGCAGTGGTAGATCTCGTGGCCGGTCGCGGCAGCAAGCTCCGCTATGTGGCTTGCCAAAGTCTCAGCACGACGTCATCGAACATCCATATTTCGTCGACGCTCGCTAGCGCCGATGCCGATGTGAAGAGCCTGCAGGTGCAGATAGGATCTGCCTGGTCTCGCACGGAAAGTGTCAGTCATCTTTCTGGCAAAGGTGCGAATAGCGACATGCTTTCTGTTTCGGTTCCTTCGTCGAAGCAACAAGTCGATCAGCGGACGCTTCAGCATCACGGGGAGGCCCACACGACGAGTGATCTTCTCTACAAAAATGCGCTCTATGATCAGTCTCGCAGTGTCTTTGCTGGGCTCATCAAGGTCGACGTCGGTGCCCATTACACGGATGCCTATCAAACTTGTCGTAACCTTCTTCTCAGTGACGAAGCCGAGGCCAACTCCATGCCTGGCCTTGAGATCAATGCGGATCAAGTGAAGTGCAGCCACGGTTCGACCAGCGGCCCAATCACGGACGAAGATGTCTTCTACTTCAATGCGCGCGGCATTCCTACGGAAACGGCCAAGCAGCTGATCACCTATGGCTTCGCAGCCGAAGTCTTCGGCAAGCTTAAGCACGAAGCGATCGAAGCTATGGTAGGCCAGTTAGTGGAAGAGAAGTTCCGCCAACTTTCCTAGCGGAACGTTCTACGCTTCAGAAGGTCTGCGTGTGGCCAGGGCAGTCGCGGCCATGAAGCCGAGTACGGATGCCGTGGCTATCCAGAATGCAGCGCTAACGGAATTCTTGAAGACGGCTTGGTAGAAGAGCGCAGCGTAGACGCCGCCAAGGATCGGACCGACGACGGGCACCCATGAGTAGCCCCAGTTGGAATGCCCTTTACCTACGATGGGGAGGAGGGCGTGGGCGATCCTTGGGCCGAGGTCTCTTGCGGGATTGATGGCGTAGCCGGTGGTGCTTCCTAGTGAATTGCCAATGGCCATGACCAAGAGACCAACGATGAGAGGCTTGAGGCCTTCGGTGAATTCATTGGCTCCGATGGCTAGCAGCGCCAATACGAACATGAAGGTGGCGATGAACTCGCTAAGCGCGTTGGAGGGCGCGTGCGCAATGCCGGGGCTGGTGGAGAAGACGCCGAGCTTTGTGGCAGGATCTTCGGTCTGGCCCCAGTGTGGCAAGTAGTGGAAATAGACGATGACTGCACCGAGAAAGGCTCCGGCGAACTGAGCTGTGATGTAGCCAGCGACGTCGCCCCAGGCGAAGTCGCCGGTAGTGGCGAGTGCTAGGGTAACGGCGGGATTTAGATGGGCGCCGCTGATGTCACCCACCGCAAACACGGCCAAGGTGACGGCCATTCCCCAACCGATCGATCCTAACAGCCATCCAGTTCCTTTGGCAAAGGTCCCTGTGAGGGATCCTGAAGCGCACACGCCACAACCCATCACGATGAGGACCATGGTTCCAATAATCTCGCCAACGATAGGATTCATAACTCCTGATGCTGAACAGGTTACGACTCGGCTGACAAGCTATTCTTTGGGCCGTCGTTGTTTCCATGGGGCTGAATCGACGTGAGGGACGGTCAGGAATGACTATCCTACGCGTTGATTGCGGCTTTGTGGGTTGCTACGAATTCGAAGAGGGGCCAGTTCTCTCGTTTCTCGGAGAATGTCTAAGCTTGGTCGTCTTCGGCTTCCAACTCTAGTTCCCAGCGCAGGCTACGTTTTACGGCTGCTGTCCATCCTTTGCGTAACTTGGAAGTTTCTTCTGCCGTTCCTGCGGAAAGGAATCGACGTGCTTCCTTCCATAGGTCTCGTAGCTCGTCCGTGTCTTTCCAGACGCCTGTCGCGAGGCCCGCTAGAAAGGCGGCGCCGCGTGCGGTGGTTTCGGCGGTGGAGGTTCGGACAATGTCGCAGTCTAACAGATCGCTTTGTATCTGCATGAGTAGATCGGATTCTGAGGCGCCGCCATCCACGCGTACCTCTGCTAGGGGCTGGCCGGTGTCTGCTTTCATGGCCCGGATGACATCATCTACTTGAAAGGCAATGGACTCCAAGGCGGCGCGTGCAAGGTGTCCCGAGGAGCTGCCACGAGTGAGGCCTGCAATGAGTCCTCGCGCATACGGATCCCAGTGAGGTGCTCCCAGTCCTGAGAACGCTGGTGCGAGGTAGACTCCACCATTGTCTGGCTCGCTCATCGCGAGCGCATTCACGTCCTCGGCTTTCTCGATGAGCTTGAGGCCATCGCGCAGCCACTGCACGACGGAGCCCGCAGCAAAGACCGAGCCTTCAAGGGCATACTGACAGGGAGCGTCGCCTAATTTCCACGCGACGGTGGTGAGCAAGCGATGATTGGAAGGCACCTGCTTGTCGCCCGTCTGCATCAAGAGAAAGCAGCCAGTGCCGTAGGTGTTCTTGACCATGCCAACGTCGACACAGAGTTGGCCAAATAGGGCGGCTTGCTGGTCGCCTGCCATTCCAGCGATGGGAATGGTGTCTCCGAACAAAGCGCATTCTCCGACGATCTCACTATTCCCCACGATCTTGGGAAGCATCTCGGTTGGAACGTCTAGCCACTCTAACAATGTGTTATCCCATTCAAGTGTCCCGATATTCATCAGTAAGGTGCGACTAGCATTGCTCACATCAGTGGCATGTGCCTTTCCGTCGGTGAGTTTCCAAATGAGCCACGTCTCTATTGTTCCGAATATCAGCTCACCTGCGCGGGCACGGTCTCGGGCACCATCGACGTTATCGAGTAACCACTTCAGCTTGGTTCCTGAGAAGTAGGGGTCCAAAAGCAGACCGGTGCGTTCCGTGATCTTGGCTTCCCAGGCCTCCTTGTTCGCAGCGCAGAAATCGGACGTCCGTCGATCTTGCCAGACGATGGCTGGGGCAATGGGTTCGCCCGTCTTGCGATCCCAGACGACGACGGTCTCACGTTGATTGGTAATGCCGATTCCGGCGATTGCTGACGCAGCGATGCCAGCTGCCGCGATGGCCTCCTTGGCTGCTCCCAGCTGGGTTTCCCAGATCTCATTGGCGTCGTGTTCTACCCAGCCAGGCATAGGGTAGTGCTGGGTGAACTCGCTTTGCGCTTGTCCAACGATTTCACCTTGGGCGTCGAAGACGATAGCGCGCGAACTCGTCGTGCCTTGGTCGAGTGCTAGGATAAAGCTCATAACGAAGTCTAGAGGATTAGAGCCTCTCTCAGCGAGTCCAATGTGCAGAAGTGTTTGACGAGGAGTGCTTTGTCCTCAACTCTGAGTTTGATGAACACGGGAGCGACGCTTTTTACGGGCAAACAGAGCTCTCGCCGTGTCACGTTCATGATGTGGCTTGTCCTCACTGTCCTGCCGTATATTGGCATGACCACCCTCAGGGTTAGGTAGCTCAGTTCATCTTCTTTAGATTCCATTCGAACTGCCGCCGCCCTGCCCTCTCCCGAGAGCAGGGCTTTTTATTGTTTCGCGCTCATGCCGACTTCACATTCGCCTCCTTCGCTTCTCGCCACGGTGCGGACCTTTCCGCCTGCGGTGTGGTTTCTCTTCCTGGGCTCGTTCTTGAACAAGTTCGGTGCCTTTGTGGTGCCCTTCCTCACGCTTTACATGTTGGATAAAGGCTATCCAAAGTCCGAGATAGGCATGGTCATCGGCGCGTATGGCGTGGGGAATCTCATCTCTTCGGCTGTCGGCGGGCAACTGGCGGATTCCTTCGGGAGAAGGAAGACCATCGTACTGTCGATGGTGCTCGGGGCGATCGGGATACTAGCGCTGTCTCAGGCGAGCTCCTTTGCGTCGCTTTTGACGCTGACTCTCCTCGTCGGGTTCTCTGGCGAAATGTATCGCCCGGCGGCATCAGCTCTCTTGATGGATCTCGTGCCGGAAGAGCAACGCGCCGCAGCGTTTGCGACTTACCGTGTCGCGTTCAATGCCGGTTGGATGTTCGGTCCCGCGACTGCGGGATTGCTGGCCTCGCATTCGTGGCTCTGGCTCTTTGTTGGCGATGCCGTGACCTGTCTGCTCTTTGCTGCTGTTGCGTGGTTTGCCTTGCCGAAAGGGGTGAAAAGTTCGGAGGCGAGTCGCGGGTGGTGGAGCGCGATTGGCATCATTCGAAAGGACCGGGCCTACTTACTGTTCTTGTTAGCGCTGTTTGGGCCTGGGATGATCCTCATGCAGACACATGCGACATTCAGCACGTATGTGGTAGAGGATCTGGGATACGCTAAGAAAGTCTATGGTTACCTTCTCTCGATGAATGGTCTGCTGATCATCTTATTCGAGCTGCCCATCACGAGCGTGACTCAGCGCTTTCCTATTCGCCGTGTCATGGCGCTTGGTTTTGCTTTGTTAGGCATCGGGCTTGCCTTGAGCGGCCTGAGCGGATCGTTGATCATGTTAGCGATCGCCATGGCAACGATGACGTTGGGTGAGATGATTGCGTTCCCTCTGACTGGAAGCTTCGTTTCGAAACTCGCGCCACCAGACATGCGAGGCCGTTACATGGGCGGCAATGGTTGTGTATGGTCGATTTCGATGATCTTTGGACCAGCTCTTGGGCTCATGCTCTATGGGCAGCATCCCGCCATCTTCTGGTGGAGTTGCGCCTTGGCCGGCGTGTTGTCAGGGTTGGTGATCTTGATCGAACCAAAGCCGCATCGAAATTGACGAGATTGTGACATCAAGGATCGCCGTGGCTTGGGATTCATAGTAACCTAAGATCTTCTTCTGCCATGAAAACTCACTTGCTTGTTGTGTTTTTCGCGAGTCTGGCCGCCTCCACGGCATCGGCTCAGCTTTTTGAGAACCTCCAGAAGTTTGCCAATCGCATCGCGGTCGGTGATCCTCTTTCGGAGTCGGAGACGGGTAGAGAGGGGCCCAAGAGCATTTGTTTGGAAGATCTGGATGCGGATGGGAAGCTCGACTTTGCGGTGAGCAATCTGGATGGTTCTGTTTCCGTGGCCTTTGGTTCAGGTGGCTTGGCGTTTTCAGAGCCGCGTCATTTCCCCACGGGAGCGGTGACGTTGCGCGAGTTGATTTGTGCGGATTTCAATGGTGATGAACTTCCTGACATCGTGACGGCTGCTCCGATCGAGGGGAAGATTCATTTCCTATGGAATGAGGGTGGCCAGCAGTTCAGGTTAGGAACGCCTTTGGACGCGTGGGAGATCACCAGAAACGTGGCATCGGGTGATTTCAATGGTGATGGTCACTTAGACTTGGCGGTAGCAGGGCGGTAGCAGGGCTTGGCGGTGTATCATGGTGATAGTGCAGGTGGGTTTGGCGAGCCGCTCTTGTTAGGCGATGGGTTGCCAGAGTGGGGTTGGCGCTACAAGCCTGTCTATTCGCTTCGGACATTGCGTCCTCCTACGGAGACCAAGGATTCTCTTATCGTGGTGCACGCCGACGAGATTGAGGGACGTGTGGTGGTGGAAACGGACGAGCAGTTGACGGTGTTCTCAACGGTGGCGTTTGGCATGCAACCGCATGACCTGGAGGTTGCGGTGCTAGGGGGCAAGATGGAAGAGGGCGCAGTTCCTGATATTGTGGCTTCAAACAAGGATGGCGGTGTCGTCCGTGTCTATGGGTTAGATGCCTTGGCTTGGACTCGGGGAGAGATTGTTCAAGGGGAGGTAGGGCAATCTTTGTCGATTCCAGGGGCGCCACGCGATGTTGAGGTGGTGGATCTCGATGGGGATGGTTGGAATGACCTAGTGGTCGTGCTGCGAAACTTTAATAGGACTATCATCTACAAGAACAATGAAGGCACGCTTGAGGCGGTGACTGAGATGCCGGTGGGTGTGAGCCCACGTCAGATGGCTTCGGGTCATCTCAATGATGATGGCTTGTAGGACTTTGTTATCATCAACCGCGAGTCGATGGATGTGAGTGTGGCCTTGGCCTCAGATTTGGAGGTAGGCTTTGAATCGCTGGATCAGGTGTATCCGGTGGGTGGCGAGGTGACTGGTTTGGAGCTGGTGGATCTCAATCAAGATGGTCGCGATGATGTGGTGCAAGTGCATCGCTCGTCTGGTGATGTGAGCGTGCGCCTTTCTGGCAAGGGTGGACGGTTAGAGAACCCCCGGTTTTATCCGATGGGGGTGCTTCCCAGCGCGATCGAACTACGTGATCTGAATGGCGATGGTATTAAGGATGTGATGACTGCAAATCTGGGAAGGCGCGGGTATGCGCCGGGCTCGGTGACCGTGCGTATGGCAGAGCCGAATGGGACTTATGGTGCGGCGCGGCGGATTCCGACGGAGGGCGGAGCTAACATTTTTGCCGTGGAAGCTGCCGATTTCAACAATGATGGCGTGCTAGACTACGCGGTGGGCTACTTTGATTGTCGTGTGGGGTTCTGTGAGGGAAAGTCTGATGGGACTTTCGAATTTAGGCGCGTTGATCGGTTTACCTATGAGTCGCGTGTCATGGTGACAGGAGATTGGAATCAGGATGGCTTTGTCGATTTGGCGGGAGCTGGTTATGCGGGAGATGTGGTCGTGCATGTGAGCGATGGCAATCTCCTGGTGGAGACCGGGAAGCGCTATGATTATCCTCCAGTCTCGCAGAGCAAGTTTGGGACCCGGGAGATCACGACCTCCGATACGAATGGTGATGGAGATCTCGATCTGTTAGTAGGAAGTGGCAAGGGGGTAATGCTTTTGATAGTCGGTGAAAGCGGATCGTTCATCCCGCAAGAGAAGCCTCTGAAGGGCACCGATTTCCCCGCCTCAAGTTTGACGCAAGGCGATATGGACGGCGATGGGATTGACGATCTTGCGGTATCTTGTCGTATTCTTTCGTGCGTGACGATCTTGAAGGGCGACGAGGCGGGCGCCTTTGATCCAGCGATCACCGTCGATGTTCCGGCAGGAGCGTTTATCCGTGCGGGTGATGTAGATGGCGATGGACTAACGGATTTGGTGGGCTCGGGAGATACGTTGTGGATTGCATTGAGCAGCCGTTCACCTGAAGCAGGTGCTCCGTATACGGGTTCTCCGAAGAGGCCGCCGATGCCGCAGGTGGTCATCAATGAGATCTTGCCGAGCAATAGCCGCTATCGCTTTGATTGGTCGGGAACCGAGACGCCGGATTGCGTGGAGATCTTCAATGGCCTGGATCAAGGGCTCGACATGAGGGGCTGGAAGTTGCGCCGGATTGATCAGCCGGAGACGGACGATGAGGAGATTCAGGAGTTTACGTTCGTTGGTGGCCTATTGGGCCCGAAGGAACGGCTCACCTTGTTTTGTAGTAATCGCGTTGACCAGTCTCGCTTGCACACGGGATTCAAGCTGCCAGCTTCGGGGACAACTTTGGAGTTGCTAGATGCGAATGGGAATCAGTTAGATCGCGTGACGTACCCGCCGATGGAGAAGAACATATCCTTCTCTCGCTACCAGGATGGCGTGGATGCCTTCCGTCATAACATGTTCCCAGACATTGACGATGCGAATGTGGACAATGGAGAACTGGAGCCGTCTGTCTTCTTCAAGGGGGTGGATTTCTCGGAGATGAAGCCCAACCGTCCTTTCCGTGTGACGGCACGTGCCAATGATGATGTGGGTGTCATTGCATTGAGCATGGTGTGCAAATCGTTGACGAATCCTGCTGAGGAAATGCAGCGCGTGGTGCTCTACGACGATGGTCAGCACGGCGATGGCGACGTGCTCGATGGCTTCTTTGCGGGCGAGTTTCCCGCCATGATGGAGGGCGAGGAAGCGCAGTTTTATGTGGAGGCGACTGACCTGAATAACAAGAACACTTACCTGCCACGCGACCCGATCTTTGCGGTGAATCGTCAGCAGCTTGAATTGGTTTACACGCTAGGAACGCTTCAACCGTTGGTGGGCAAGCTGAAGATTGTCGAGGCGGTTACGGACAATGAGACGATCACATTCGATGATCTGGAGGACTGGAACATCACGCCTGACTACATCACTCTGCGGAACGATGGCGGTACTGCGATCGACTTGCGAGGCCTGACGGTGACACAGAGTTTTTTTAGCGATGGGCGTGATGATTATATTTTCCCGGCAACTGGTATGTTAGAGCCAGGTGCGACCCAGCGGGTCTACTTCGCGGACAAGCTGCTGAACGGTTTGGCAGCAATGTTCCCGTTGCGTAAGAAGGGCGACACGATCTATCTTACGTTTCCTGGAGAGATGGGAGCTCGGACGTTGGTGGATTGGGTGGCAACACCGCGGCTAGCCTCTGACGAAGCTGCCGTGCGGTTGGCTGACGGATCCTGGGGAGTGGGTATGCCAAGTGAATATTTCGTGGGCCTGGAGCCTGTGTGGTCGTTCGAGCGAGAGCAGCTTCGCGCTCGTGTGGTTAAGCGTGCGGGGCGTGCTACCATTCTTGAGCGCAGTGGTTCGTTGCGTGCTGATAGCTGGGAATCGCTGGTTAGGCTTGAGCCGGAAGCGCATGTGGAGTGGGGATTCGCGCCGAGCGTGCGATCAGAGATAATGGCTGTGCCTCGCGAGCAGGCGGGACAACGTTTCTATCGGGTGCGCTATGAGACTCCTGATCGGTAAGTTGGATTCGAGGCAGATCTTGCTTGCCGGAAGATGCCTGCTGGCGTTGGCTCGGCAGCATGCTGCGTACGCTGAAACTGAGCCAGTTTCGTTGCTTTGATAGCCTCCGTTTGGAAGTTGGTCCTGGCCTAACTGCGTTCATCGGAGGGAATGCGCAGGGGAAGACCTCCATTCTGGAAGCGGTGTGCGTGTTGCTGCGTTTGCAGTCGCCGCGTACGGCATCGCTGAATGACTTGATTCGCTTTGATCAGTCCGGCTTTGGCTTGGCTGGAACCTGGGGTGATCAGTCGTTGAGTATTGTGAACGAAGTGAAGCGACGTCGGAAACTTTACCATGGCGAGAATCAGCTCGAGCGTAGTCGCGAGTATTTGGAACACAGTGGGTTGGTGGTTTGGATGGGGAACGACGATCTTGGTTTGATCACGGGCAGTGGGAGCCGGCGTCGGCGCTACTTGGACTTCCAGGCTTCACAACTCTATCCGAACTATCGCGTGGCGCTGCGTTCGTATGAGCTGGCCTTGCGCTCTCGTAATGAGCTGTTGAAAGATATGCGACCGGATTGGGCACAGATCGATGCTTACACAGGTGTTTTGTTAGAGCATGGGAGCCAACTGACTCAGCAACGCCAAGCATTGGTCGAGTCCTTGAATGGGCCTATCTGTGAAGCGCAGCAAGCGATCAGTGGCTCGGGAGAAGTGCTTTCGATCAACTATGTGCCTGGAGCGAGAGAGGATTTCGCGGAGACCTTGGCGAGCATGCGCGAGCGTGACCAGCGTCGTGGTCAGACGAATGCGGGACCTCACCGTGATGAGGTGGGGGTGCTGATCAACGGGCGACCCGCGAGCAAGTTTGCTTCGGAGGGGCAGCAGCGAACGATCGCCCTCGCATTGAAGTTAGGGCAGATGGAGTTGCTCCGGGCGCGACGGGAGCAGACGCCGATCCTCCTCGTAGACGATGTCTTTGGTGAGCTCGACCCGAAACGCCGAGATGCTCTGATGCAGGCGCTTCCGAGTGAGAGTCAGAAGCTGATCACGACCACCTCTCTGAGATGGCTGCCAGATGAAGGGGGGCTCCAGGCGACTGTGGTTGACGTCGCGGAAGGCGCGGCCGTGCTGCGGGGGCCGATCTAGCCTTGCTAGAAGCTTGGCTGAAGGTGATATTTATGGACTTTGGGCCGCTGGCCTGGGGGCTGCTGACAACTCGCATTTTTTAGTTGCAGCCGAGTTGATAGCTCCTAGCTTCGAGGCCGCTATGGCTAGAGACGTAATCATTTTAGAGTGCACGGAAGCACGCGCTGAGGGCAAACAAGCCTCCCAGTACGTGACGACGCGCAACAAGAAGAGCCTCAACACGCCTGGTCGCCTTGAGAAAGTGAAGTTTAATTTCTTCCTCAAACGCCGCACCTTGCACCGCGAACGCCGGTAATCCAGCCAAGCACTACTTTCCGCCAACATCATGGAACCAAAGAATAGGGAACGCCTCGCCAATTTTCGCCGCTCAAATCGTAGGATGCCGCGGCGTCGTTTGGACCTCACGCCAGCTCGTGTGTCTTTCAAGGACACAGAGTTGCTGGCCAAGTTTACTACTGAAACTGGGCGTATTCTTCCTCGTCGAATCACCGGTGTGTCTGCAAAGCTTCACCGCAAGATTACCCGCGAAATCAAACGGGCCCGCGCGATCAATTTACTCCCATAACTAGCCCGCTGAGCGTAACCTTCTACGGAAGGTTCGTCCAAGCGGCCTTGAAGAAAGCCTGCCCTAGCGGTCAGGCTTTTTTTATCGGCTCAAGCCAAGCCGATCTTCCCTTTTCAGGTCTATCTCATCATGTCCAAGCTCGAAGATACTCAGAACCAGCCGGATGAGCGTCGCGTCTCGATCCAACGAGTAGGGATTTGCGATCTTAGTCATCCGATTCATTTTAAGGATGGTGCGGCGAAAGCTCAGGCTACGGTTGCGAATGTGGCCATGTCTGTCGCGCTTTCTGCTGATGTTCGAGGAACACACATGAGTCGGTTCGTGTCGATTCTCTCAGAGCAGGCAGATCAGGTGTCCGTGGCTAATTTGCCCGCGCTGCTCGATGTCATGATCGAGCGCCTTGAGTCTACGGGAGCGACCGTTCTCTTCGATTTCCCATTCTTTCTTACGAAAGAAGCGCCCGTAACGAAGAGTGCTGGCAAGCTGGACTACGCTCTGACTTTAGAGGGCGAGCGTAGTGGCGAGGAAACTGCGATCCGGCTCATTCTGCGAGTTCCAGTAACGACGTTGTGCCCATGCTCACGTAATATCAGCGAGCGCGGAGCACACAACCAACGCGGTGTGATCGCGCTGACTGTGGAGGGAGATGCTCAGGAGCTGCCATCAGCGCAGACTCTGATTGAGGCGGTGGAGACCTGCGGAAGTTCAGAGCTGTACAGCGTGCTGAAGCGGCCAGACGAGAAGCAAGTGACCGAGCGTGCGTATGACAACCCTGTCTTTGTCGAGGATCTCGTGCGCAATGTGGCGCTGAAGATTCAGGACATGGAGGGAGTGAATTCTTACCGCATCGAGGGGGAGAATTTCGAATCCATTCACAACCACAATGCGTTTGCCATTGTGGTGAGTGGGTAGGCTTAGCCTCTAGTTAGGTAGCTAGAATCTCTTCTTTGGAGATGCCGCGCAATTCGAAGGCCTGAATGATGGTGGCCTCGATGAGATTATTGGGGCAAGAGGCTCCTGCTGTAACGCCGATCGTAATGGGTCCATCGCCGAGTAGGCTTTCCGTGTAAGTGGAGGTGACCTCTTCACTCTTGTGGAGGTCAAAGTGAACGATCTCCTGGAATGAATGGAGACATTCCGCGTCGCGGATGAAGAACGTAGGAAGTTGGCGCTCACCAATCTCGACCAGATGGGTGGTGTTGGAGCTGTTGTAGCCGCCGACGACTAGCAGAATATCCATTGGGCGATCGAGCATCTCGAAGAGGGCGTCTTGGCGCTCTTGAGTGGCACCGCAAATCGTGTCGAAGTACTCGAAGTTCTTGGTGTTTTCGTCGCCGTCCCGATCACCCACAGCGGCGGCAATTCGGCGTTGGAGTTCTTCGGTCTCTGACTTGAGCATGGTCGTCTGGTTCGCTACTCCGACTTGATTTAAGTGAATGTCAGGTTCGAAGCCGTCGGAGTAACCGCCTGCGAAGCGTTCGAGAAAGGCTTCTCGGTCACCGCCATTTCGAATGTAATCGCAGACGTAGTCGGTGTCTTCGAGAGTTAAGATGATGAGGTAGCGGCCGCCTTCGACATTGGTCGCGCGGGAGGCTGTGGCTCGCGTTTCTTCGTGTGAGGCTTTGCCGTGGATGATGGAGGTGAAATCCTTGCGGGCGTAACCACGGACGCGCTTCCAGACGCTCATGACATCACCGCAGGTGGTATCGACGATCTGACAGCCGCGTTCCTTGATGCTGGCGATCATTTCAGCTTCGGCACCGAAAGCGGGGACGATGACCACATCTTCGGGTGTGAGCTCATCTACGTTGGCATCGGCGTCGGGTCCGACGAGATTGCGAATGCCCATGTCGACGAGCTGACGATTCACCTCGGGATTGTGGATGATCTCGCCGATGAGATAGATGTTCTGGTCTGGAAAGACGCGGCGCGAGGCGTAGGCCAGATCGATGGCGCGTTCGACGCCATAGCAGAAGCCGAACTGCTTCGCGAGGCGGAGGGTGGTATTCCTAATGGTTAGAACACCGCCTTTCTCGCGTAATTTCTCAACGATGTGACTCCGATAGTGGGCTTCCACTTCGGCTTTCACGCGATCCATGACCTCAGGCGTGCGAACATTGACGCGCTTGCGGCGGGGAGGTGGAGTCGTGGTAGACATCGTTGTTAGTATAAGTGTAAAAGTTGGATAACGAAAGAATCAATCGTCGAAGAGAGGGCCCTTGTAGATATTGAAGACTTCGTTGGTGTTCTGAATGTGTGGTGGAAATTCCGGTGCTGCAGCATCGCGTGGGCGCAGGATGTTCTGACCGATGGTGGCATCTTCTGGCTGCGTTGTGGCGATGTTCAACTTGGCATTTCGGGGTACCAAGTTGAAAAACTTGGACGCTGCATTGAAGTGGATGCGGACGCAACCATGGGAGCGGGGCTGATTGTGAACCCAGCCCGCATGGATGCCATAAGCTGATTTAAATTCACACCAGTAGCCCATGGGGTAACCGCGGCCAGGCTGTGAGTGCCGACGGCGGTACTTTTCCTTCTTATAGATCTCGAAATTCCCCTTGGGGGTTGGCGTGGCATTGGTGCCGACGGTGCATGCTAGGACCATGAGTGGCTTGTTGCCCTCCATGACGTAGACGGCTTGGTTCGAGGTGCTGATCTTGACTCTGATATTGTTAGAGTTTGTCGGCTTGTAGGCCTTGACGTAGTAGCTGGAATCGAAGCCTGGGGTGGGATAGCCGGTAGAGAGGCCGCCGTCAGGTTTCTTCTTGTAGCTCTTATTGATTTCGCAGCTCACGCTGAAGAGCGCGAGGACGGAACAGGTGATATAGAAGAGAGATTTCATGAGTCTAGGAAATGAAGATGAAAGAGCGCATTGATGGGCTTGTAAAGGCGCAACCGGGAACTAGGCAGGGCTCTCGGGGCTAGCTCTGAGACCGGGAGTGTTCTCCGCCACTTCGCCGAAGAGCCGCAGCTCTAGCTCATCTTTCAGCTTCATAGGGTCGTAGACGTTCTCCATGATAAAGTCTACTTGGTCTCCGGAGGTGACCATCTGGATCTTGCCGCAGTTGAAGATCCAGACGTCTAGCCAGCTATTGCTATAGCAGCGGAGCTGTTTGATCTCGTTGAGTTTTACGGTGTTGTTTCGTGCGCCGAGAACTTTGATTAGATATGAGGACTCCTGAACTTGATTTGGATGTACTGCGTATTCCGTGTGATGGATTCTCAGCCAAGCGATCAAGGCTCTGCCTGAGATCACGAGTGCAGCAAGAAGGACAATGACGAGCACAAATTTTCCTCCGCTGGAGGTGTGCTCTTGGATCGATAGGTAGATGCCAACGAGAAAAGTTACTAAGAGCATGGCTGAGGGCAGGGCAAACCGACCGAGAAAGGCGCGAGGAGGACCATGAGCCAGGCCGCTTCATTTCCCAAGCGGAAGCTTCGATCTTGGACCGCTAAATATCCGCAAAGTTCAGGTGTAAGCGTTTGGCTGTCAGTAAATTATGTTCTTTTGGGGTGTCGGGATTGTTAATCTCTTCTGATGATTAAGATATACAGACCAGAAACAAGAGTAGTTTTCACGTTATCTTGACAGCCTCACGGGCGACAATCATACGGTATCTCTTGTAGTTATACTGTGAGCGCTGCCTAGATGAGTAATTCGGGCCCTAGCCGAAGTGGAAGTCTCTTCCTCCGGACCGCTGCGTACTCAGCTATCGTGACGATTCTGACGCTGACCGCGTTTGGTCTGCGTTTCATCATGCATGAGCGAGAAGTTCTCTTTGGGCATTTACAAGAGCATGCCGACACTTTGCTCCTAGCCGTGGACTCTCTCTATGCTGGAGCCGTTGCCGAGAACGACTTGCCAGCGGCGATGGAGCAGGCCTCGCGTATTGTTAGGGAAAACAAGGAAGTGAGCTATCTTGTCTTCACACCGGCGCAAGGACCTTCTCATGTCGTGACTATAGATGAGAGCAAGACGCTGCTATACTGCCGAGCACCAAGATTTGTGAAAAAGAGAGGTGAAGTTATTCAGCTAGTTTGCTTTACCATCGGCGGCCAAGATGATCCGCCTAGAACTCACTGACCAAGAATTGACCGACGTTGTCGAAGCACTCGAAGACCCTGCCACTACCGAGAAGAATAAGACCAAGCTCCTGGTCATTCGAATGCATCATGAAGGGGCCAGAAACGGCTTTATTGCTAAGGTCCTCAACCTCCATGCCAACACCGTCACTAACCATCTCAAAGAGTATTCTGGAGGCGGGCTCGCCAGCACTCTCGAAGATCGGTACTATCGCCCTAGCAGTTCGTTGGAGCCATTTCTCGAATGTTTGAAATGCTCCTTCAAAGCGGCTCCGGTAGCTGATGCTAAGCAAGC
>CALLLI010000179.1 GCA_938082635.1 uncultured Verrucomicrobiales bacterium
CCAAGCGCAAACCGGTGACGTTCAATGGCCTAACCGGCGAATTCTGGGCAGGAATTGTCCTCAACGGCCCGGCGACCAATCATCGGCTTTCCCACCTCGTCGTTCGAGACCTGCAAGATGGCACGCCCGCCTTCAGCCTTACTGATAGTTTCCTCACTGCCAACCACCTTGATTTATCCTCACACAACGGCCTCTCTCTTTCCCTCAATCACTCTTCTATTCGGCTTAGCAACAGTCTACTCTCACAGCAATCGCTCACGAGCACAGGCGGCCCCCTGCCAGGCTTGCCCATTCAGCTGGAAGAGAATCGATTCGGAGAAGTGAGTATCGTCGAACGCCCCGTTACCGATTCATCAACCATAGCGATCTCTGGCAACACATTCACTGACGCGGACACCTCACTGCGGCTGGAAGGGCGGGCCAAGTTACTGAGCAATCAGTTTGAGGGTAGCGGAACAGCGATTCAGCTAGAAGGCGGCGAACTGCTCATCGCCAATCAACTCTTTCTAGGCGTCAATCAGGTACTCAACCACACGGCCCCGTCGCAGGTTACACTCGAACACAGCGTAATCCATCAAGCCGAGCAACTGATAGTGAATTCAGATACGGATATCCGAGCTTCCATTGCAAACAATATCCTTACAGAAGTAAACCAAGCGGTTCCGGAGACAGTCCCAGAAGGAAGCTTTATCCAGTTCACACACAACTTTCTAGGCCCTGCCATTGCGGCAACCTTAAACACCAGCAATGTCCGTCCAGGGGTCGTCATTCCAGGCACAGACCCAAGCTACGAGAAAGACTTCACTCTAGCTGCAGGCTCGCTCGGCATCAACGCAGCCACCCATCGTGAGAGCCTAGGACTCATCGATCGTGATCAACTCGCAGTCCTCGGCGCTCCGCTAGCAGAAACCTACTCACGCAGTGAGTTCATCGGGTTCTACGGCAGTGGTTGGGAGCAGGTGGAGTATCGGCTCGACAATGGCGACTGGAATACCCTTCCAATTCCATGGTTGCCCCCGGAACCCGGAACCTTTCGCGAAGCCTTTCTCGCTCTTCAGGATCTTTCAGATGGTCCGCACCAGCTCGATTACCGAGAAGATGCCGACGCTACCATCGGATCGGTCAATTGGAAGATAGAACAGACGGTGCCTAGCGTACTTCTCAACGAAATTTCTGCTATCAACAAGAGTACCGAGATAGAGGGGGCTTTTCCCGACTGGGTCGAACTCTACAATCCTGGCGCTGGACCCATTTCTCTCTCCGAGTTTCAACTTGGTGGCAATGGAGACGCCCGCCTCGTCTTGCAGGAAGGCACAGAACTTGGTGGAGGCAGTTACTTAGTGCTCCCCTTGCAGACAACTGATGGTGACGGATTCGCTCTCAACAGGAATGGTGAAACCCTAACGCTCTACGATCCGCGAGGTAGCATCGTTGATCGTCTGACCTTTGGCCGACAACTCTCAACACACACACTCGGCAGGCTACCCGCCAACACTAACACTTGGACGCTTGGCCCCCCCACCCCAAACGATCAGAATCAAAAGGCCTTAGTCGCCTCGGCCGCTCAGGCGCGCTTCAACG
Organism: uncultured Verrucomicrobiales bacterium; assembly: GCA_938082635.1. GTDB lineage: Bacteria > Verrucomicrobiota > Verrucomicrobiia > Verrucomicrobiales > DEV007 > JAACDM01. The sequence continues at coordinate 1,582 of CALLLI010000179.1, forward strand.
AATGGTACGTTGCTTCAGGAACCGCCTACGATGAAGGCTTCGTAGAGATCGCCAATGCGGCATACGCTCCTATCGACATCTCTGGGCTCCTGATTAAATCCTCACAGACGTTCGCGCTACCCTCTAACTCATTTCTCGGTCCCGCAGACTTCTATACTCTCACGACAACAGACCTTGGCTATAATTTGGATTCGTGGTTTGGCATGGCAGCACTCCTAGATCCCGCCACCGGAGAGTTGGTAGACCAGATCTTCTGGCAAGGTGAACACTCCGAGGCAAGCACGGGCAGGATACCCGACGCCACCGGATCCGCGACATCACTATCACAAGCGTCACCAGATCAACCAAATGCAGTCACCCTCCGAGATCCGCTCGTTGATCTCAGAATCTCGGAAATTCACTACCATCCAGCACCAGGACAGGCGGAGTGGCTAGAGCTCCTCAATGTAGGTTCCGAAACACTCCACCTCGAAGGTCTGGAATTCTCTGCAGGAATTAGTTTCTCGTTTGGCGCCACCACTCTCGCTCCTCAAGAACGCATTCTGCTAGTATCAGACGAGCCTGCCTTTCGTGCTCAATACGGTGATCTCCCACACGTGGTTGGTGTCTTCGCCGGTAGACTCGATAATGCGGGAGACCGCCTCGCTTTCCGCCGTTCGGGAAGCCAGTCACCTCAGCTTCTTGCCACAAGCTACGCCCCCGAATGGTATCCCTTCACCAACGGCATTGGCTTCACACTCATCCCTCGGAACGAATCTCGAAGGATGAGCAAAGACCGCAAAGACTGGCAAGCCGGGACAGTGGTCAACGGCACACCCGGGGCCGCAGAATCGCCACTCATCTACTCTAGCAGTGAAACGAATACGATAGCAGGCGATTTCTTGCTTCATCAAATCGAGGCGCTCAATAACCCAACGACATACGCCGCAGCGAATCTTCCCACAGGGATCACCTTTGATACAAATAGTGGAGTTATCTCGGGCATTCCTGAAGAGTTTGGCACTTTCCCCGTCACCGTAATGGCAACGAACAGCACTGGCTCGAGCCAACAAACCTGGATATTAGAAATCGCCTCATCCGGCCCTTTCACCCAACTGACGTGGGAAACCCTGCCCACCTCGGCCACCCAAAACATTCCGTTCGAAGCCACCCTCTCAGCTCGCGATGCTGCTGGGCGACTCGTTCAGGATACCGACGGTGACTTCACCCTCACGGCAACCGTCGGTCGTGGCGGCGGTCCACCCGTCCTTATCAACGAAATTCGGGATTCAGGCACAGACGGTCTCACAGTGACCAAACTTGATCCTAACGTCGACACCACGGGTTGGAGAATCCTACTGAACTCAGCAGCAGATCGCGACATCAACGCAGTTCATGGCATCAACTTGCCAGGCCGCTTGGTAGACCTTCCCAGTAGTTTCACTCGGCTAAACCTTCCTGAGAATCAGTTAGGGTTCAATCTTCAATGGACAGATGATTCACCCAGTGAACGTCAAGGCGGCCAACGTGGTTGGGCTCTCATCATCAATGACGCTCGCGAAGCCATCGACTTTGTGATCTGGGGTTACACAGAAGAAGCGTTCGCGCGCTGGGCTCCCCGCGATGACACCGGCGCACGCATCACAGGGGATCTCTGGTCCGGCGGAGCCGTCATCCATCCCGGCGACTTACGCCTCACCTTGGCACGACCGCAGGCAGTCGACACAGATTCAGCTCGAGACTGGCAATGGCTGCCAAGAAATGGTGTTCCAAGTCTTGAGAGCCCCAGCCAGCGAGAGGCGGCTTTCGACATCACCCTGCTAGGAAACCAACGCCTCCCCTCGAACGTCTGGCGCCTATCCATGCAAAGCTCTGATTTCGGTTCCGCAGTGAGCCTGACAACTACCGAACTCCTATCAGGGTTTCAGGCCACATCCTCTCCCTTCCAGGTTCTTCCCTCGGGTCCACCTAAACTCCCTGCCGCGCTAGACCTGCAAGTAGTCGCAGGTCAACCGGTAGCTCTTCCTACTCTCTCGCACCCCCTCACAGAAACTCTAGAGATCGAAGAAGGCGGAAGGCTTATTCTTGATGGGCAACGTATTCTAGCTCAAGTCGATGCGCCTGGAGAACGCCAACTCGCCATCACTGGTCGCAATGCCGTCGGTGAGAGCATCACTCTTATCAACTTCACCGTACTGGCTGATACCGATGCCGATGGCCTTCCCGATATCTGGGAAGCCAATTTCTCCCAATCACATCCCACCGCCGATGCAGATGGCGACGGCGTCGACAACCTAACTGAATTCCTTGCCAGAACCGTGCCTACGGATGGCTCTTCTCTACCCTATCTATCTACGATTCAACATCTTGGCCGTGACGTCACTCTGAACTGGCAAGGTCAGTCGGCTATGCCAGGCATCTACACCGTCGAAGCAGGGCAATCGGAGCAAGGACGGCTCGCCTGGACTCCTGTCCACAAAGGCTGGATTCTATCCGAGGGTGGCGAATCTACCATCACGTTCACACCAAGTCTTGCGCTTAGTCCCGAAGGCCGCTTGCTCCGCGTTCGTGTGTGGGAAAACGGTGTGAAATAATCTAGAATCAGTGTATCCCTAACACACCTTGTTCAAGCACCCCTCCTCCGCCCAGCTTCAGATCCTCAGTCGAGATACGCGCCTGCTCTTCCGGCTCTTTATCGCAATTTGTGTCACCTTTACGATAATCGCCTATGCTGTTGTGGGAATGGCACCCACCTTATTCCTCCAACATCAGGCAGAGTATTCCAACGCAGGCGAATTGATCAAGCAAGGCCTGACGCAAGGAAGCCTCAAGGCCGTGTGGACCGGCCTGTTGAAGTTCAAACTTGGCGGCAATCATCCCCTCATCTTGTCACTGACGTTCATTATTTCGGCGCTGTGGTTCTCGATCTTGGCCAAGATCACCTCCAACGCGTTCACCCTTCGAACAATCATCTTCGGACTAATCGCTATTCTGCTAGGCCTCTTAAGCACACACGCCACCCTAGTATCCGTTATCTGGCATTCAGACATTCAAGGATTTACGGAAGGTGAAGGCCGGATGCAGAACCTACTCTTCTGTGTTGCTAGCGTTGGCTTCCGAGAAGAAACGATCAAGCTGCTATTCTTCTTACCACTGGTGCCCTTCCTTTATCGAACTCCCAACCCTGCCCTCATTCTATTCACAGCAAGTTGCGTCGGCCTAGGATTCGCCGTACAGGAGAACACCACCTACCTTGGCAACCTCAGCCGCGGCTTAACGGCAAACTTCCTGCATATCGCGCTTACCGGAACCTTAGGCTATGCTTTCTGCCGTTTCCTCTACACACCAAAGCGTGAGTGGGACCGCCTATTAGGCACCTACCTCGGTGTGATCTTCATTCATGGCCTGAACAATTTCCTCGCTGGAGGAGGTGCAGGGACCTCCATCTTTGCTATCATGGTATTCGCTTACATTTGCTACTATTTCTTCGACTTGGTAGTGACCCACTGCCCAGAGAAACGCCAAACGATCTCTCCTCTTGCCGTCTTCATTCTAGGAAGTGCCACCGTCTTTGGATCTTCGCTAGTTGTCTTGGCCACAACAATGCCCACGTTTCACACCACGATTGCTCTATCGGCGCCAGGCATTCTTGGAAGCGCCATCTTGATGTTCATCTACATCAATCGCTTGCGCGATGCCTAACCAAAGCACGTATCGCCGAGGCAGCAATGATGCCAATTCCACCCAGTTCAAGAAAACAATTCATCCAGAAGCCCACGATGCGGAAATTGATCAGGCGGTCCATTTGAAAAAAGGACGACGCTCGTATGACGACAAAGAGAACCAGCATGAGAAACCCGAACATTGCTAAACGATGCGCCTTGATCACCCCCCCCGCACGCACGATGACTAGCATCAACAGGCAACCACAGGCGATGATTCCCGCCAACACGATAGCCTGAGCCACGCGCCTATTGTCCCACCAGCCTTGCGCCTTGGAAATATCCCGCCCGACATTCGTCAGCCAAGTCTGGACATCGAGCTGCTTGTTGATTCCCAAGCCGAACATGACGACCGCGAAGAGCAGCAAGAGAAGTCGGTGCATTCGCAAATGTTCCTGATACACATTCGGAGCCTGCCGCCACTGCATCCAAAGTAAAAACGCCACTAGGAAATAAGCGACCACGGTCACCCAACCCATCACCGAGGGATCACCAATCCGAGGGTTCCAATTGCGGATGAGAATGTCGAACATCACTGTTACATCGTCGAGGATCTCATCCACGCAAGTCAGCTCTCATATATGCGCGGAACACCCAAACGATCTGGAAAATGAATTGCTGATTGCACACTTTGGAAGAACATTTCAAATCAACGATACCAGCCTAAACCTTGCCTAATTCAGCTAGCTCCACCACTCCCATCGATGTGGTCATCCGTTCTCACAACGACCTTCCATTGGTCGAGCAGACACTGAATGAACTCGCCAAGCAGGATACGGAAATCAGGCTCACCGCATTCGACAACGCCTCCACCGATGGCACTCGAGAGTTGCTAGAGAAGCACGGCGCTAACATTCACCACGTTCCGACTGGGACTTACGTTCCAGGGCGCGTCCTAAACGAAGCCATGGAGGCTACCGAGAATGAGATCGTCGTGTTTATCAATTCAGACTGTGTGCCGCAAACGGTTTGCGCTGTGAGTTCTCTCGTAACTACTATTGAGAAAGATACAGAGATTGCCGCTACTTTCGGCCGCCAGGTAGCGCAGCCAGACTGCTGGCCCCTCTACAAAAAAGACACGGACGACACCTATGGCGATGGCTCCCGCCAGCAGTATTGGAAACATTGCTTTTCCATGGCATTCTCCGCAGTTCGGCGCTCGGTCTGGAATGACCTGCCATTCCGCACAGATATTCAGTATTCTGAAGACATCGACTGGACATGGCGAGCACACCAGAAAGGGTTTAAGATTCAATACGCGGCAGAGGGCGTGGTTATGCACTCACATAACTACACTTGGAAGCAGTTTTACAAACGTCAGTTTGGTGAGGGAAAGGCAGATGCCCAGATTTTCTCCTGGAGTCCATGGGAAAAAAGTTGGTGGCGCTACTCAATCCTGCCCTTTGGTCGCCAGTGCCTCAGTGACACACGCTATCTACTAAAACGAGGCAAACTGCTCTCTCTTCCGAGTTCCCCTTACCTCAGAACAGCACAACTGTTAGGCCGATGGAAGGGTTTCCGCGAAGGCCACGAATCGGGGGGGAAACCATGACTATTCCCTCCTACGCTTTTCATGGCTCAGACGAGTTCAACGCGCGTTTCCACGACACCGTGCAAGCCGTAGCAAAGGACGTGGAAACAGCTCTTGGTGACAATCTGTTAGGTCTTGTTCTTGGAGGTGGCTACGGTAGAGGTGAAGGCGCTGTGATCATCGAAGACGAGACCGAACAGCCATACAATGACCTCGACTTCCTACTCGTCGTACAAAGCCCCGGAGATGTCGATCAAGCCGAGATGGCACGCATAAAAGCCCATCATGAAACGCTGACTCCACTGCATGTCGATTTCACACAGCCCATGACCCTACAGGATCTTCAAAAGTGGCCGCCTTGGCTCATGTGGCACGATTTCCTCAACGGCCATATTGTATCTTCGGGCGATCCACAGCTCCTGCACAAAAACGTCCCCAAAGCCATCACCGAAACCTTGGTTCCGCTCGAAGCCTGTAGACTTCTGATCAACCGAGGTGCCGGCCTCCTCTGGGCTATGCGAATCGAACGGGGTCTGGAACGCGAAGAAGACGCCGACTTCATCAAACGCAACTACTGGAAATGTGCACTCGCATTGGGGGACGCTCTCCTCATTGCACATGAAGCCTACGCCACGCCTTACCGTGGTCGCGATAAACGCTTCAAAGAACTCTCACATAAA
>CALLLI010000180.1 GCA_938082635.1 uncultured Verrucomicrobiales bacterium
GAGCCGGAGATTGTGTTCCCAGATCCGGCTGTAAAAATCATCGTTGCCATTCAGAGCCATCATGGCAAAGGCACGCGCCCATTGATCAACATCCAGCGCTGTCTCGGCCGCCGTCTCCAGACGGCTCCCTTCCAGGTGAAAGGCTTCTGCCGCTCTGAGAACGGGCTCATAGTTGTCCCGATCGCGATTGCTCCGAATCTGAAAGCCCCATCGATAGGCTTCCTTGTCAGGACCCATGATCCGGAAGTCATAGCGCCCATTGGTGTGGTTGTAGGGAAATGGCCGCTTGGCCGATTCTGGCCCGCTGATCGTTCCATTGGGCGTGTAGAGTAGCTCCAGGTTGAAAACGGTACCTTCACTAGCATTATCAAAGGTGCCCTTTAGAAATGGACCAGAGGTGCGTGCCATTAACAGGAGCACCGGGCCGGAGAAACTTGGCTGATCAAAGTCTAGCTGAACAATATCATTGTAGTACCCTGGAAGCTTCCCACCTGCGGCATAGAACAAATGGTGCGCCATGATTTCGCCCTTCCCTGGGTCGCGCTCCATGGCGATGGTCTCATGCACACCTCGGAACGGCTTCTCAGAATCGAATCGAATGTTCAGACCTTGGAAGGGTGTGTTGTTTCGTGCCCATGCACTGCCTTTGAGCCTGATCCCAACGTTGTGGTAGGCAATGTCCTTGTAGATCACGGTTCCAAGAATACGATCATTGCTCATTCTCACAGCATCCTGGAAAAGGAACTCTCGATCTTTCTTCTCCATGAGAATTCGCAACCGATGCGGTCCGTCCTCAAGAGTTGGATCGTCCACCACCTCATACATGGCTCTCGCATTCGCACCCTGTCTTGGGAAGTGCGTTAGATTTCCCAGAGTATCGGTCGCAGAGACATGGATTCGAACGAGATCCCCTGCCTTTCGATTGGGGACCGTTCCTTTGTAGATGCCATCGCTTTCCGCCTCCATCTCGACGACGTGAGTACCGCCCGAGAATAGAGTACCTCCATTAATGGCGTAGGTCAGCTTGACGGTGTCTATTCCATCTGGATCGGCGACACGAATTCTAACATCGACCGACTGATCAGCCGTCGGTAAGACTGGTGTCTGCGTGAGGTGGTCGAGCGTGGGTCCAGCGTCAGACGAGAAGGTTGAATTGCGCTCGCCTGGAGTACCACCAGAATCAGGAACAGTTAGGCGGGTCGTGCGCTGCAGGTAGTTGAAGTAAAGGCGGGTGTTGAGCTGGTTGGTCCCCAAGAGCCATTTCGCCCGGTAGGAAATGCGATACGTTTTGCCTAGCTGTATACGCTCGTTGTCATCATAAACCGAACTCAGCTGGTTGTGCTTGTCTTCGGTCCCTCCCGTCGTCACCAGATGGAGGACCTTGTTTCCAGGAGAATTCGGATCTTCAGCAAGTCGTGTCCGACCGTGTTCACCGTGCGTGCCAACGGCTAACCAATGATCAGGCATGGCATCCAGTGCGCCTTGCTCAAAGTCCCCATTCTGCATCAGCTCCATGGCCGCGCCGTCGGGATCTTCGATCACACTGACATCGTCCAACAAGATCTCGCCCGCATCGAGCATGCCAATGACAATCTCATGATACAACGAGGTGCCAATGCCATCGTTCTCGGCCACGCCTTCGTAGCTGTAGGTGACCCAATCCGAATGCGACGATTCATTACTCGCAGCCCAGACTTCCGCGACAGCGTTGTCAGCGTGAGGATTTCGAAGCTCAAGACTCGACCCATACCCGTCCGCTGCTTTCGGCCAGCAGCCGTTGTCCCGATAGAACACTTCATCGACCACATTGCCTTCACCATCTTGCAGGAGAAGCTGTTCGCCGCCATTGCTTAAGGTGCCTTTAAGGGAATCGACCACGAGATAGGCACCCGCAGCGAGCATCGTCCCGTCTTCGAAAGCATCGTCTTGCAGACGCCAACCCGACAGGTCCACGGACTGATCACTGCGGTTGTACAACTCAACCCATTCTTCTCCTGATTCTCGATGAGGCTGAGCGGGAATCGGCGGATTCGTGGCACGTCGCGCTACGAACTCCGCGGCAAAGGCAGCATCATCACTCTTGCTAAACAGCGTGAATTGCTGATGAAGTTCCACTGCGAGAACATTGTCACCAGGCTGAAGCAGAGCTGGATCGATATCAGGGACGTTGATCCATTCAAGCGTGCTCACGGCATCCAATGCAGAGGTCTTGTGGGTAAGCGAGCCTTCAGGCAGATTGACGCGATAAATCTCTGTGCCATTTAGATAAACTGCGGCGCCGTCATCGACATAGAGGTTCAATGAAAGATCATGGTAACTTGCCGGATCTCCGGTGAACTGAAACACCTGGCGAAAGTAGTGCGCGGACACGAAGGGAGCATTAGCAGAGAACAATGACAGGGGCGTCTGCACCGTCACCGCAGGAGATTCCAAACCCACTCCAAAGGGCGCATTGCCAGTCGGCCAATCCATCGCTCCCGTTTCCCAGTCTGTCGCAGGCGCCAAACCACTGGCGTCGAATTGCCAAGGCGAATTGAGGCCGATGAGTTCGTCATGGGCAAACTCACCCGGGATGGCAGCCTTGGCATGAGCGGGCCGCTGACGATACATGATCTCATTGATCACGACTGCCCCTAACACACCATTCGCTGGGATTCCAGCCACCGTTCCCGGCGGGAAGTTCGCGCGACCCGGAGTGCCCCCCGTATTCTCACTAGCGGTCCAGTTCGAAACCGGTTTGGTTCCTCCGTCGGGATCGATCTTTGCCAGGGTAAACCCAGTCCCGTCCGTCTCAACGGTGTCATCGTAGCTGAGAAGATCCATCACCCGATGGCGAGCTTCGCCACCAGGTACCGTGCCTAGCGTCGATCGATCCTCAAGCCGTAGTGTATCGCCACCGTTATTCAACTTGCCCTCGAAGGGGCCCATCACCTCAATGAAAGGCACCTTCACGCCTGCCGGATCTGCCGCAATGATCAGATAATCCCCTCCCCGGATAACCGTATCGGCCGGGAAGTCATACTTGATCCCACCGCGCAGACGCCAACCGGAGATGTCAACGTCGACCGCCATCTGGTTGTGCAGCTCAATCCATTCGGTTTCTTCCCCTGGCGGGTGATAGTGGATCTCGTTGAAGACAACGACACTATCCTGACCCTGAGCCAAGGAAAGGCAAACCAACCAGATGGCGCAGCAACGCCAGATCAACACGTTCATCGACCTTAATCTACGACGATCTCGTCGATATACCAACCGGCACGATTGATAGGATCATCATCTACTGCTGCAAGGATCTCAAACTCAAGGATGATCGGACGATCGAAATCAGCCAAGCGAATCGACTCTTGTGCCCAATCTCCGGTATTCCCTTCAGGTCCAATGTAGAGCTTCAGCCCGGCCCCCTCTGGAGTCGGTGTCCCATCAGCCTCTAGGATATTGAGACGTCCACCTTCCTGATCCGAGGCAGCGAGGAAATGTTGGAAGGTTAGTTTCGCGCGCCCAGCGCCCGTGAGATCGATGACTGGCGAGCGCAGATAGATGCCTGTGGCGTCTTCATAATTGGCATCCAAGTCTGTTCCATAAACATTGTCACCAGCGAAGGCTGCCGCCGGTCCGTTTCCATTGGGGGCACCAACTTCCCAAGCAGTTCCCGTCGCGCTGAAGCCGTCTATCACGCCGACGATCCAACCTTCAGCTCCCTCTTCGAAGCCTTCCTCAAACAACTTTGGAGGCGCCTGTTCCCGCACTCGATAATACCGCTGAAGATCGGTGGCGATATCACCTGACATATCAACATAGCTCGTCGCCTCGCCCGTAGGCTGAAGAAGTTCTGAGAGCGTTTCCCATGTGATGAGATCATTCGAAACGTCTACCGCGTATAGTTTATTGGTATTTGAAGTCCAGGTGAGGGTTGCGCTTGAGACGTCATCGCGCGTGATCGACGATATCTGGAAGCGAGGAGCCGCACTGGACATCATTCCATTGCCCCCATCATCGAGCACCACGGTGAATCCTTGTCCGGCTTCCACCACAGCCCCAGGAGGAGTTGTCGCCAACCCAGCTACTGGAGTCCAGGTAAACAACCCGACCGTTCCGCTCGATCCAGACGCGAACAGCTCAAACAACTGCCCTGCTTCTGCAGGCGAGTGGTCAATCGCACTTAGCCGTAGGTTCCGAATGGCATTGACTTGATGGGCACTAAGCTCGCCTCGGTAGACAAAGATATCATCAACGACGCCATTGAGATCTTGGTTGTCGTAGCGTCCAATTTCGATTTCCACTTCACCTGGTGAATCACCGGCATCGGCTGTCTCTCCGGTCTCCGTCGTTCTAACAGCTGGGTCCGCATTGCCAACATAAAGGATTCCGCGATCTTCGCTGTCGCTGAATGTCGCGACCACAAACTGCCATTCGTCAGGAGTGATTTCTCCTACGATGACAGGAGCAGCACCGCTAGCGATTCCAAAACCAGTAGCTCCATTGTTATCACTAACAGTAATTCCACGATCCCAACCACCGTTGTCGATCGCCATGAATCCATCAAACTCGAACTCCTCGACCACGTTGACCCAACCACCGAATGAAATATCCGATTCTTCACTGGGATTGGCATCCACGGGTATGTTTATAGATCCACCCGAGTTCGCTTCCGCATCAGGATCATTGATTTGTGCGCCTTGACCGCGGAACCCATCAATGAAGGAGACTTCGTCAGGATTCATCTCTGGTCTGGCTGTGTTATCGTTTCCAGACAAATCATCGAAGGTTCCCTCAAAATCGTAGTAGGCTAGAAGGCCTGGAGGCGGAGGCGGCGGAACGCTTGCCGGATCAGTTGGATCCGAGCCTGCGGCCAGTTCCACGCCATCGGAAACACCATCGCTATCCGTATCAATGCTCAATGGATTCGTCATGTGCTCGTTGAGCTCAGCGCCATCGGCCAGCCCGTCACGGTCGGTGTCGCTGCTCGTTGGCCGCGTCCCCGCCTCAAATTCCTCGAGGTTCGTTAGAGTATCTTCATCTAGATCCCCGTCAGCCGTTTGATCGAGGTTGCCAAACTGCAGAGTCTCCCAAAGGTCCTCCAACCCGTCATCATCAGAATCAGGATCGGCCTCACCTTCGCCAACTCTCATGCCGTTTCCGGCATCATCAAGCACCACCACGAAGTTGCCATCGCCGAGATCGACGACAGATCCCGGAGGATCAGCGATGAGTCCACTTGCTGGTTCCCAACTTGTCTCTGCGATCACGCCGGATTGCCCACTAGCAAACAACAAGAAGAGCGAAGACACTTGTGCTGGATCGTAGTCGAGGCGGCTCAATCTGAGGCTCCGAATTGCGTTCACATGATGAGCATCCAGGGCCTCATCGAACACGAAAACATCATCAATCAAGCCGTGGAAATCTTGGTTATCGTAACGTCCGATCTCGATGACGGGCTCACCCTCAGCCGTATTGTCTCCTCCAGAGGCAGCCTCGGTCGTCAACGTCGCCACCATGGCATCCCCCACATAAATCGTTGAGACACCTTCATCACTATCAAAGGTGCCTACCACATACTGCCATTCACCGGGCGTGATCTCACCGTTGCTAGTCGGAGCTTCGCCGCTCGCAACTCCAAACGCAGTGGTATCCTGAGCATTGACCGTGATGCCGCGATCCCAACCGCCATTATCCGTAGCCATGAAACCATCAAACTCAAACTGGTCTGACACATTCACCCAACCGCCAAAGGTCACCCCAGGGAGTTCTGATGGATTGGCATTGATCGGGATATCCACAGAGCCACCAGAGTTGGCACCTTCGTCCGGGTCATTGATATTAAGAGACTTCCCACGCCAGCCATCGACAAAGCTCAATTCGTCCGAGTTTTGAGAAACCTCAGCGTCGTTTCCCTTCCCCGAAGTGTCCACATAGTCCTCCTCAAAGGCGAAGTAGGCCAGCAGCTCAGCAGCAGGAGCGGCCAAAAGCCCAGCAAAGCTGAGCAGAATAGATATAGCGTGAAAGCGAATTGTCTGGGACTTCATAACGGAGTGTGCGCCTAGAATCGCATGGAATGTCATTACACCTCAAGGTTGGAATTCTCGGATCTTCCTGCTACGAGAATGGTGATGCCCCTACCCCGAATTGCCCATCTCCTCTGTTACGGCCTAATCCTGGCGGGCTGCGGTCAGGAGCCCGTAGCTGATGCACCTATAGAGAGGCCGATTCCGGCGCTTGGCGAAATGCCTACGAAGGAAAGCGGACTGGGCTTGCACGCACGCCTGTCCGATGAACTGCGCAACCTGGATCCCGCCGAG
>CALLLI010000181.1 GCA_938082635.1 uncultured Verrucomicrobiales bacterium
ATATCTCCCAATTTGGTATTTCTTCATAAATCACGAATTCAGGACTGATGGAACATCCGTGAAAACAAGCTCCCGATAGTCCTTTCTTTATCACATTATATCCAGGTCACACCCAAAGAGACCTTACCTGGTCACCTCAGAAAGCGCCGGAGGCACAGAAGATGGTAGCCGGTTGTGAAGCGAAGCGGAACGACCGGGAAGCGTATCCGCCCATGTCAGCACTCTGAAGGAGTGCGAGAGTCGTCCTAGATCACAAGCTTCTCGCGCACCTTCAGCGCACTTCCGTTAGACACTGATGCACCGGTGGTTGCACCACCGGCTACCCTCTTTCGTCCCTCCGGGACACCTCCAAGCAGCTTTCCGATTGCCGTTCCCACGCAAAGTCATTGAGCGAAAGAAGAATGGGCTACTTTTAGGACATCCCCCTTACCCCGTTTCGTTTAGGCCAAGCGATTCAACCAAGCCAAGACATCGCGCACCTCCTCGTCACACACAGAGTGCTTCATGCCATCGTAGGATTTGAACGTTGCCGCGTGTCCAGCTTCCGTCAATGCCTCGACGGTCCGCTCAGCAGCAGCAATAGGAACCATAGAGTCATCCGTGCCGTGAAAGAGCCCAATGGGCCGAGCTTCGGTCGCTGGTGGACATAGGTGCTCCTCAGACTCCAAGAGATAACCTGACATCATCAGAACGCCGTGGACGCGAGAAGCTTGGCGCAAACCGACATGCAAGGCCATCGCCGCTCCTTGCGAGAAGCCGGCGAGAACAACAGTCGATGCCGTTTCCTCCAAGAGGAGCGCCTCGATCACCATAGCACTGTCATTGACAGTATCCCAATTCACCGCTCGAGGATGGGAAAGATCCAGGAGGTCGTACCACGCCGGCATCCTCATGCCGCCATTGATCGTGACGGGTATGGATGGGGCGTTTGGTAAAACAAAGCGCCACTTGCGAGGTTCCGCCGCCTGGCAAAGCGCCTGCGCCATGTCTCCGAAATCATTCGCATCGGCTCCGAGACCATGCATCAAGAGCACGACCATCTCAGCATCATCACGTGCGGCACCGATTTCTAAACAAGGGAGAGAATCCATCTCCCAGACTACCTAAACATCAGTAGGGAGCAAGGAGCGCATGGATACACGAGTTCACTAAAGATCCCGCAACTTGAGATCATAGCCCACGACCCGAATAGTGGGTTTGTCATTGGGAAAAGCCGTCGGGTTCGTCGCCATGATGAAACGAATATCCGCAACACGAAGTTCCGCCTTCGCTTCTTCACTAAGACTAGGGTGCAGTTCTGGTTCTATCCAAAGCGTCTCCACAAAGTTGTGGTGAAAGGGATCGTAAGTCTGGGTAAATCTATCTGTAATCTCAAACGGAGTCGTCGTGAGCCCCGTGATGGTTGTTCCTTCCCAAGCGTGCAGCAACGGGGTCTTCCAAATGAAGGCCTCACTTCCCTCTAGCAAAGGCACCCCAATCGAGAACCTAGCCTCCACCGATACATCGCCAAGATCTATGGCCCAAGAGCGGTTCCACCAATCAGGAGCAGGCTCTTCGGACATTTGGTAGAGGCTGACCTCGTCTTCCTGAGTCTCCTCAATGACAAAGTCCCTGTTGCTGAAGCCCAACTCAGGCTGAGGCGCTGCATAAGTGCAAGACAAGGTGTACCGAGGATCACTCAGATTGATCTCACTACGACTCGTTGAGAGACTATAGCGAAACTGCATCTCGAGCACACAGTCCCGCCTGGTGTCCCCAGCGCCGAAAGTCCAGGTCACCGTCATATCGTTACCTTTCGTGATTACCTCAGCCCCAGGCAGCTCTGACAGTGTTCCAACATACGTCTCCAACACAGCCCCTTCTCGATAGGTTAACCGCAAGACGAGTTCACTGAAGTAATCGACCGGAATCTTAGAAGGCCGGCCATCTGCAGGTAAGTAGAAATCCCATAGAGATTTCAGCCGGTGCCGTGCGAGACGACCTCCAAACTCACCCTCATCCACCCGCAATTGCCCCACATAGTCACCGAGCACAGGTTGATCCGGCGAAGAGAGGACTCTGAGAAATACGGTCGTATCCTCACCCCGCAGAACCGAGGCTTCCGTCTCCGATGTCTCTTTCAATGAGATCCAATCGCTGAGGTCGACACTCGACTGAATCGAATAGGGCGCCTTCCCTCCGCTCCATTGCAACGTCACTTCATCCTTTGATACGATCATCCCCTTCACGCCAACCGACTCTTCCGCAAGACCGAGAAACGGTGAGAGCGCGAGAGCCATTCCCAATAGAAAGCCATGTCTTGAGGAGCTGCTCATGGCGAGATCCTATTCGATGACAGGCGCCGGCACAAGGGCCCGGCGAGGAATCCGCCGAACCTGCTTGATCTGGAACTCCCCCGGAACCACTTGCTTCCATTCAAAGTCCAATTCGAGGATCTGCTCGTCTGGAAAGTAGGATTCATAGGCCAACGCCGCCGCATCGAGCCCTTCTAACAAGGCCTCATAAGCTTCGATCTGTTCGAGAACATAGCCATCGTCCTCCACCAAACCGGAGCGCTGACTGACCACAATCTCTGCCCCAGCTGATCCTGCTTGATAGTTAGCCTTCACCACCTCAGGAAGAAAGTCATTGCTAGGGTTAGTAATGGAATTCGCACCCACTTGAGACACCACTTGGGCCGCGACCGTTCTTCCTGCATCAGCAGGCTTACGGATGTCCAGAATCGCGACACCATTGGCCACTTCCAAATCATCTGGAAACGAGTAGTGCACCAGAATCGCCATCCCCACCTCCGATTCGTCAACACCATGACGCAAGCGCTCGATGAAGGAGTTCTCATTGTAGAAGCTGGCATAAACTTTCCGAATAGCACGAAAGACCCCTCGTTCATCTTCACGATTTGCATCGCAAGCACTTGGCCCCTCCGCATCATCGTCAGTGTCATCGACCAAACAACCACTGTAGCTATCGTAGAGACCCGCGCCGCTGAAGATTTCGGAATCCTCGACATTGGTCGAACTCCGGAAACGTAGACGGCGTTTCTCTTCGAAACCAGCGAGGGCCTGGAGAATAGCTTCTTTCCCACTCGGAGTGAAGTCAGCTCCGTCTCGAATGCGATCTCGTATCTGCTCTAGAATAGATCGCAGCGACGCCACATCAGGTGGAAAGGACTGTCCGCGAAGGTTTACGGCGATGCTCTCACCCAAAGTTATATCTCCAAACGGCTGATCCATGAAGTCCATCCAGAGATCAAAGGTCAAGGCAATCGCGGGCGATGGCGAGTTCTCAGGGAGCGCCCGTCGAAGGAACCCAAAGTTGGCCGCTTTTCCACCGACACTATCAATGTCTTCAGGGGACAAATGCTCGGTATCCAGATGATAGACGCCTGAGCGATTGATCGGGCTGACACGCACCTTTGGAGGCCACTTGCTATCTAGAATCTTCTGTCGTTTTTCTGGTGTCAGCTTACCTTCAACGTCTTGAAGTCGAATCTTGCACTCTCCATCCACTGAAGACACCACCAGCAGCACTTCCCGTCCATCCATCGCACGAATCTGCTCTTGCAGTGCTAGTCCAGACGGATATGCGAATGGAATTCCGAAAGACCGGGCAAGAATGGCGACGTGCGCATTGGAAGTGGCAGGCGAAAGTGCTAACACACCGGCGACCACAGGAATCTCTGCGGGTATCTGGTCAGTGACCAAGATATCTTCATACGTCAAACGACCATCTCGGTAGGCAGCTTCAATATCGGCGGGAGCCACATACTTCAGACGCCCAAGTGCCCAGCCTGAGGAGTAACAAGCATTCTCCGTGATCCAACGTGCTGCCGTCGTCACGACAACGCCTTGCTCAGCAAACCAGGTGTCATTCTGAAACGCCACGTCGCTTTGCTCGAAAGTAGGTAGATAGAAGGTTCGCCACCCCTCGGGCAGTGATAGACGAGTCTGAACAGCCCCAAACCACGTAGCCACGGACTCTCTAGGAAACGGCTCATTCCCCGTGAACTGGATCGCCACTTCCGTCACGTTAGGATCAGAAGGCAGGATGATCGTGCCCAGCAGAAGCTCCTGCCCTTCAAGAAATAAACTCAACCTCACATATTCCGCAAAGGAGATGGAAGCGAAACCAGGAAGCCGTGCGCGCGCAAAGTCGAAATGAAAGGGATAACGATCGCTATCCTGGAAGTACACGCGATCAGACTCGGCTAGGAGCACCGTAAACTTGGCAAAGGTCGGATTCTCAAAACCTCCAATCGTCGCGTCACTGAAGATTCGCTCATCGGGAACCCGCAACTGGTTCGTCCAATCAGAGGTCTCATCCAAGTCAACGCTCCGAACACGATAGAAACTTGCCCGCTCCATCAACGGGAGGTGATACCTTTCAAAAACGTCATTTGAGACCGCTCTCATTCGCCAGTGCTTAAAATCTAGACTCGATTCCAGGTGGTGCATTCGTAGCTCTGTCGAGCCCGCTTGCGTCAACGTTGCCGTCATATCGAGCACGGCAAGATTCACCTGCCCATCGGCCATATCCAGCAGACAGAGGAGCCAAGCGAAGATCAGAAACCTTGCCGGAGAGAACATAACAACAATCTAGCCTCGAAGGCAGCACACGTCCATTTCTACGATAACAACCCACATCTAGCTTCTTGCTATGCCACCCCATCCTGGGTCAACATACAAGCCACCCATGCCTTTGCCCCGCCAAATCATCTTCACCCTCGTCCTGATCGCCTCTTGCTTGTGCCCTCTGGCGGCAGCGCCTACCGACGCCGATTGGCCCACGTATCTCGGCGACAAGAAACGCAGTCTTTATTCATCGCTAACTCAGATCTCTCGAGAGAATGTTTCTCAGTTAGAAATCGCATGGACCTATGAGACCGGCGACAAAGGCGAGTATCAGGCGAACAACCTCGTCGTAGACGGCGTGCTCTACACACCGACCTCGAAACGGAGAATCATTGCCTTGAACGCTGCCACTGGCAAAGTGCTCTGGGAATGGGATCCAACCAAAGAACGCTCGGGAAAAGGTTATCCTCGGCAGAGAGGCCTAGTCTTCTGGAAAAGCGATAGTGATGATGAAAAGCGTTTGTTCACCGCAGTGGGAAGCTATCTCTTTGCCTTGAATCCAAAGACGGGAACGGTGCTACGTGATTTTGGTGATAAGGGTTCGGTGGATCTCGGCACAGGTCTGAACACGCCCGGTATTCTTTACAAGGACGCCCTCATCCTCGGCGGCAAGGGCGGCAAGGGGGTCGTCCGCTCCCTCGATGTCCGCACCGGCAAACAACTCTGGATCTTCCATCTCATCCCCCGCCCTGGCGAGTTGGGTTACGATACTTGGCCAAAGGATGCCTACAAGAAAATGAACGGCGCGATGCCATGGTGCGGCCAATCACTCGATGAAGCACGGGGCATCGTCTACGTGGCCACAAAGACGGCGGAACCTGATTTCTACGGAGGCAAGCGTCACGGAATGAACTTGTTTGCCAACTGCGTGCTCGCCCTCAACGCCACGACTGGCGAACGACTCTGGCATTACCAAATCGTGCACCATGATCTACAAGACAAGGACCTGCCTTGCCCCCCAGTCTTGTTGACCGTGACCCATGAGGGTAAAAAAATCGACGCTGTTGCCCAGGGCTCCAAGCACGGGCAGCTCTTTGTCTTCAACCGTGTGACCGGCGAACCTCTCTGGCCCATCGAAGAGAAGCCCGTTCCAGCCTCAGACCTTGTCGGCGAAGAGGCATGGCCAACACAGCCTTTTCCCACCAAACCCGCGCCTCTGATGCGTCAGCACTACACGGAAGCAGACGCTTCTAACATTTCCCCTGAGACACGCCAACTAACGTTAGACCGGATCCGCGCTTCGCCGAATTTCGGCCCCTTTGCAGCACCAAGCTTGAAAGAAACAGTCATGTTTCCCGGCTACGATGGCGGCATGGAATGGGGCGGTGGCGCTGCCGATCCTGAGGGCATCTATTACGTCAATATCAATGAGATGCCTTGGTTAATGCAAATGGTAGAGACGAAACACGCAGACGGCACTCCGTTAGTTCCAGGAGAACGCGACTATAAAGTCTACTGCGCTGCCTGCCACGGCTTGGACAAGAAGGGCAATACTACAGCTGACTTTCCTTCCCTCATTGATATCAGCAAGCGTATGACTCGCCCCGAGATCGAACTCATCACTCGCCAAGGCGGTGGCCGCATGCCTGGCTACGCCACCATGCCCGAGGCCAAGCGCGCCGCGATCATTAACTACATCCTAAGCGAAACTACCGAACCGAGCTCTTTGCGACCGGGCGAGAGAACTCCTGACAACGTCGCCAAAGCCGAGGTGCCCTCCTACGCCTTCGCTGGCTTCCACCGCTGGCTTGATCCAGAAGGCTATCCCGCGATCAAGCCACCCTGGGGCACCCTTAACGCCGTCGATCTCAATACAGGAGAAATCAAATGGAAGGTTCCGTTAGGCGAGTATCCTGAACTCACCAAACGCGGAATCCCACCCACGGGCACCGAGAACTACGGAGGTCCTGTCGTCACGGCCAGCGGCCTCCTCTTCATCGGGGCAACCGCTGATGAGACGTTCCGCGCCTTTGATAAAAACACTGGTAAGATACTCTGGAAAGCAAAGCTCCCCTTCAGTGGCACGGCAACACCGAGCACTTACATGGTCAACGGAAAGCAATACGTCGTGATTTCTGCCGGGGGCGGCAAATCAAACCGGCCTAGCGGCGGGAGCTTGGTCGCATTTGCGCTCCCCAAGTAATCTTGCTTAGAGTTCCCAGCCTCGGCGGTAAGGTCTGCGAATGAGATCGGCCGTTTCAGGGGCGTTCAACGCTTTCATGTTTGCCCCCTCCCATTCGATCTTCTTGCCTGCACGGATGGCAAGGTTCCCAAGCAGGATCGTTTCCGTGAATGGTCCAGAATGATCAAAGTGCGAAAGGGCTGCGGGACCACCTTTGCAAGCTTCCACCCATTCCGCATCTTCGTTGGGCACGCGACGAATGGTTTTTGGAGTATCTTTGAACTCCTCGAGACGGTCCTTGGGATAGACAAACCAGCGCGTGGTTCCACGTTGGAAGAGGAACTTCCCTTTATCTCCAATGAGAAGGCAATCGAGCTTCTTTGCTGACTCTGGATTGAAATCCGTGCCCTCAAAAACCGAGGCTGGCGGCATGTGCCGGTCTTTCTTGTTCCCATCGTACCAACAGAAATCCATCTCATGAGAATACGGCCCTGCCGGGAATCGGTAGGTGATGGTGGCAGCTTTGGGACCGCTAAACTCCGTGGAACCGTTCGTCTTAGCCTCGACGCTCGTCGGATGTTTGAGGTCAAGTGCCCAGAACGGCATGTCCATGATGTGGCATCCCATGTCGCCTAGGGCTCCCGTCCCAAAGTCCCACCAACCGCGCCATTTGAACGGGCAGTAGCTCTCATGGTAAGGCCGATCTGGCGCCGGGCCTAACCAAAGATACCAATCTAGCGAATTAGGAATCGGTTGCCCTTTGGGCATCTCCGTGATGCCTTGAGGCCATATAGGTCGGTTCGTCCAGGTGTGAACTTCTTTCACTTTCCCAATAATGCCCGCCCGAATGAGTTCCACTGCCCTTCGAATGGGCTCTCCGGCATGGGCTTGGTTGCCCATCTGTGTTGCCACCCCCTGCTCTTTCGCCACCTGAGTCATGTAGCGAGCTTCCCAGATCGAATGCGCCATCGGCTTCTGCACATAGACATGCTTCCCCATGCGCATTGCCCACACCGCAGCATGACAATGCAGGTGATCTGGAGTCGAAACACTCACGGCATCGAGGTGCTTGCTCTCCTTTTCTAACATCATCCGGAAGTCTTTGTAGAACGGAGCCTTAGGGAAACGCTCTGCCATGTTCTTTCCACGACGCCTGTCATCGACATCGCAGAGCGCCACGATATTCGCACCGGCGGCGGCAATGTCACTGACATCTCCTGCGCCTTTCCCGCCGATGCCAATGCAACCGACACTCAGACGCTCATTGGCCCCGAAGACTCGGCTTGGAACGACCTGGAAAGCGAGAGCTGCGCCACCGGCTTGTTTGAGGAACTTACGCCGGGCGGAGAAGAAACTGTTCATGATCGATGCCACCATGATGCCAATTACCCATGCCATGTAAATCCTTTACCGCCTTGCAGACGTTGGCTCTTGGATTTCCACGAGATCCTGCAAAGATCCCATCATGCATCGGGTCCTTCTACTAACTCTCTTAGCGCTCCTCTCGTGGATGCCTTCCGCATTCAGCCAAGAACTGCGAGTGCTCACCTACAACATCCACCATGGAGAAGGAACCGATGGGAAATTCAATCTCGATCGAATCGCAAAGCTGATCGTCGCGCAAGAGCCTGACTTGGTAGCTTTGCAAGAGATCGATGTTAAAACAACACGTGCTCGCGGTGTGGATCAGGCTGCTGAGTTGGCCAAGCTCACGGGGATGCACTACGCTTTCGGCCGATTCATGAAGTATGATGGTGGTGAATATGGCCAGATGGTTCTCTCGAAGTATCCCATTCTCAGCGAAGTGAATCTCAAATTGCCGGATGGTCACGAGCCGAGAGCAGCCATGATCGTCGAGGTAAAGCCTCCACAGTTCACGAAGTCTCTATTCTTTGTGGGAAACCACCTCTACGGGAACGAAGAGCAGCGACTGGCGCAGGCGCGAACTTTGGAAAAACGCTTCAAAGATATCAATGCTCCAGTCATACTAGCAGGCGATTTCAATTCGAAGCCAACATCGCCGCCGATGCGTGTGTTAGAAGAAGCTGGCTGGATCGATCCGACCTTGGACTCGGATGACCACACGTTTCCTTCGAACACGCCGAGAATCGAGATCGATTACGTGCTGCACCGACCGCAAACAGCGTTCTCTTTCGTCTCTTCCAAGGTCATCGACGAACCCGTGGCTTCCGACCATCGCCCTGTTCTAACAGTCCTTAAAGTAACAGAGAGAGCCAAAACTTACAATGTGCTGTTCATCATTTCAGATGATCTCACGTCCACCGCGCTTTCCTGTTACGGAAACGACGCTTGTCAGACACCCAACATCGACGCGATCGCTGCCCGTGGCACGCGCTTCACACGTGCCTACTGCCAAGGGACCTATTGTGGCCCGTCGCGCGCTTCATTAATGTCTGGCTACTACCCCCATGCCACGGGCGTGCTCGGCTACAAGAGTCCTCGCCCGCAGATTGGAGATCGCGAAACCTGGCCACAGCTATTCAAGAACAACGGCTACCACACAGCGCGAGTTTCCAAAATCTACCACATGGGAGTCCCTGGCGGCGTTGAGCAAGGCAAGTCAGAGAAAGAATTGCACGGTGCCGACGATGCGGCCTCTTGGACAGAACGTTTCAATAGCCCTGGCCCTGAATGGATGGCCGCAGGTGATGGAGAAACGTTAGAAGGCAATCCCGACGGCAAGAGACCTGTCGTCGGCGGAAACACCTTTGTCGTCGTAGAAGCCGACGGTGACGATCTCGTGCATTCCGATGGCAAGACAGCGCAGAAAGCCGCTCAACTCATCGATCAGCACAAAGACAAACCCTTCTGGTTAGGCGTCGGCTTTGTCCGCCCCCACGTGCCCTTCGTGTCACCACGCAAATACTACGAGCCCTTCAAGCCTTACGAAACCAACGCCCTACCAGAGAAGTATCCTGGCGATTGGGAGGACATTCCCAGAGCAGGCATTAATTACAAGACAAGCAAAAACATGAAGATGGATCTCCGCCGTCAGCAGAAAGCCGTCGGAGGCTACTATGCTTCAATCGCCTACATGGATGCCCAGGTCGGCGTGGTCATAGACGCGCTAAAGAAGGCAAATCTCGATGACAGGACGATTATCATCTTTACCAGTGACCATGGCTATCACTTGGGCGAACACAATTTCTGGGCGAAAGTTAGCCTGAGAGAAGAGTCAGCCTCGGTGCCAATGATCATCGCCATGCCAGGCAAGAAACCAGCCGTGTGCGATTCACTTGTGGAGTTGCTAGACCTTTACCCGACCACGGCAGCGCTCTGCGGCTTGCCTGTTCCGGATCGGCTCCAAGGCAAGAACATCGCCAGCCTGCTCGACGATCCTACAGCTTCTGTGCGAGAAGCCGCCTTCTCCGTCGCCCCCACGCGGAAAGGCTTCCTTCTGCGTGAAGACCGCTGGGCCTACATCCAATACAACGAAGATGCCTCGGCAGGGATCGAGCTGTTCGACATGGTGACCGATCCGAAGCAATACACGAATCTCGCGACCTCACCAGAACATGCAGATCTCGTTCGACGTTTCCAGGCTCAGCTCAAAGACAAGCTTGCTGGCGTGCGCGGAAGTGATCTTAGCCTGCGCTAGCTTGAATGGCGCTCGTTCAAGCGGTTTCATCGAGGATTTTGAACGGAAGTTCATCTGTGCGAAAGAGCTTAAACGAGCGCCATTCCTTTTAGGCTTGGCCCTATGCCCAAGCAAATTGTTGTTCTTCTGGCCCTGGTCCTTGCAGGGCGTTTATTTGCACAAACGCCCATCTTCCATGCCCAGGGGGAGATGACTGGTGAGGTTACCGAAACCAGTGCGATTCTTCAGTCCCTACTCACATCCAGCCAACTACTGATTGAGGGAAATGTTCCCGGGACAGCTGGGGTCGGCCAGTTCGATTACTCCCTCAGGGAAATGTTCCCGGGACAGCTGGGGTCGGCCAGTTCGAGTATTCCCTCCGAAAAGATCTTCAAGACTCTTCCCAGACACCTTGGCTTACGGCCCACCCTGACAACGACCTCATTCTAAAGACGCCGATCGCGAATCGGCAGCCTGGCATACGCTACTACTACCGACTGATCTTTGGCCCTAACCAAGATGCGGTTCAGGCAGGCGAGCCCTGCACGTTTCGCACCTTGGACAGAAAGGATAGCACACGAGCATCTAGCTTCGTCGAGGTCACGGGAATGAACTTTCCGGCCTTTCACTTTGGCATACCCAAGGATGGTGTGCCCTGTGGCAACGGCATCTACACCGGCCCGGACAAAGATCTCGGCTATCCCGCGCTTGCCGCAATCATGAAGATGAAGCCTGATTTTTTTGTCGGGACTGGAGACAGCGTCTACTACGACAGCCTTGATGCGTTCGAAGCGAAGGACATCACCGGGATGCGCCGCAAGTGGCATGAACAGTTGGTTCAACCGCGCTTCGTAGAGCTCTTTCGCAGCGTGCCTACCTATTGAGAAAAGGACGATCACGATCACCACTACAATGATTGCGATCGGATAGGTGATCGACCTCCGTTGAGCGATCTGGGCATCCGCATCTTCCAGGAACAAGTGCCTGTCGTCGATCCACAAGATCCCAGCGCAAAGACTTATCGAACGCATCGCATCAACCAGCATCAGCAGATCTGGTTGGTGGAAGGACGTGATTATCGCAGCCCTAACAAAACGGAAAATGGCCCGAACAAGACGCTCTGGGGCGCCGAGCAAATCGACTGGCTCAAGCAAACCCTAACCGAGAGCGACACAGCGTTTAAAACTCCTCATTTCACCCACCCCCATGGTTGGGCCCGACGACGCTCACAAGACTAACAACCACATTAGCCACAATGGTGTTCGAAACGAAGGACGCGCGTTCTTCCAGTGAATCAAAGAACAAAAGCTAGATCAGAACGGCTTCTACGCCATCTGCGGCGACCGACACTGGCAGTATCATTCAGCTGATCCAACAGGGATTGAGGAGTTTTCCTGCGGAGCAATTTGTGACGCGAATTCACGGCTGGAAAGCAAGCCAGGGGATGAGGAATCGACCGATTCGAATGCTGAGATCAACCAGTTCTACACCCAGAAAGAAGCATCGGGTGGATTCCTCCACGTTGCGATTGGCGAGAATGGGGTCGCCCAATTCGAATTCTACGATGAACAAGGCGAGCGGCTCTACCAAACAGAGAAGGATTGACGAGACAGTACCGGCCAAGCAACGACTCGACATCGTGCCACAGGCAACCTATTTGCGTAAGAGATTAGATTCTCGCAATTCTGTTATGAAAGAATTTCTGATTCTTTGTACCCTTGGATAGGCCTCGAGAAATCTGCCACTTACTTTATTAGAATCCAGCGCACCGCATCGATGATTACATGCCCGTCGGTGTCGGCATTGGAGATCGTGACGGATCCGATTTTTCCGAATCGATAGCGCCCGAGGGAGCCGAACAGGCCATCGATGGGTGGATTGCGACGTTGGTCGACCGTCGTCTTGGCGGTGCCACCCTCGTGCTTGATTCCCACGGGCACCTTGGTGGCTCGATTAGCGTTAGGTGACCAGGCAATCTGCACCTCGTATTCGCCGGGCGTTGGAAAGGTTGCGGTGAAGACCGCAAGGGCGTCACCGCTGCGGGCATCATTGTCATGGCGGTAACCCTGGTGAACGCCTTGCTGCAAGACGGAGACCCGCCATGTGCCGCTGAGTTTCGCTTGGGTGTCGTCGACGACGATGCCTTTGATCGCATCGAGTTTGATGGTGTTCGCTACGGCTTGAATTGGGGCAGCATACTTCAACAACTGACCATCGGCAGTAAGCCGGGTTTTCAGTTTGTCGTAGTCGATTACCTGCACTGGCAATCCATCATCGATCGCCAGGCTGGCCGCCGTGGCCGCCGATTGTCCGAGCACCATGAAGACCGGCTCCATCCGGATTGATTCGAACGCCATGTGACTGGCAGACAGACAGGTACGAGCAGGTTGGCACATTCCTTCGTCTTCGGCACGATGGATCGGAAGCTGATCGGATAAGGGGGAAAGCCACCTACCTCCACATCGCCCTCATTGCGGACATGTCCATTTCCATCGACATAGCGCTGCACGTGATGGGAGTCCATGGTATAGGCACCCATGCCGATGCCGTCATCAACATTCTCCTTCTGCTGGCAGTGGTTCTGCGTTATCACGAAATCGCCAACAAGGCGTCGTGCTTCGCGCACATAGAGTTGCTCCTGCCAGCCGTTTCCCGCGATGTATTCGTCCTTACACATGCCCCATTTCGAGATCTGATTGCGGATATTCTCGGGCATCCTCGGGTGATAGGCTAGTGTTCACATGAGGCCTTGTTGATAGAGGCGATGACGGATTCTGATCACATCACGATCGGCGTAGCTGGCCTCGGGCCAAGCGTAGTTCTGCCCGATAAAATCGGTGGAGAACCCAAGGCGATTGTTTGTGTCCGTCTTGCGATTGGGCATCGCTGAATTGATCCACGGCAGGCCAGGCTCACCCGACTCGTAATTGCGCAACAACAGCTCAAACCATCGCTCGTCATAGCCCTTCGGTTTCTCAAACGAAATGCGATTGTCAGGATGATCGGTCAGACACATGCGGAAGCAGTAGGCCTGCACACGCCCGTCGGCCTCGCCTTCTTTCCCGGGGCCAGCGGAATCGGAACGGTAGCAGCCCACTATCAGAATCGCTAGGAACGACGTAGGGATCAACCCCGCTGACAAATTGATGATACTTCGCCTGCTTTGTCTGGACACCATTGAGGGTTTCCCCGTATTGAGCAATAGCTTCGCGTCCGACGGTATAACTGATACCGGCTGCCGCCATCAAGTCGCCTTCATAAGTGCAGTCGATGAACATCTTCCCCGTGAAAACCTGCCCGGACTCCATGGTGATCGAAACGATTCGCCCATTCTTCATCTTCACACCGTCCTCGCGATCGAGCCGCTCTCGTAGTATAAGCGCTAGCCCAACCTCAGCAATCCAGTTACGGTAAACCGTGAGTGCTGCGCTCGGTTCGAACGTCCACATCGTCTGCTCGCCCTTGCCCGTGCGCGTCTGACCACCATCGCGGAAATCCTCCCGCTGCTGCCACTTCCACACCTCCGGTTCCGAGTAGTATCTGGCGATGCGGCGATAGAAATCGCGCGACAACCCACCGATAACCATCTTGTTACCGATATCCGTCTGCCCAAGGCCGCCGGTGGTGAGCCCACCCTCACAGTCACTCGGCTCGATGACGACGACCGATTTCCCCATCTTCAGAGCCTGGATGCCGGCGATGATTCCCGCGCTGGTGCCGCCATAGATCACGACATCGTGATCAGAAGTGGCCGCTGGGTCGGCAGCTCGAGTGATTGGGGCGCCGAGGGTGAACAAACCGAAGAGGAAGAGGCAAAGGTGCTTATAAGTCATGAAATCATGCGAGTTGAGTTGATCAATCGTCATTCGTAAGCGTTCTGATTGGATCCGCACTTTGCTAGATAAAAAAGTGAATGTTCGTATTCCGGGCAGGCTGATCCCCGCGTTTATTGTGAGAGCGAAGACTCTGCGAAACAATACAGATGTTTATCGCCGCGGAGATAGATGGCGTCGCCGACGATGGCTGGCGACGCATGAAACGTCTCGTCCAGTTCATTGATCGCGAGCACTTTGACTTCCGAACCGCGCTGAAGAACGACCGTTTTGCCTGTCTCGCTGAGCAAATAGATACGGTCCGCCGCGCCGACCGGCGAAGCACTGAACTTGAGAGCGCCAGACAGGCGCTGTTTGTAGTGACGCTTGCCATCAGTCGCTCGATAGCAGGAGAAGAAACTCTGATCTTCTAACAGATAAATCTCGTCGCCCCAGAGCATCGGACATGGCACGTAAGGCGTGCCGCGATGGAGGGACCAGACTACGTTCATGCTGCTCGTTAAGTCGCCACGCTGCCCCAATTTGATGGCTTGCAGTAAGTCTTTCTTCCAACCGCTGGCGGTGTAGACCATGCCATGGCCGACGGCTGGCATGGGAATGGCACTCGCCGTGTGTCCGCCACATTGCCAGAGCAGTTCTCCCGTTTCCAAGTCATATGATCTAACAGTGACTCCATTGACAACAACCTGACGACGCCCCGCATGCGTGAAGATGCGCGGCGTGCTCCAGTTTGATGGTTCATCGCGCTCCTGCCTCCACAATTCCTTGCCACTTCTTTTGTCAATGGCCACCACGTATGATTGCAATTCATGATCGACGACAGCCACTAACGTTTCTTTGAAAAGCGCTGGCGAACTCCCTTCCCCTAACGAATCCTCCATTGCCTGCGGCTTGAAGTCCTTTCTCCAGACGAACCGGCCCTCGAAGTCGTAGCAATAGAGCCCAATCGAACCGAAGTAGGCGTAAATGTGCTGGCCGTTTGTCACCGGCGACGCCGAGGCAAACCCGCCCTTGTTGTGATGCCCCTGATGCGGCATTGCTTCGTGAACCGTCTGGCTCCACAGCTTCTTGCCGGTGGTCCGTTCGATGCACAGGATCGCAAACCTCTGTGCTTTCCACGACCCCTTCACCTGGGGATGCTCACTGATGTTCGGCGTGCCAGCAGGGATGACATCCGGAATGGGCATCTGTTTGTCGAGGGCGATCGCTGTGAGTAGGAATATCCGGTCGCCCCAAACAATCGGAGTCGCCCAACCGCGACCCTCGATCGGCGTCTTCCACTGCAAGTTCTCTGTTTCGCTCCAGGTGACCGGAGGATCAGCTTTCGGAGCGACGCCATTCCAGGACGGCCCACGCCATTGCGGCCAGTGTTTCTGAGTGATGTCCACGACGTCGTCCGCCATGAGCTGCGTGGAAACCAGTGTAAACAACAGCAGCCCGATAGTCACATTTCTCATCACTTTTGATCTATTCGCAGGTAGAAGCTTCTTCGACAACTGCTCTCTTCTGATTGGTGTTTCGACATGCAGTGGTGACCTTCAAAATAGCTGAACAGTATTTCGTTTCCACAGCGCATCGCGACAATCGCCCGCTGTTATACGACAGGTTGAGATTGAGGTCTTGTCCAGCAATCTTGCTATTGACGGTCTTCCCTGTATTCAGACGGAGAGATCCCTTCATCATTGTGGGAGCCAACCAAGGCCACGTCCTGCGGTATGTGCAGTCCCTTGGATTGACAAACCTCGATCAAGTAACGGCATGGCAGGTCCTCGGGAAATAGAGACCAATCGGTGAAGTCCACGTGTCGACCCAAGCGTGGAGCTTGGCTATGAAAGTCTCCCTGCCTTTGGTGCTAGCAATGTAACTGTTGAGCCCAAAAGTGTGGTCCGTGCATGGAAAACCTTCTCGCTTGAGCACGGTGTGAAAGCCCTCGCGCTGTCGACGAGGGAAAGCGTTGCGCGAAAAACCGAGAAAGCCAAACTACCGAAATCCTCGGCCCAGGAGATGTTCAGCGGCCATCGCTCCCGCAGCCTCACAGTCAGGAATGACAGAGGTTACTCCTCGCGATGAATCCACCGAGACGTTCACAATGGGCACGCGAGCCTGATTTGCCGCCTCCACTGGAGGCTCGGTGGCATAGGCTAACACGCCATCAAAAGCTGCACCCGCTTGCTTGGACGAGAGGGAGCGATCCGCAAATGGCTTAATAACACAGTTCCATCCCGCGTCAGCCGCATAGTGTTGGCAACCGGCGAATACGTCCATGTTGCAACGAAAGGGCTGCTCCAAATCAAGCCTCAGGACTACACGTCGCTTGATTGCCATGGCTTTAGGATAGTATGGCCTCGAGACGTCGTGGCCGCAAGTGTCGCGTATCGCAATCGAGAGGATCATTATCGCAACGAGCCGTAGACAGAAATGGTGCTCTTCCCTAGTTTGCGATCTTCGCCACTCTTAAAGGAATGCCAATGAATTCAATCAAATCATCTTACGACGCCGTGATCGTCGGGAGTGGACACAATGGCCTTGTGGCGGCTTGTTATTTAGCCAAGGCAGGACTTTCCGTCTTGATCGTGGAACGCAACACGGAGATCGGAGGCGCCACGCAATCGAAGCGGGCCTTCGTTGGTGTGGATGCCAGGCTTTCCGTTTATTCCTATCTCGTCAGCCTCTTCCCGGAAAAGATCGTCAAGGACCTCGGCCTCAATCTTCAGCTCAGATCCCGAAAGACAGCCTCATGGACGCCCGTTCTGGAGAACGGCAAGCTTCGCGAACTGTTGATCCGCAATGGCGATCCTGATGCCAACAGGGAAGCCTTTCTCAGGCATACGGGCAATGAGGATGATTACCGCGGCTATCTTGAGCTTCAGGAAATGCAAAAGGATTTAGCCTCAATCGTCTGGCCGAGTCTAACAACTCCCCTAGTGTCGAGGAGCACGATGCGCCGGCAGTTGGGTCGAGAAGGAGAAAGAGCGTGGCAGGCCTTGATAGAAGAACCGCTGGGAAATGTGATCGAACGCTTGATCTCGGATGACTTGATCCGGGGAATGGTTTTCACCGATGCGAGAATCGGCATTCCCACGTTTCCTCATGACCCATCCCTGATACAGAATCGTTCCTTTCTTTATCACGTTATCGGACGTGGAACAGGCGATTGGCGAGTCCCCGTTGGTGGCATGGGAGCCTTGATAAATGAGCTAGTCCAAGTGGCTCTAGCCACTGGAAGAGTGGAGATCGTCACTGAGGCGAAAGTCGCCCATGTGAGTCCAGGCAAGAAGCGATCATCGGTTGAGTTTGAGCTGGATGGGAAGGTGTACGAGGTCGATGCCAGCTTTGTGCTATGCAATGCCTCGGCGCAGGTGCTCGCCAAGCTGACAGATGGGCAGAATGGCTCGGACGCCAACCTCATTGAAGGCGCTGGCTTCAAGGTGAACATGTTGCTTAAGCGTCTCCCTAAACTCCGCTCGAAACGCTGGGCTCCTGCGGACGCCTTCGCGGGAACCTTTCATATCGATGAGGGTTATGAGCAGATGTTGACCAGCTATCATGAGAGCATGGCTGGCAAGGTGCCCACCAAACCTCCTGGTGAAATCTACTGTCATACCCTAACTGATAACTCTATTCTTTCAGAGGACCTGAATCGGCTAGGCTATCACACCCTCACACTGTTCGGACTGGACATGCCTTACCGGCTATTCAAAGAGGACAATGACAGGGTTCAAGCTGAAGTACTTGCTAAATATCTCGTAGGCATCAATCAGTTCCTTGAGGAACCGATCGAAAGCTGCCTGGCAAAAGACGCCAATGGCGATCCCTGCATTGAAGCGATGAGCCCAGTCGATTTGGAGAACAAGATCCATTTGCCAAAAGGAAATATCTTTCACGGCGATCTCACTTGGCCATTCACCGACCTAGACGATGATGTTGGCCAGTGGGGAGTCGAGACCGAGCATGCTAACATCTTGCTATGCGGTTCCTCCGCCAAACGAGGTGGAGCCGTCAGCGGAATCCCTGGACACAACGCCGCCAGAAAAGTGCTAGAAATGACGCGATGATAGACAAGTTGATCAACGCGTATGATCCCCACTTGCCATTGCGGCAAGCCGTAACGCCACCGAGAGCCTGGAACACCGACGAGACCTTCACCAAGTTTGAGAATGACGCCATCTTCGGCGAGAACTGGTGAAATCCAAATTAAACGTAAGCGTCCGAGCGAACACTGTGTAAACTTGTGTTGACTCTGATCTCGGCGTCTCAACGCGAGGAATGTCATAACGATTATTCATCAGCGATGGGCTCACCGGCAAGTCGCTCCACACGACTTATCGGTTCAGAAGAGTATCGCGCTTCTTCAGCACGTCGCAGTCCGACCGAGATAGCCAAACTTTTCTAGCGGCTACCAGTCCCGGATCACTCGGCGGCGTTGTTTGGAACGACGCACTTCAAAAGGGGCTTTGACCTCTTCGCCTTCGAGGCTTTCAAGGAGAGCTCGGGCGGCGGCTTCGCTCAATTTGCCATCGGGAGTGAGTTCGTAGGCGCTTGGCTTTTGAGGACCGTCTTTCGCTTTGGGATCACCTTCAGGTTTCTGTCCCTTATCGTCAGCAGCTTTGACTTCGCCATCCAGCTCTTTCGTCTCCTCTCCTGGCTTGCCTTCCTCTCCTGGCTTGCCTTCCTCTCCTTGTTCCTCTTGGCTAGATGGTGAGGACTGCTCTTCTTCTCCCGGCTTTCCTTGCTCGCCCTCTTTGCCTTCCTGACCTTCTTGGGATTGCTGCGGCTCGCCTTCCTTACCCTCTTGCTGATCGTCTTGCGGCTGCTGCTCGCCTTCTTGGCCTTCTTGTGATTGATCTTGTTTCTCTTGTTCCTCCCCTTCCTCGCCTGGTTTCTTATCCTGCGAATCCTGTTGCTGCTGACCGTCCTGATTCTGCTCTTCTTTGTCCTCGCCCTCTTCCCCGTCCTGACTCTGGTCGTCTTGCTGTTCTTCAGACTCGGGAGGTTCTTCCCCCTTCAACGCGGCGAGATGCTTCTCGACGACTTCACGGTTATTTCGCGCGTTGCGTTCCAGATCTCCGCCTAACGCTTCTGCCTCGGCATAGTGATCGATGGCCGATTGCCACTGCGCTTCGATCTCTTCTTGTTCTTCGCTCGTCTGACCTAGACGGAAGAGCGTGTTGCCAAGGTTATAGTAGGCCTTGGAACGAAGCGATTCGTCATCTGCTAGAATAGCTCGACCAAGATGCTCTGCGGCTTGCGCGTAGTTCTCGGTTTTGAAAGCAGCCGTACCCGCGCTGTATTCCAGCGCGTCACGGTGCTTGCCCCCCTCTCCTAGGCGCGCATCGTACGCTTCATAGGACGCTTGATAATCCTCGTCGTAATAAAGCGCTTCGGCATCCATGGCCAGCGCAGGCCATGGGCCGATGGCAAGTCCAAAAACGAAAGCTGAGAAGAGGCGGCGTCGCATCGAGGGAAAGGTAGAACGTCGCACCGTGAGTGCAAGCTTTCGCCTGGACCTGGCAGAGAGTTTCAGAGCACTCTGAGCCCATGAAATTGCCCATCGTTTGCTTCGCCACGCTTCTTGCTCTCATTCTACTGCCCGTTGCTCAGGAGACGGCCAAGCCGATGTCTCTCTTCGATGGCAAGACCTTCGAAGGCTGGGAGGGTGACACGGAGAAGATGTTTCGCATTGTGGACGGCGCGATTGTGGGCGGTAACCTGAAAGAGAAGATCCCTCACAATGCATTCCTCACCTCCAAGAAATCGTACAAGGATTTCGTGCTAAAGCTGAAGTTCAAATTGCTTGGCAAAGATCCCAATGCCGGTGTGCAGATTCGTTCAGAGCGTATTCCCGATCATCATGAGATGATCGGTTACCAAGCCGACATGGGACAAAACTACTGGGGCTGCCTCTATGACGAATCGCGTCGCCGCAAGGTGTTGGCCCAAGCCGATATTAAACTGTTAGAGCGCATTGTAAAACCGAACGAGTGGAACACCTACGAGATCCGTTGCGAAGGCAAACGCGTGGTCTTGAAACTCAACGACGAAGTGACCGTAGACTACACCGAGCCTGACAATACAATCAAGCAGGCGGGACTCATCGGCCTACAAATCCACAGTGGTGCCCCAAGCGAGGCTTGGTACAAAGATATTACGATCGAAGTCCTCGGAGACTAACCGAGTTCCACCTGAGCCTTGCGCGCGACACCGAAGGCGGCTGCTGCATCTCCACCAATCGCCCACTCGAATTGTGTGGTGGGTTCGTGAGGAGGAATGGGGCTCTGTTGGTAGAAGGGTGAGGCTCGACGTTGGAAGCCGCGACGCACTTCTTGTAAATACCAATCACGGAACTTCGTTTCTGCCAAGCCGCCACCGATAACGATGAGCCCCGGATCAAGTTGGCTACACTGATCACCAATCGCAAAGCCTAACACTTGCGCCTGTTTCCGAAAGATCTCCAGAGCCAGTCCGTCTCCGTCCGTGGCAAAGTCGCGCAGCTTGAAAGCCTTCTCCTTAATGGTGGAATCTTCCTGATTGAGCGGGTGATTTGCGTAGCGCTTGGACTTGAGCCTTGCTTCGAGCTGGCGCCGAATCGCGATCAGCGATACCCAAGCTTCGAGAGTCCCCTCACGTCCGTTCGCGTCTGAAGGCATCGCGCTGCCCTCACGAAACGGCACGGAAATGGCCCCCGTTTCCATGGCGAGACCATTGGCCCCTTCATAGAGATAGCCCCCAGGAAGCACGAGTCCCCCAGCGAGCCCTGTTCCCGGAGCGATGAAGAGCAGACCAGATTCGAGATTCGGGCGCATTAAAAACTCGCCAAAGGCGGCAGCATTGCCGTCATTAGTCATGGTGACCGGCTTGCCGATCATCTCGGAAAACTCGTCACAAATGTTCGTGCCCACCCAGTCAGGAGACAGATTCGCTTTGCCCCAGATCACCCCTTTAGAACACGGCGCTGGCACATCCAGCCCGATGCCCCAAATGTCATCCATGGTAATACTACCGCCCACAAGAAGGGCTTCGAGAGCAGCCTGAAGCTGTTCAAAGGTCTTTGGATAGCCTTCGTCCACACGGCTCTTCACTTCGATCAGCTCGCCAACTTGCTCGCCTTTGCCGTCAACCAGCATGGCTTTGATGGTGGAACCGCCGATGTCGAGCCCAGCGAAATGACCTGTAGATGTCTTGGATATCTTACTCATGTGAATACGGTCGAAGACTCGGGAATGCGCCTGACAATTCAAGCGAGATTTCCGACCCGAGGCGTCTCCTACCATCTTGGAGAAATCGTTTCAAGAGCCGCCAGAAAGCCCTTGCACGCAGAGCCACCCCACCTTAATGAGATTGAGTCTCAATTGCAAAACCTCATGGACGCAACTCTCTCGACCCTCCCTATCGGCCAGGCAGCCCGCGTGAAAGCCTACGATCAGTGCACCGCGACCGATCAGCGGCTCATGGTAATGGGGCTCATTCCTGGCGTCCAAGTGCGCAAAGTACGAGTGGCACCTCTGGGAGACCCGATTGCGATCGAGTTTGATGGTCGCTGCGTGAGCCTGCGCCGCACGGAAGCAAACGGCGTCCGCCTCGAATCTGCGTAGGCCACCCCTGCAGCACCGTGGCCGATAGCGTCGCTTCCACCAAGGCTTCCCTCGCCCCTGCTCAAGTAGCGCTGGTTGGCAATCCTAACATTGGCAAGACCACGCTCTTCAACCTCCTGACTGGTCTGCGCCAACGCGTGGGCAACTATCCCGGCGTCACGGTTTCAAGGAAAGTCGGAGTCCTTCCCCTTCCAAATGGTCAGGCGGAGCTCATCGATCTGCCCGGCACTTACAGCTTAGCGGCAACCTCACTCGACGAGCGCATCGTGGTGGATGTGTTAAGCGGGCAAGTCCCAGGGCTCCGTAAACCAGATCTCGTAGTCTGCATGATCGATGCGACGAATGTCGTACGCAATCTCTTCCTAGCATCGCAAATAGCAGAGTTGGGCATTCCCATGATCGGCCTGCTCAATCAATGGGACACAGCTCAGAAGCAAGGCCTGCAAATTGATACCGGCTTACTAGAGCAACGTCTCGGCGTGCCCGTCTTGCCATGCGTGGCGACAAAGAAATCCAGTGCCTCTGCTGTGACAGAAGCACTCAGCAAAGCGTTAGAATCACCAACACGGCTCAAGCCCATTGATTGGCCAGAAGCCGTCACCGAGGCGACAATTACCCTAAGAGCCTCTATGCCTAAAGGCATGAGCGATTCTCTCTCTGACGCTGAAGTTCACAGGCTCCTCTTCGATGCCAACTCTGCTCTAGCAGAACGTCTTGATTGGGAAGATGTCGCACGGCGTTCTGCGGTTAAGAACGCACGTGATCGCGTACAATCTGGCGGCTTCAATCCCATGGCGGCAGAGCCGCTGCTGCAGTATGAGCATCTCAACAAGCTGACCGAAGGCGTGGTGAATCGCGCCGGTGAGCTTCCTCTGCAACACTCTGAATCTATCGATCGCCTACTCGTTCATCGCGGCTGGGGTTTGGCCATCTTTGCGGCCATCATGTATGTCGTGTTCCTATCCGTCTACACATGGGCGGGCCCGCTGATGGATCTCATCGAGTGGGGCAAGGGCAGTCTCCAAAGCTGGATCTCCCCCATGCTCTCAAGCACGCCCATGTTGCAGAGCCTCGTCGTGGACGCCGCGATCGAAGGCGTTGGGGCCTTTCTTGTCTTTCTGCCGCAGATCCTTGTGCTGTTCTTCTTTATCGCTCTGCTAGAAGACACCGGCTACATGGCGCGGGCCGCCTTCCTCATGGATAAGATGTTCAGCTGGTGCGGGCTCAACGGCAAGAGCTTCGTTCCCCTGCTCTCCAGCTATGCCTGTGCTGTCCCTGGCATCATGGCCACACGAACGATCGAAGATCCCAAAGCTCGCCTTGCCACAATCCTCATCGCGCCACTCATGAGTTGCTCGGCACGCCTGCCGGTCTATGTGCTTCTAATAGGGGC
The DNA here is from genome assembly GCA_938082635.1 of uncultured Verrucomicrobiales bacterium. Lineage (GTDB taxonomy): Bacteria > Verrucomicrobiota > Verrucomicrobiia > Verrucomicrobiales > DEV007 > JAACDM01. Next base: position 23,170 of record CALLLI010000181.1, read on the forward strand.
GTTCATCGAACCTCAGCACGGCCCCTTTGTCGCTAGCCTCACCCTCTTCGCGATGCACTTCCTCGGCCTCGCCATTGCGCTACCGTTGGTCTGGCTTTTCAACAAATTCCTTCTAAAAACAAGACCGCAGCCGTTTGTCTTGGAAATGCCACGCTATCATGTACCTAAGTTTGCCGACATCGCCTGGCGCATGTGGGAGAGTGGGGTGGAGTTTGTCAAACGCGCAGGCACCGTCATCTTTGCCATCACGATCATCGTCTGGGCATTGCTCTATTTCCCTCGCCCCAGTGCGGTGGAAGAAGCGACGACCCAACAGTTCATCGCGACTCAGGGCCTGACACTTGAGCAAGCGCAAGCAGACGAAGCTCAAGCGGCAGCGCTTAGCCAAGCAATCGACAGTGCTTACCTTGAACAAAGCTGGATGGGAAGCATGGGACGCACGGTACAGCCGATCTTTGAGTCCGCCGGTTTCGACTGGCGCATCACCGTGGGAGTGTTAGCCAGTTTCCCGGCGCGGGAAGTGATCATCTCTACTCTCGGCGTGATCTATTCTCTTGGCGGCGACGTCGACGAGGAGAGTCATAGCCTGCAAGATGCGCTCAAAGGGTCGACTTGGCATGAAGGGCCACGCATCGGCCAAGCGGTCTTTACCATTCCAGTGGTCATGGGCATCATGGTCTTCTTCGCCCTCTGTTCGCAATGCGGCGCAACACTTGCCATCATCAAGAAGGAAGCCGGCACGCGGTGGGCGGTCTTCTCCTTTGTCTACATGACAGCATTGGCATGGCTCGGAGCCGTCCTTTGCTTTCAAATCGGAAACCTGCTAGGCTAACAATCATGATCGACACCATCCTCGTCAGCCTCGTTCTTGGGGCAGCCATCGTGTATCTCGCGCGCCTCGCCTTGGCTAAGCGTGGCAAGGGATCATGCGGCAGCTCTTCGTGCGGCGATCAGTGCCAGATGAGCGTGGCACGCAAAGATGATTGATTGACAAGCGTTCCCGCCCTCGTTTCGTCCGGGAACATTCCTACCATGGCAGAAGTGAACTACAAAGTCGGCAACGAGAAGCTAATCAAGGTGCTTCCTTCGGCCGCAGATCGCCTCACCGGCCTCCTGACAAAGCAAGGTCGCGCTGACAACGGAGCGCTTCGTGTCGCCGTGATCGGAGGTGGCTGCTCGGGCTTGCAATACCAGATGGATCTCGTCGATGGCCCGGCCAATCGCGACATCGTGGTCCAGTCAGGTGGCGTGCGTGTGGTCATCGATCCCAAGAGCGCGCTCTTTGTTAGCGGCTCTGAACTCGACTTCAGCGATGACCTCCAAGCCGGTGGTTTCAAGGTCAGCAATCCCAATGCGATTGTGACGTGCTCCTGTGGCGAGAGCTTTGCCGCCTAACGGATTTATCATGAATCCATTCGCGGTCCTCGACCTTCCCGAACGTGCCTCACTCAGCACCGAGGAAGTGAAGACACGTTTCCAAGAGCTGAGCCGGACACATCATCCAGACCAGCAAAGCACCGGCTCGGATGGCAGCAAACCGTTCGCCGAGATCAATCAAGCCTACCAAGCGCTCTCGACCGCAGGCGGGCGGCTGAAAGCGCTCTTACAATCACGCCACGGTGACGTCTTTGAACTCAAAGGCACGCTTCCAGAAGGTCTACTCGATCTCTTCACCATGGTTGGCAGCACGCTGCAATCTGCCGACAGCTTTCTCGCGAAGAAGCCTAAAGCGACGACGATGCTCGCCGAGGCGCTGCTCGCACCGGAGCTGCTCACGACGCAGCAAGGACTTGGACGTGCCATGCAAACCGTGAACGAGCGCCAGGCGGCGGCAGAAGCGAGCCTCCCCGAGATAGAGGCCTCCCTTGAACTCGGCGAAGCGAGCGCTCTATGTCGCGAACTCATTTACTTGGAAAAGTGGCAGGCTCAGATCCAAGCGAGGTTCCACGAACTCATCTAAGGTAAGCGCGGTTGGAACCCGTGTTGATATGGCTGGGAACAACGGGTTCATTTAAGCGACGGCAGGATGACTGCATGTTCTCACTCGAAGTAACCAGTATCTGATTGGTTACTTTGATTCTAACATTGACTAAGGTGAAAAAACCACCAAGCCTCACCGGCTCGCTTCGAGCTGGAAGAAGATGCGGTCCTTATTCTTAAATCCCATGGGCACCTCCGCACCCACGCGTTCCCACGTCGGCTGATCTTCAATCACACTCATCGTATAGCCAGTTGGGTTCCATGTGGACATGCCATCCTCAGAATAGAGTATCCGTAAGGTCACTCCAGTGGCGGACTTGGATCTCCTGAAGATGAGTGTTGAGAACGATTCTCCCGGGAGAATCGAGAATTCACTCTCATCATCATCGATTTCTGGATTCAGTCCCATGTAGTACTCCATGAGTAGGCCGAACCCATCCAAATCACGATCCACGCCATTTCCCCATATTGTTCCGCGCTTGCCTGGATCGGCAAGGTCGGCCACAGAGTAGTGAGATAGGGTTTGACCTGAATATTATGTGATAAAAAGAGGACTATCGGGAACTTGTTTTCGCGGATGTTCCATCAGTCCTGAAATCGTGATTTA
>CALLLI010000182.1 GCA_938082635.1 uncultured Verrucomicrobiales bacterium
GGTAAGTCCCGCGCAAGGCATGGTGTCGACATCGCGGTGGGAGCCGCTGGTGCTCTTGTCTTGCGGGAGGCTGGCGAATACGTCCAATCGCCCGATGAATGGATCAAACGCATGGCACGCAACAAGAACGACGCCAAGCGCCTGATGAAGCAACCAGACTTTCGTCGTGAAGTGCTAGCGAAGATCGCGCGCAAGAATCGCGGTTCGGCAAAGACCATGGGGCGGCATGCCGTAATGTGTCAAAAGTCGATTACTCTGTGCAATCCGTTGGAGGTGGGGGACTTGAACATCGAGAAGGTTGACTTTTCGACGTGATGAATTGGGGCGAATAGAGCACTCTCTGAGGTGGAGATCTTCTACAATCGCGAACGACCACATCAAGGGATCGACAACAAGATCATCCTCGCAGACTTTGATAGACCGCCGACCGAAGGAGCGATTGAGTGTCGAAGCCGACTTGGAGGAATGCTCAACTATTACTACCGAAAAGCAGCATGAAGACCTGGGTAATCGACTTTTGGGACCTTACGGCCTTCTTCTGTAAGATTAGCCACTGTCACCAACTCCCAGCCATCCCGTAATCTCCGGGAACTCAAATCGCCCACAATTCATACTGCATCCTGGTTCCGGATGTGCGGTTCGTAGACCATTCGAATCTTGAGCTTATCCTCGTCTTGGTACGTGTTGCCCGGCTGCCAGGCCCCCAACTGCCGGGGTTGTTGTTCCACTTGCCCGGGTCAACCGCACCAGTGTCGAATTCGTCGGAGAAGGTGTCCTGTAACGCCCAGTCTCTTACGAAGGCAGATTCAAGCCTCTTTTCTCATTGTGCAGCCTTCGCGTTCTTGCGTTTCGCGCTCCACGTCCCACTGAATTGATCTTCAGCGCCTTTGATGGCGACCGTTCCTGACAAAGTCCCTTCTGACAGCTTGCCTTGATAGAGATAGGGCACATCATTGTCTCCGTAGGTACGAGTGATATCCATGGAGAGGACGTCGTCTTTCATGCTGACTGAGCTAAACGCATGCTCGCCACTTCGGGGGCTGACTAACATGCCCTTTAACGTTGCCTCTTCTATGGTGAGACGTAGAGTATAGTCGCTCTCGTTGTCACCCATCTTGAGAGTGAGAGCCCATTCTCCGAGGATCTGAGGAGTAGGCACTGTCGCGGCGGCCACAGGCAATCCTTCTTTGCGAATGCAGTAGAGATGTTCGGTCGTGCGGATGAGCAGGCGATCTCCGACGATGGCAGGCGTGGCCATGATCATCTCGTCGAGTTCGTTCACATGATCGATCTCGAATTCATCGCCAGCGTTCACGACCACGGTTGCGCCGCGTTCACTGAGACAGAAGATCTTGCCGTTGTAGGCGATGGGGGAGGCGTTGAACTCTCCATAGCGGCCTAGCCGTTTCCTGTCATAGATCTTCTCACCTGTCTTGGGCTCGAAGCAGGCGAGCATGCCTCGGTCTAACAGAACGTAGAGATGATCACGATAGAGAATCGGTGTGGGCATGTAGGGCGCGATCTGAGGATGCGACCAAGCGATGAACTCATTGCTAGATTCGCCGTTTTCCAGCGAGATGTCGCCGTTGGCTCCAGGCTTGACTGCCATGAAGGGCCGTTTCTTGTCGCCGACATAGCCGGAACCGATGTAGAGCAAGTCATCCTCGGCAAACGGCAGCGGAACGGTGATGCTTGAGAAGCCTGTCAGGGTCCAAAGCAACTTGCCATTGAGATCGTAAGAGCGCACTTTGCCAGTGCCCGTAGTAATCAGCTCTTTGCGCTGGCTGTTCTCCCAAACGAATGGCGTTGACCAGTTGCTGCCTTCATCTCGATCAACCTTCCATTTCGTGTCTCCGGTCGCCGCGTCGAGTGCCGTGAGCCAGGACTGGTCGTCGTTGTCATTGACCAAGTAGAGAATGCCGTCGTGCAAGAATGGCGATGAAGCCGTGCCCCATCCATAGCGTGTTTTGACCGGATCCCAAGAACGCGCCCAGAGCAGTTTGCCATTGAGATTGAAGGTGTAGAGCCCGAGGTTACCAATGTAGGCGTATAGGCGCTCGCCATCGGTGATCGGTGTCTCCGACGCGAATGAATTCTTCAAGTGGCGAGCACCAGGTGGCACGCCACGATGCACTTGATAGTCCCACAAGGGTTCGCCAGTGGTGAGATCAAAGCAAAGTACTTTCCACTCGTGAATGGTCTGAGGCTTCTCGCGATTGCCCCCGAAGTAGAGGCCCTTCTTAGCAGGCTCGGTTTCGCCAGAGTTGATGGACGTTGTAAGGAAGACACGATTGCCCCACACCACGGGGCAAGACCAGCCGCGCCCTGCCACCGGCGTCTTCCATGCGATGTTCTTCTCCTCGCTCCAAGTCTCAGGGAGATCGGGGTTGTCAGCGACCACTCCCATGAAGCCGGGACCGCGAAACTGTGGCCAGTTGAGAGGCGCCTCTTCAGCGCGAAGAATGACTGTGAGGAGAAGAAGGAGAGCGAGTGGTTTCATGGTGAATGGGGTCTTATTCCTCTTTGCGCTGATGCTTGTCAAAGAAGTGGGCCCTCCATGACGATTCCGATGTTGATGGCGAGAAGCCTAAGGATCAATCTCATTCCGTGGCGGTGGTGTGTCCTATTGATGGTCATGAGGCGTCGATGGGTTGGGACATATGATACGTTCATACTCAGAATGCTGATGAGTATGCGAGCACGGTCGCCCCGATTGGCATCATTCGCTTACGGAGCTTGTTCTTCGGCTCTCGTGCTTCGCGACCATGGACAGGCTTTTCTCCCAATGCTTGACACTCGTGCAGCCTAGGACCGATTCTTAAGCCAAGAACCTTCGTCATCGAAACAGAGAATGGTTACTCGATGATCTCTGGGTCTATACGGGTGCCTACACCACAGGATGCGAACCATATCACACGATCAGCCCTTAATGGTAATGCTTCTTTGGAGTCTGCTCGGGATCTCGATCGCTCAGGAACAGTCTGACTCTAGCAAGTCCACGTCAACCTCCGAGCGACTGAACTACCACACGGCTCCAGATCGGGCAGGTCCACTGATGAAGGAACAGCATCGTTACACGATTCCCTCGGCGCTTATCTTCGATGATGGATCAAAGGTCAGCACCCACGAGGAATGGTTTCAAAAACGGCGGCCAGAGCTGATTCGGCATTGGACAGAGATTCTTGGGAAACTTTCACCGTCGAAAGAAGACGAGAAATGGTTCGGCGACATTGGCAAAGTCGTCATCCATGATACCGAGGAGAGAGAGGGCTACACTCGCATTCATCTCAGCCTTCCCATGGAGAAAGATTTCCTCCAGCCGCATCTTCTGCTGATTCCGAAGGACCAAGGCTCTGGTCCATTTCCAGCAGTGATCGCCTGGACATCGACCTCTCCAGACTACACCAAACCTGAAGAATGGTGGGGTCATTGGCTCGCCCAACGAGGCTACGTCGTGCTCACCGGGTGGTCCTTCATTCGCAACTATCGAGACGGTAAAACATATCGGGATCGAGTGAACGAGATGGTCTACAAGCGATTCGGTCATTGGCTTCCGTTAGGAAAGATGGTGCATGATGTTCAGCGCGAAGTGGCCTTTCTCAGGACACGCCCAGAAGTCGATGCCGATCGACTTGGCTTCATCGGATTCTCCCTCAGCGCGAAGACCGCTTTGTACGTGGCCGCATTTGCACCCGAGATCAAGGCCACTGTAGCCATCGATCCCCATCTAGCTCTTCATGGAGATTCAAACTATCAAGATCCCTGGTACCTCGATTGGAAGCACAAGTTTGATGCCATCAGAACGGATACTTATCCCAGCCCAGCGTTACGCGGCACCGTTTGGAGTCTGCTAGATACCAACCCTTCTCGACCAGGCTTTGAGCGCAACCACCACGAGTTGATCGCCCTGTGTGCGCCAAGAGCATTCCTGCTGATCGGATGCAACATGGACAAGGTGCAATCCCCACACTCGGACAATCTTCAGAGCTGGGGCTACTTCAACCGAGCTAAGGGAGTCTACAACTTTCTGGGCATTCCCAACCGACTTCAATTCGTGACAAGCAATGACGGCCATCAGGCCACGAACCCAAATACCGATCGACATTGGCAACAGTTCTTTGAG
>CALLLI010000183.1 GCA_938082635.1 uncultured Verrucomicrobiales bacterium
TGGCCCGAATCGGGCGCGTTGCCCTGCGGCAAACAAGGCGCCGTGACCAGCCCCTTCTTGCTGAAGGCCAATTGCGGACGATACCCTCGCACACAATCCCTGCCGCCTTTCTTGATGATCGCCGCACTTTCATCACTGATAAAGTAGACCTTCTCACTAGCAGGTGCTGATTTGTCTCGGAAGATTCGCCGACGACTGTAAAGGCTGATTTGGGCGATGCTTTGAAGATCCTCCTGACTCTGGCTTAAATTGCTGTCCTCGCGACGGCGCACGCCTAGTGACGAGTTCGGACAACTCATTGGTTTAGAACGCTCTCTCGCAGTCAAAGCGCTCGGGAATAGTCGCTCCGGGATCACTTGACCCCTCACCCTCCGCAGCCCACCGTCACCATGTTCTGTGGGGAAAGGTTCTATGCGGTTGGGTCTTTGAGCGCCCCAAAACCGTACCGGTTTTCACCCGGCGACCGTACCGGTTTTGGTCCGGCGTTTACATCAGGCGATCTGTCGATGCCCCGGGGCTGCCTTGGGAGGTGGCTTTATACGGCATGGCGATAACCTCGGCTCATCAGCGCAAGAGGCAGCGGGATCACTATTCGACCGCGCTGGAGACTACTCCGGAGTCTCCTTCCATACTGCTGACCTATTCAGACCCGCGCACCAAATTCAGGCATCTGGACACGGTTATTCTGGACGAATGGCATGAACTACTAGGCACGAAGTGCGGCGTCCAAACGGAGCTGTGCCTTGCCAAGCTGCGCCAGTGGCAACCGAAACTCCGTATATTGGAGGAAGCCAAGCACGTGCTTCATGGGGCCAAGCATGGGGCCGGCGTTCTCGTGGGCAGCGAGGAGTCCAAGAAGATTGAGATCGCCTTGAGCGTATGATGCTAGCACTAGAGGCGGAAGATGAGAAATAGGGTAATCAACGGCCCAGTGCCGAAGTATTGTTTTTACGGTAGAATCGATGCCACTCGAGCCAATCATCTGCGGGGCCATCGATGACGTAGTCCGCGATTCTTGGAATCAGGGGCAGGAACAACTGATAGACGTCTAAGAAGGCATTGAGTGGTTTCTCGTGCGGGTCGGGGATTTCTTCGCCGCGCAAGTTCTCTTCTTCTCGGAAGTCCGTCATCAGGTGCATCTTGTCTTCGTAGCCAGGATATTTTTGGTGAAAGTTGTGCAGGTGAATCTCGCCCATGACGAAGATGTGATTAGCTCGATCAACCAAGGCAGGCGTGGACTTGTTTGTCTTTAGTCCATCTGTCGGATACCCATGGGTTTCTAAAACGGTGAGTGCTTCTGGTGTGGGGGAGAATCCACAAACGCTCTTCGTGCCGCAGGAACAAGTGACGATCTCAGGCCATTCTTGAACTTCGTAGCGAAACATGGCCTCCGCCATTGGGCTACGACTCAAGTTGGCCGTGCAGACAAACAGGACAAGCTGTTGATCATCCGCGATGTCGACGGGGAGAGGATTGACCTCTTCACCTTTGTCCTTCTTGAGCCACTTGAACATAAGGAGGAGGTGAACAGATGGACCGCGGTGGTGTCAATGGCCCGTCTGTGCCAGAGTAGTTACGAATGCTTTTGTGGTCCCTCCACATGCATCGGGGCTTGATCAAATACTAGATGATAGTGCTCTGCCATCTGCGGGTAGGCGAACTCAAAGGTCGACTCATACGCGCAGCGGGTGAAGAGATTCAGGTCGCGGTAGTTGGTAAACCGCCGATAGGCCATCTCTGCCATGCCATCACGCAGGGTTCCATATTCACGCTGATGCAGGTAGTAATAGAAGCGCTTGATCGGCAATCCATCACGAGCCGGAGAAATGACGCCCACGCGCGAGAAGGGGTCGGTGTCTAACAACCCGGCAGCTTGTTCCCCGGCAGTAGGTTCATACACTTCGACCTTCTCAGTAATCCATGCCAAGGCCGCGTCTGACGGCTTGGGCAATGGGCATTTCAAGAAACCGCCTGCCGCCGCCGGGGCAAGGATCTTGCTGATCACCTCATTGAGATTGGAGTCATCAATGGAAGGCCAGGAGCGGACCGCTAGAAGTAGCACGGGAAGGGAAATATGCGGCGAGCGCTCAAACACGACCAATCGGCCGTCCGTCACCACAAGAAACTGGTACAAACAGAGCAGCAGCTCGCCCACATCTTCCACCCGATCTGGATCCACCGTGAAATCTCCAATCAAGGTGCTGCCTGTTTCAAACGTGGCTAATTGCTCCTCGAAGAAGTGGGCGAAGGTGTAGCGCGTTTTCGCCTCGATCTCGTTTGTCTCAAGATACTTAGTCTCATCCTGCCGAAGGGCACGCGCGAGCGCCTTCTTCATCGAGGTCGAGAGCGCTTTGGCGCGATCGTTCTCAAGATGATGCAACCACGACGTCGTCACCTTCCGATCGCTCTCCAAAGAACGGTCTTCGTTTAACGACAGAGCTAAGCCCTTCAGGGACAAGCCCTGAGCGATCCTGTCAGCTCTAATGATAGCACCTAGTGGCTCCATGAAAATCAGCTACCCGCGTAACTCGTGAAGGATATAGTTAAGGTACATTAAATTGTTTTTGTCAGGGAGTGGCAAGACACTCTCTGACTTGGATGAATAATGGCATAAACTGAGACGGGACTCAAGTTTTATCAATTCATCTCAGTATTTCCAGAAAGGCAGATCTCGAGGTTCAGCCATGGTGGCCGGATGACGCGACATCGCCATCTGGCGAAGCATGAAAGCAGGATGGCCATTCCTGGCCGTCCTGCAGTGCGCCCTCTATTTTTGAGTGTCCCAGTCCATACGAAGCCACTCCGTCACGCTAGCGATAGTGCTATATTTCAGAGCACAGTGGCCATTTCGGGTTTGTCGGGGTATTGGAGGACCCCTGGAAGGCACTGAATCAACGGAAAAAGAGGAAGCAGTGGGTCGATAGGTGGGATTGCGTGCTAAACTGGCAATTTTAAGTTAGTGTTAGAAGTTTCGCTTTTGAAGAGTTTCAGCAAGGTGAAAGACGCCTTTTAGGAGGAGCCAGACGACGAAGATAGCGATGGGGAAGGCGAAAAAAGCCCAGCGCTCGTAGGCTTCGAGCCACGTTAAGATGGTGCCTCCGAAGGTTCTTGCGAAGCCGACTAGGATGGGTGTCCAAACGGCGCAGGCGATTCCCATGTAGAGGATGAAGCGTTTCCAGGGGTAGTTTAACATGCCGGCGGCGATGTAGGCGAGCATGCGTGTGCCGGGTAGGAATCGCGACGAGAGGACGAGGGCGCCGCCGTAGCGTTGGTAGAGGCTTTTCCCGAGGTCGAGTCGCTTTGGAGTGACGAACCACGAGATGGGTGGGTAGCGGACAATGCGTTCGCCCCACCACTTGCCCATGAGAAAGAGACCAACATCACTGATGATGATCCCTAACAAGCATCCAGCAACCGCGAGTGGAAATACGAAGGTGCCTTTGGCAACGAGAACGCCTGCGGTGGCGCAAGCAAGGTCCTCACTGGTCACGGTGGCGATTGCTAGCACGAGCAAGACCAAGATTGGCGACGAATCCGAGGCGGCTTCCAGCCATGTGAGAAGGTTGTTCAAGAAGAGCGACGATTTCCCTTCGTTCCCTTGGGGGTGGCTTCGCGTTCGCCGTGAATGCCGATCAACTTTGTGGGCAAGTTGCCTGTGCCTAACAGTTTCTGCGCTGGTATCGAGTAGGGTTGCGCGATGTCACGCTCGAAGCTTTGGACGAACATGCGGTGCATGTGATGGGTGGTGCTTTCGTTCTCGATGTGACTCGCTCGCTTCTTTGACGTGGCTTGGTGGTCATCTCTGATCTTCTCTAGCTGGCGCACGAGCATTCGGCGGGCGAGAAAGCGGTTCAGGGCTTGGCTCGTCGATCGGTAGCAGCGTATCTCTGTCTTGGATTCTTCGTGATAAAGATGCACGGCGATTTGTGCGTGGCGTTTGCGCACACGTCCGTGGTTGGGACAGAAGAAGCGTTCGGCGAAATCAGCTTCTTGTAGTCCCAATGCGTCCATGCGACGGCGAAGATCCTCCGCCTTGCTCGGGCTAACTGGAAATCGAACCATGATAGTCTAACTGTTTAGCTAGGAAGCTGAGGGAGTCAATCGGCAAGCCTTGTACGATACTCGGGACGTGTCTTCCACGCGTCGACGTGCTCCTTATAAAGGTCAGTCTTATTCCAGTGGCGGGGCTCCGGATTCTCGGGCAAGACCTTGCCCTCAGGATAGTCCTTCCCTGCGATACTGTCTTGCATGGAGACCAGCCAAGCATCCATGGGCTTTCTCATGCGTTGAGCGACCTCGGGCTCGCTTTCGTAGAGGTTCTTAGATTCCTTCGGGTCGTTCTCTAAGTGATAGAGTTCGTAGGCTTTCTTCTGCTTGCCTGTGTGGATAAGCTTGTAGGGATAGTCCAACCAGGCGGCGTTTCCAAAGCAATGGAAGGGAATGGGCTTGGCCCTTGCCTCTACGTCGCTGCCCAGAAGCTGTATTAGGCTTTGTCCGTCCTGTGGCGATAACATGCTTTCGCTAGGCAGGTTGACGATCTCAGCAATCGTTGGGAAGATGTCCATCACGACGGCGGGATATTTGCTGATACGTCCGTTCTTGATCTTGGCAGGCCACTCTAGGATTCCGGGGACGCGGAGGCCGCCTTCATAGAGACTGCCTTTGAAGCCACGAAGTCCGCCAACAGTCTCTGGGGTGATCTTGGGCAAGCCGCCGTTGTCACTGCAGAACCAGACTAAGGTGTCCTTGGCAATGCCAGCCTTCCGTAGGCCAGCGCGTAAGGTGCCAACGCTGCGATCCATGGCGACCATTTCACCGTAGTGGTTCTGTGAGTTCTTGTCTAACGATGCGAATGAGACCTTGTCTTCATCCGAAGCCATGAAGGGGCTGTGGGGGGTGCCGTACCAGATCACGGAGAAAGACGGCTTCTTGGCTTGGGCTTGTTTCTGAATGAATGCCATGGCTTCCGCGATGATTATCTCGGATGAGTCGCCAGTGAATTCCTCGAAGGTGCCTTCGCGGCTCATGACCGGATCGCGATCAAAGAAGTTCGTCACCGAGAGCCACGTATCGAAGCCGAATTGGCCAGGCCCGTGCGCATCGTCTTTGAGAACGGGCACTCCCGGACCGCGTAGCCCATTGAGATGCCACTTGCCGAAGTGTCCGGTGGCGTAGCCTGCATTCTTTAGGGCTTGGGCTAAGGTGCGTTCTTGTTTCCGCAAGGCGTAGCCATGGCTCTCCACGCCTGTCCGCATGTTCGATCTGCCGGTGAGGACACTTGCACGGTTTGGTGAACAGACGGGTGCCGCTGCATAAAAGCGATCAAAGCGCAGCCCGTTCGCGGCCATGGCATCCAGGTTGGGTGTCTTTAAGACCGGGTGTTTTGAGTAGCCGGTTTGACCCCAACCTTGATCGTCTGTCATGACGAGGACGATGTGAGGCTGCTCTGCGCGGGACATCAGCGATAGGAGAAGTGAGAAGAGTAAGGCAATCCGCATGTCTGATAGTGGACGTTCCATGTTGGACGTTCAACTCTTCTCCTGATTGAATCGGTGGATGCGTGCAGCTCTTGGACTACTCATTGCGTTCTTTCTGGTGAAAGACTCCCTTCGTGCTGAAGCGGATGGCCTCTTTCATCCCTTGCTTCCTGGTATCAGCGCGGTGCCTTTGCCGGTAAATCTTCCTAACTGCAACAATGTGCTGTATCGGCACGACGGGAAGCTGGTGGCGCTTGGCTACGCGGGGGATCTCTTTCTTCTTAGTGATACCGACGGCGATGGCGCGGAGGATCATGTGGAGTTGTTCTGGGAAAGTCAGGGTAAGATCACCGGACAGATTGGCATGGACTTGGCACCGAAGGGGAGTCCTCATGGAAATGCGGTCTTCCTGGCTGCAAAGGGCAAGATCCTCATGATCGCCGACCAAGATGGCGATGATCGTGCCGAGATCGTGCAAACGATAGCAGAGGGTTGGCCACCTGCTCGGGCTGGTGTGGATGTCACTGGTCTAGCTTTGGATCCTCGCGATGGCTCGGTTTGGTTTGGTCTTGGGGTGCGGCTCTACAACGACGCCTACGAGATCGAGGAGACGGGAACGGCGCAGAATGATCTTAGCGCAGAGCGTGGGAGCATCCTTCGCATTGCCCCCGACTTTAAGTCACGGGAGAAGATTTGTACGGGTATCCGCTGGCCGATAGCTCTTCGGTTCAATCAGTTAGGCGACCTCTTCTGCACGGATCAAGAGGGGGCCACTTGGTTGCCTAACGGAAATCCCTTTGATGAGTTGCTGCACATTCAGAAAGGACGTCACTATGGCTTTCCGCCTCGGCATCCCAAGCACCTGCCGAATGTCATCGATGAGCCGAGTGTCTTCGACTATGGCCCGCAACATCAGTCCACTTGTGGGATGAATTTTAACGAGCCGGTGAATGGTGGGCCGGTCTTTGGACCTGATTGGTGGCGTGGGGATGCGTTGGTGATTGGAGAATCTCGTGGTAAGCTTTATCGGACGAAACTGGTGAAGACGGAAGCCGGTTATGTCGCCCAGAATGAAGTCCTCGCTTGCATGGGAACGTTGGCGATTGATGTCTGTGTCAGTCCTCATGGCGAATTGCGTCTCTGCTCGCACTCGGGAGACCCTGATTGGGGGACGGGGCCCAAGGGGAAAGGGCAGATTTGGCGGGTCGTGTATGATACTGCGGACACGCCTCAGCCGGTGATGACTTGGCGAGATGGGCCGGATCAGGTTCGCGTGGCTTTTGATCGAGACTTGCCACCGAGCTTTCGTCTTGGCGAGCCGAGTATTGAAGAGAGTCCGAATGCGCGGGCCGGGGATCAGTTTGAAACGATGCGGCCTCCTTACGAGGTGGTGAAGCGGCAAGTGGCCGAAGGCAGGAAGCCGGTTCGCGTGGTGAGTCAGCAGGCGACTACGTTGTCTAACGAATACACTCTCGGCATCGAGTCGGTTCCTGAACAGACTTGGTTTGGCATTGCTGTCTCTCCTTATGCATTGCAGGCCAATGCGGATGGCGTGGTGGCTACTTGGCAAGGGGCCGGAGGGCCAGCGCTTGCTCAGTGGTTGCCCCATGTGGATCTAGCGGTGTCACGAAAGCTGACTTGGGCGAGCAGTTCCCATGAGGCCTTCTATGCGAAGTTGGGAACTCGAGGCACGCTTACCCTAGAAGCGAAGTTGGATGTTTGGCAAATGCTCCACCCGAAAGTTCAGAGAGGGGCGCAGCTGGACTATCAATATGCACCTGAGAAGATCACCTTGTCGTTTGCCTCGACTTCCCATCCCTTTGCTGTGGAGTTAGGAGGAAAGAAGCACGTGTCCTCGCGTGGTCATGTTTCGCACGATGTTAGTGTTGCTCTGGAGTCGCAGAAAGCTTGGTTGCCAATGACGCTCTCGCTGACGTCGGAAGGTGAGCGCGTTCCAAATCTCACGGTCACGTGGTCGACCTCAGAAGATCGGCGATCTCGTGCGCTTCCATTACGCCGACTGATTCAGCCTTGGGCCATTCCAAGTGAGGCGGCCATTGAGATGATCCCTTCTCGTCCGGAGATTCAGGGTGGTAACTGGGCGCGTGGCAAGGCTGTCTTCTTTGGTCAGAAGGCGCTCTGCTCTTCCTGTCATCAGCGTGGAGGTGAGGGCACGCACATTGGACCCGATCTTTCTCAGCTAGCGTTTAAAGACTATCATTCTGTCATGAGGGATATCCGAGAGCCTTCCGCCATGATCAATCCTGACTACCCAACACAGGCGATCGAGCTGGCGTCTGGCGAGTCAGTGATCGGGGTTCCTGTGGGCCAAGCGGATGGTTCGGTCCGACTTGGACTGGGGCCGAATGTCGTCAAGGTGGTGATCAAGGATGAGATCAAGACGGCTCGTCCACAGGCCCAATCCCTCATGCCTGTGGGCCTTCTCGATGCGCTGACGCCTGACGAGGTCCGCAATCTCATGACCTACCTGCTGCATGAGCCGCCAGTCATGCGCGACTATCCGTCGCTTCCTCGGGATGGTGTCGAGCAAGCGCCGTCTCCACGTTCGCGGGCGGAGTTGGACGCAGTGCTGGCGGGCGCGCCGGATCCTCCCACGGCGACGCTTCCGATCAAGGTTGTGCTAGTTGCTGGCAAGAAGGATCACGGGTTTGGTGAACATGACTATCCACGTTGGCAGCATGTGTGGAGCCAACTTCTCGCCATGGCTGCTGACACTCAGGTGTCTACAGCGTGGGAATGGCCGTCACGGCTTCAGTGGGCAGAAGCGGACGTGCTTGTCTTCTTCAAACGAGGAAACTGGACCCCTGAGCGATCAGCCGAGCTTAAGAAGTTCGTTAGCCGTGGTGGCGGTGCGGTCTTCATCCACTGGGCCTGTGAAGCAGGAGATCATGCTACTGCGTTGGCGGACATTGTCGGACTCGCTAGCAACTTCAAGCAAACGAAGTATCGACACGGTCTCATTGATCTAACATTCAGAGGTGATTCGGCGCATCCCATCACTCGAGGATTCGAGAAAACGCGGTTTCATGATGAAAGCTATTGGAGCCTCGTTGGCGATACGTCTCGTTTCCACACGCTGGCGACGTGTGAAGAGGACGGGGCTACGCATCCACTCTTCTGGACGCTCTCTCCAGAGGGCGAGAATCAAGGGAGGATCTTCGTCTCCATTCCGGGACACTATTCTTGGACCTTTGATGATCCACTCTTTCGCGTGCTCTTACTTCGGGGGATTGCTTGGAGTGCTCAGGAGCCTGTCGATCGATTTAACAATCTGATCGAGGCTGGAATAGAACTACGATAGGACGCTACGGCTATTCGAAATCGCCTTTGACGAGCGAACGGCGCTCGCGTTGCCCGAGCTCACGCGCTTGATTGATGACCGATTTCTGATCATCGATGAAGCGGTAGGCATGACAGCTTGGGCATGTGGCAGCGGTGGAAAGCACGATAGAATCGCACCCGTCACAAATCTTATATTTGCTCGGGTCACGCACAATCTTGTCTGCCCGTGCTGCGCGATCTTCTAGGCTGTCATTTGCTTCTGCCATCTCTATTGAAGATGGCCATTCTTGCGAGTGGATTCAAGCCTTTCCTTGTTCTTATTGAAAAAACTCTTAAAAACGATAGCCATGAGTGCGAGTCGTAGAGTCTATCTAGATTTCTGACTCACTCAATTGATTAGAAATCAACAGGTTCCGAACGGACTTCTACTATCGATCGGCTCGGTTTGCCTATTGAGTGGCTCCAGCAAATGGTGGGCGGTCGTAGGTACTGCCGTCTCCCATGATGCGTGGGTCGCCTGTGTTTCGGAGAGTGCTCAGCATGCGTCCAGAAAGGACCGCCTTGGTGTCTTCGTAGTTTGATTGATCCGCGACATTGGTCATTTGGTGAGGGTCCTTTCGCAGATCATAGAGTTCCTCCGCGGGCCGTCTTCCAAACGCGATCTTGAAGTAACGATCTATTTCCGGGTCATCCCGATGCGTGATGAGCCACGCTTTCGTAGGGCTGCCATCGAGATCACCAAACGCGACAAACGTATTCTCGCGCAGCTTCTCAAAGGGTGGCATCGGGCCAGCAGGGGCACCCATACCAGGTCCGGATCCCATGGGCCAACGCTCTGGCTTGAAGTTTCGGATGTAGAGATAGTCTTTCGTGCGGATGGCGCGTTGAGGGTAGGGGAGCTGTCCTGCGCGAGCTTTCGCTACGTGGCGTTCTCTACCGACGACGACGTGATCGCGGGTCACATCAATGGTGCCGTTCTTATCCGAGACTAAGAGTGGGACCAGGCTGCGGCCGCTCATGATATCTAACGGTTTCTCGTTAGCGATTTCCAACAGGGTCGGTGCGAGGTCGATCAAGTTGACGAAGTCCTCGACGAGACGACCGCCATGAGCAGCCTTGGGCAGACGAATCGCCAAGGGAACGGCAACGCCGAAGTCGTAGAGATTGCATTTCCCTTGGGGCATCCCGGGCATGCCATGATCACCGCTCACCACGATGAGGGTGTTCTCAAGTTCACCTTGGGATTCAAGCTGTTGTATCAACACGCCTAACATCGCATCAAAGGCTTGGGCCTCTCCGAGATAGTCGGCAAAGTCCTCTCGCACGATGGGCACATCTGGAAGGAACGGTGGCAATTTGCCTTTGAGGTCATCGGGATCGATGCCCCAGTGGCGTTTGCCGGATCCTTGAGTCCATTTGCGATGGCAGTTCGTGGGGCCAAACCAGTAGCAGAAGGGTTCGTTGTCCTTCCGGTCGGCCATGAAGTCAGCGAAGTTCCCGCGCACTTCTTGATAGAGTTGTTCTTTGCCCTCTTGGATGGTCGCTGACTTCTCGACGTGTTGAGAGAACCGGTTGATCTCCGAGCCCTTTCGGTCATAGGATTTGGCCTTGCCGCCGTAAGGTGCGTGGACAGGTGTACCCGGTGTCCATACCTTGGAAGTGTAACCGATGTGGTAGCCAGATTTCTCTAACAGAAGAGGAAACGATGGGATCTTGGCGTCCCATTTGGCACCCTGCAAGATCGCTCCCTGACCGGTGCGCCAGAAATACTGCCCACTGAGCAACGAACTGCGGCAGGGTGTGCATGAGGGCGCGGTGACAAAGGCATTGCGAAAGAGGATACCTTCCTTCGCCACGCGATCGAAGTTCGGCGTTTTGACGAGGTCATTGGGGCTCCCTGGTTCAAGCTTGCCATAGGCGCTTGCGTAGCGTCCCCAGTCGTCGGCGAATGCAAAGAGGATGTTAGGGCGTTTCTCCTGGGCTCCAGAATCGAGTGCGAGAACCGTAGCGAGAAAGAGGATGGACCATTTCATGCTCCCACGGTCCCAACATCGCGAGCGCTTGGAAAGTGAGAAGTTGACCTACTTCCGGCCAAATTCCCGAATGAGCCGACCAGCGACCTTGTCGCAGGTGGCAAAGGCGTGCTTCTCGCCTGTGTTCGTGGCGACGACGATGGCTAGGTCGCGTTCTGGTAGGATCCAGAGAGTGGCAAACCACATGGTATTGGAACCGTTCATTTGTATGCAATGTCCACCGAAGTCTTTGCGATCAAGCACGAGCCAGCCGCCGATGCCGTGCTGACCGCTTGCGGAGAGCAAGGCGTGTAACTTATCAAACGAGGCGGCTTGTTTGAGCAGTTTGCCAGGCTTCCGTTGTAAGTGGAACTGAGCGAACTTGGCCCAATCGGTGATCGTGGCATGAACGGTGGCACCTGGTCCGATCGCGTCTGGGTTGTCTTTGCTAGGATATGGCGGTACTGGCGTGCCTTCGGCATCGTGTCCCCAAGGATGATCGAGCCTACGAGCGTGGCATGGATCTCGGAAGCCTGCACTTTTCATGCCGAGAGGCTGAAAGAGGCTCTCGCGCAGGAGTGTTTCCCAGGGCTTCTTGGCAACGGTCTCTAGCATTGCTCCGACGACGGCGTAACCTTGATTTGAATACTCCGTCTTGGTGCCGGGAGGATAGCTTGGTGCTTCGGAAAGGATTGCTTTGAGAAAGTTAAGGCGTTGTGCGGGTGGCTTCTTTCTTCCCTGATCTTTCCAAGCTTGCTTCCAAGCGTCTGCAGGAGGTGCCGTGGCAAGTCCACCAATGTGAGCGAGTAGTTGTTCTATTGTGACGTTCTTGTAGTCCTCGTGGCATTTGCGAACGCGATCCCCTAGCGCATGTCCAATAGTGGTGTTCCATTCGAGAAGGCCTTCTTCAATGAGGATGGCGGCGAGAGTGGCCGTCATTGACTTGGTGCAGGAGCCGAGGTGAAACTTGTCTTCAATCAAGACCGAGTCTTTCTTCCCACGTCTCCGAATTCCCGCGGCACCGACTGCCTTGATTTCCGTGCGAGAAACGGCGGTTGCTGCCATTGCTGGAACTTTGAATTCTTCCAAGATCACGTTGAGGTCGCTGGTGAGATCTCGAGGAGGCTCGGCTGCGAGCAGGCCGATTCCGGTGAGCCATGCCATCGTCGTCAGTAGTGCCCTCATTATGAAAGGAGATCGCAGGTTTCAAGGCTCGTCTAAGGAAATAGGTTTCCTGTGCGTCTCAGCCGAGTTTAATGCGGCATGACCATGTTAAAGTGCCTATTTCCCTTCACCCAGATTGCGAGCGTTATGTTGGCTCTGTCTCTGATGAGCCGGGCAGAATCGGTGGCGCCCGCCCTTGACGTTCGCGCCCAGATTGATCAAGCGGTCGAAGCGGTCTATCCGGCACTGGTGCGGATTCATGTCGTCTCGGAGTCGGGGCGTGATGGACGCATGATGAAATCCCAAGGTTCCGGAAGCGGCACGATCATTTCTGAAGATGGTCTTGTTCTAACGAATCATCATGTGGCTGGTCGTGGTACGCGGATTGTCTGTCGGCTCTCAACTCGAGAAGAGGTAGACGCTGAACTTATTGGGACCGATGTCTTGAGTGATCTTACGGTGCTTAAGTTAGACCTTGCTGATCGTACGCTTGATACGCCTCTGGCTGTCGCCTCCTTTGAGGATTCTGATAAGGTTCGGGTAGGAGACACCGTACTCGCTATGGGGAGCCCTGCGGGGTTGTCACAATCGGTCACGGTGGGGGTGGTAGCGAACACTGCCATGATCCCGCCGAACCGGGGGAGCTTCGATCTGGAAGGTGAGAGCGTTGATCAGCTCGTGCGCTGGATAGGCCATGATGCCGTCATCTTTCCGGGCAATAGCGGAGGACCTTTGGTGAACCTGCAAGGGAATATCGTGGGTGTGAATGAAGTGGGCGTTGGAAGTTTGGGGGGAGCCATTCCTGGCAATTTGGCCAAACGGGTCGCCGATGAGATTATCGCTCATGGCAAGGTGACTCGCGCTTGGATCGGTCTCAATGGTCAGCCTTTGCTTAAAGGACAACGCCGTGAGATGAAGGGGATGTTAGTTGCCAGTGTGATGGAGGGTTCCCCGGCGATGACGGCAGGGATCCAGGCAGGGGATATTGTCACTAGTCTTCAAGGGCAGACGCTCAACGTCACGAGTGCAGAGGATGTTCCGGAATTTAATCGTCTCGTCTTCAATGCGACGATTGGCGAGCCGCTCGAGCTCACAGGCTTGCGGGGAAAGGAGCCTCAGAGTTGGCAGGTGATGCCGATTGAGCGTGAGCCGATGCGGGATCGCCCCGTGGAACTGAAATCCTGGGGAGTGACTGCTCGCAATTTCACTCGCATGGCGGCGTTGGAGTATCGAAGGGAGGGACGCGATGGCGTCCAAGTCCATAGTGCGCGGCCAGGTGGCCCGGCCAGTGAAGCCAAGCCGAGCATGCGCGCGAGCGATATCATTCTCAAGGTCGGGGAGACTTCTGTGAAGAATGTGGTTGAGCTTCAGGCGGTGACCACGAAGTTGGTGGCGGGCAAGACGAGCCCAGAACCAGTGTTAGTCACCTTTGATCGTGGACATCGACAGTACCTCAGCGTGATCGAGCTGGGTCCAGAGACGCCAGATGAACAGCCAAAGCTGGCAAAGAAGGCTTGGTTAGGGATCGGCACACAGGTGATCACGCGGGAATTGGGGAAGGTGCTCGGACTTGGGCGCAAGAAAGGCGTGCGAGTGACGGAAGTCTTCGACGATACGACGGCTGAGAAGGCTGGTGTCGAGGTTGGAGATCTCTTTCTGAAACTAGATGGCTCTGTCATTCAGGCGAGTCGTCGGGAAGATGCCGAGGTCTTTGAGAATCTGATTCGGCAGTATCCCGCAGACGCCGAAGTGGAAGTAACAGGAATGCGAGGTGATGAGGTGCTCGAACTTACGGTGCCCCTACAGTCACGCCCTGTTCCTCCAAGCCAGTATCTCACCGACGAGGATGAAAATTTCGAGTTTACTGTTCGTGATCTTGCGTTCGAAGACCGTGTTTCGAAGCGTCTTGAGGCGTCTCAGCCAGGACTACTCATTGCTCAAGTGGAACGCGCGGGCTGGGGCGCTCTCGCTGGGTTGCGCAAGGGCGACATTCTCCTCGAGATCGATGGAGCAACGGTCACTGGGCTAGATTCCTTTAAAGAGATGATGGCGGCGATCGAAGAGAAGAAGCAAGAGCGTGTGGTCTTCTTTATCAAGCGTGGTATCTACACCGCTTATCAGGAACTCGAGCCTAACTGGAATTAGAGCGTCCCCCGAAACTTTTACACCCAACAACCAACACCCAACGAAACGCATGAAACTCCGTAATACTCTTCTCTTCGGCCTCGCTGTTCTCTGTTTGACTAGTCTGCGCGCGGATGAGGTGGTCAATGAAATGGCTCGCAAGCTTCAGTCTGATCTCAGTGAATCGATTGTCACAGTAAAGGTTGTGGTGGATGTCGAAGTGGTCGTGGGCGGTTCGGCGAACCAGTCTCAGGAACAAAGGATTGAGGCGCCCGGTACGGTAATCCAGAAGAACGGGATGACGGTGGTCTCGAATTCTTCTATCGACATTGCAGATCAAGTCGAGCAGCAGCTACGACGTCAAGCCCGCGGCCGCGGCGTAGATGTGAAGACGACCTTGAAGGCAGTGCATTTGCTGATGCCTGATGGAACTGAAATTCCTAGCAAAGTAGTCCTGAAAGATGAAGATCTCGATCTAGCCTTCGTCTTACCTGTGGCTGAAGAGGTAAAAGCCGAAGGTGTTGAATTTACGCCAGTGACGTTTCCCGAAGAGACGCCGGAGACACAATTACTGGACCCTATCATCCTTCTGAATCGTCTCGGCCAAGATCTTGATCGCGAGTTGTCTGTCTATATCACGAAGGTCGAGGCTCTCATCAAGAAGCCTCGTAAATTCATCGTCACGCACAATAGCTCGACCGGAACCCCCGCCTTTCTTGGGAATGGTGAACCGCTAGGGCTCTATGTGCGGCGCATTGTGAACGGCAGCGCTGCGAGCAGCGTGGTTCTTCCCGCAAAGGAAGTGGCTCGTCTTGCCAAAGAGGCTTCCACGGCCGAGCCGGTCGAAGCTGAAGCTGATGACGAGGATCAAGCGGAGGAGGAAGCTGAAGAGAAGTCAGACGACGATTCAGTGCTCGACTAAGTTCGGCGGACGTTTGCAGCTAACGTTGGATCACACGATAGTAGCGCGTGGAGATCGCGGTTGCGCTACCATCCACAAATCGCGCGCCATTATTTCCTGTGACGGTTAGTGCGGATCCTTCTAGATCTTGTTTCCAGGTCTGCAGATTGTCGGTGTATTCGACTTGGAAGGTTTCACCTTCACTGGCGGGCCAGTTCAATCGAACCTTCTTCTTTGGCCCACGTGTGATAGAGGGCGTGAAGGTGATGTCGGTGGCGAGATCCTCAGTAATTTCGCTGACGGTCCAGTTGTCAAAGTAGAGCCAGTTTGTGCCCGCGTTGTCGGGATCACTGACCTCCCACTCAGCGGAAACATCGCCGAGATTCTTCTCGAAATCGGTGGCAGTGAGCGGTGCGTCGTCAAAGAGAGAAATGTTATCGAGTGAGGCAGACCAGAGATTGTTAGCAAAGTCTACGGTGAAGGAGAGGTCGTAGATCATGGAATAGTCGTATGATGCGGAGGTGTCGTAGAAGCCCTCTTCCACGCCGTCATAGCGCCAGATGCCAAAGGATTCGGAGGTGTTGTCAAAGATGACAGATCCTAGCACATCGGCATTCTGATTGACGACCGAGAAGTAGAAACTGTCATACAACTCATTGTCTGAATCGACGACTGCCATATTTGTAGAGAAACGGATGAGGCTATCACTGGCCACAGGCTCGACATTGATGGGGCGCCAGACAGATGCGATGTAGTTGTCTTCAGTGAACTCGGGGATGCCGAAGCCTAATGTTCCCGCAACGTTTCCATCTGTGAAAGCACCTTCGATCGTGCCGTGGATGCCTTCGCCTTGGTTCGTGCCCATCCAGCGATCAGAGCCGACTAGTAGATCGTCTCCAATATCGAAGTCTGAGAAATCAGTGCTGTAGAGGAGCGTCTCGGCGGCAAAGGACGCAGCGGTGCAGCCGATCAGCGCGAGACAAGAGAGGGTCACAGAACGAGAGGTAGAGGGCATGGATTATCTTAGACGCGGAATGGCCGTGATCTATTCAATTTGGCTCATCATGGAGCGGTGAGCTGCTGGCCATTGCAGCTCGTATCCAAACGCGTCAGAAAGGGAACGGCGCTCTTGGCCCAAGCTTCTGCGCCTGGATAGGCGGAGGCGCTGCTGCCGAAACACTGCTGCAGCATTGCCGTATTAATGACACCCGGATTGAGTGCTGCCGTTGCCAAACCGGGCGGAAGTTCTTGAGCCAGTGCGGCACTGAGTCCTTCGATCGCCCATTTGCTCGCGCAGTAAGGAGCGACTTCAGGAGAGGTGGATCTCCCCCAGCCAGAGCTGAAGTTGATGATAATGCCAGATCCACGCGCGATCATGGCAGGAACCGTGTGGCGGATGACAGAGGCAACGCCCTTTACATTGATGTCCATGAGCTTGGCAAATTCTGCCTCACTCACCTCCCAGAGAGGCGCATTCTGGTTGATGATAGCGCCGTTGTTTAGCAGCAAATCTGGGGTGCCCGTCTCGGAGATCACCGTGTGAGCGAAGTCACTGATCGAACTCTCGGACGCCAGATCCGCGGTAAGGAAATGGTGCGGTGCGGGGCACTGCTCCCGGAGTTCTGCTAGCGCTGCCTCATCCCGACCACAACCAGCGACTGTCCAGCCGAGCTTGGCGAACTCTTCGACCATGGCGCGACCGAGGCCGCGTGTCACACCAGTGATCATGACGCACTTCGAATCTCTACTCATGCGCCTTTCTAGCGCCTTCCCTTAGTGTGGCGCAAGACGGGACTAGAGATTTGCCTTCGGTGCGCTCATGGCCTTAGGAGTCAAGACGACGGCATGGGGATCGTAGCTCAGTTGATAGCCCGAAAGTTCTGCGATGTAGCGGAGCACTTCGCTTGCTGGGAGGTCTCCTAAATCGAGAGTGATCGTGGCTTCTGACTTTCCTTTGAGGATAAAGTTAGTCCTTAGTTGGCCACTGGTCGACTCGGTGACCTTCACTTTTAAAAAGGCGAGTGCCTTATCGACAGAAAGCTGCTCGAACTTCACCTGGCGCACGGTCACACTTCCAAGGCGAGCTTCAAGATGGGTGGGCTTGATATCATGCTTGGCGGCTACCTGAACGTGTCGAAGATATTCTTGGGCACGCTTGTTAGCGGGGTCTTCTTTGATAGCCTTCAAGAGGTAAGCGCGAGCCTCTCGGTACTCCCCACTTTGGTAGGCTTTCTTGCCCTGGCTAAGCGCGGTGGTTGATTTCTCTCGATCTGAATATAGCAGGGAGGGAGCCAATATCAGGCCGACGGTGAGAGATAATAGGGGATGCTTCATGACTATTAAAATAGCGCTTCCAGTAAACGGCGGCAACAAGTTTCGCTTCTTTTGTAGCGATTGGCGATTTCCTTTGGCTGCCGCTAGAACAGCCAGCGCCCCAAAGCGATGAGCCCGAAGACGACGAGAGCAATGATGCCGAATACCCCGAGAAGGAATGCTAACAACAACCAAAGGTTTGGGCGTACCTTTGGTTGATCCAAATTTCCAGTGTGACGCTCTAACAACGCGTTGTTCTGAGCATTTGACTTGAACCAGATCGAGAAGAGATCACCAATCACAGGAATCGATCCCATGGCTGCGTTGATCACGATGTTCCCGGCCATGCGGATGAGCACGGTCTTTGGGAGTTGTCGACGGGCGCCTTCGACCAGGATCGTTGTTCCCAACGTCGCCGTGATGGCATCACCCACAGCAGGGAAGAGGAAACCAATAATCGGATCTAACCCTATCCGTATATTGCTGTTAGGGATAGCCAATAGATCGTCTAGGACCCGTGCAATTGCGCGAGGGAATACCTTCTTGATGGGCGCAGGAGCGCTCTCGGGGGCTACCTCACCGTTGTCTGTGGCGCCTTTGCCTGGTAGAAGAATCTCGTCTACCTTGGCTTCTACCACATCGGCATCCTTGTCAGCATTGGCCATGCCGTGTTCCTCGTCTAGTGACCTCCGGAAGATCCCTTGATCTCCAATAACATTTGAGCATTGCTAGGAAATCTCTCAACGAAGCTGAGCAAGCGCTCGATGGCTTCGATCGGCTTGTGGCCAGAAAGACCGCGCCTGATGAGATAGATCTTCTCAATCTGGTGAGGAGGTAGCAAGAGTTCCTCACGGCGTGTCCCGGACTTAAAGATGTCTACAGCAGGATAGATGTAGTGCTGGGAGATCTTCTTATCTAGCACAAGCTCCATATTGCCGGTGCCCTTGAACTCCTGATAGATAGCTTCGTCCATCAAGGTGCCGGTATCGATCAGTGCGGTCGCTAGAATGGTGAGCGAACCCGCTTCACGTGTATTCCGCGCTGCGGCAAAGAGCCTCCGCGGAACCTCCAAGGCAGTGTTGCTTAGGCCTCCTTTGTTGAAGCCGCCTTTGCCCTTGTTCGCACGGTTGTAGGCGCGAGCAAGGCGAGTGATGGAGTCCATCAGGATGAAGACATGCTCGCCAGCTTCCACCATGCGTTTCGCGCGTTCGATGGCTAGCTCAGCCACCCGCATGTGCGTGCGCGTGTCATTGTCATTGCTGCTCGCCATGATCTCTGCATTAGGCAGAGCGCGGGTGAGTTCAGTCACTTCTTCCGGACGCTCGTCGATGAGGAGAATGATGACTTTCGTCTCTTTGTAATTCTCATCCAAGGCCTGAGCGATGTGCTCTAGCAAGGTCGTCTTACCTGTCCGAGGTGGCGCGACGATGAGTCCGCGCTGCCCACGGCCCACAGGCGTGATCATGTCGATGATCCGTGTGGTTTGGCGCTTGGCATTGGTTTCCAAGATCCAGCGTTTGTTCGGATTGATCGCGGTCAGCTCTTCGAACACAGGGAGGTTCTGATAGACCTCAGGTGACTTGTCATTGATCGTCTTGATGGCCGTGAGCTGAGGGCCACGTGACCCGCGGCGCACCTCTCCTTTCACAATCATGCCATCGCGAAGTCCGTAGTCGCGGACCAAGTCGGGTGGGATGAACGTGTCGCGATTCGTTTGGTAGAAATGTTTGTCAGCCTGGCGAAGGAAACCGAAGCCCTTTGGGCTCAGCTCGACCCAGCCACCGCCCTCAGTCGGCGGTCCCAGTTCCACGTCCTTACGGCTTCGTTGCTCGATGTCGTGATCTTCGTTCTGATCTGTGTCGCTGCGGTTGCCATCGCGTTCGCGTTCGCGTTCGCGGCCGCCACTGCGATTCTGGTTCGGGTTCTGAGTGCGATCCCCACGCTCCCGGCTTCGTCCTCTATTGCGGCGATTCCGGTTACGATTCCGATTGTTTCTGCGCTCACCATCTTGCCGCCCAGTGTGATCCCCTTGCTCGCGATCCGAACGTGGCTCACGCTGACGATCTTTATTCTCAGCGGGCGCCGTAGAAGTCTTCTCAGCTGAAGGCGCTGCTGGTGCGGGAGCAGGTTCAGCTGCAGCTGCAGCTGCAGGAGCTGCCTTGGGCGGCGCACTAACGACTTCTTGAATGTCAGCTTTGGCTACTTTCTTTGCCGCGCGTTTCTTGCGAGCGGCTTTCTTCACGGGAGCTTCCGCCACTGGCAGTGGCTCAGCTTTCGCCTTGGTGACCTTCTTGGCCGCCGTCTTCTTCTTAACAGCCACTTTCTTCTTGGCCGGAGCCTTCTTTACCGTGGTCGTCTTCTTAGCAGCCACTTTCTTCTTGGCCGCGCGTTTCTTCTTGGCCGGCGGGGAGCCGAAGAGGGTTTGTTCGAATTCAGGAGGGGTGCTCATGGGCACAAAGAATAGAGTCGTCTTGTCTATGTTAGAATTTGATCGGTCTCATCGCCCATTCTACTGATCGAAACGCAGATGAGTTGGTCAATGACGATGGTTGCGCGTGATGCGCTTTGTAAGAAGAGAAAGTGTGTGGAGTGTAGCGACACTACTACTATTTGGTGAGTCATGGACACTGTGAAGAGTCGATGACGCATTGCTAGTCAGTGGCAAGCGACGCCAATCCTGAAGACGTTCAACGTGAGGGAAGGGATATTGTGGTAGCCTTGGCTTTCCAGAAACCGTTTAGGCGATCAAGCAGACGGGGATTGAACCTCGCAGATTGCTTTGGACGAAAGGTGTATCGGGGATAGATTCTTTAGGGTCAAGCCCTTTTCTGGTAGAAATAGGGCTGTTTCTGGAATGAAATCGATAGATTTTAAGGATTTCGCTTGCCCCTGGGCTCAGACATTCAAGATGTTGCCACCAACTTATGGGAAAACAGTACAATAAGGTTATCAAGCGAAGCCGCCGACGCAAGTATGTCGAGCGGAAACGAGAGCGGACTCTGGCAGCAGGCGCGAAGTCATCTTCAGCCGCCAAGAAGAAAGCCGCTCCAAAGAAGGCCGCGAAGAAAGCAGCCGCTAAGAAGGCCGCTCCTGCCGCTGAGGAAAAGAAAGTCGCTCCTGCCGCTGAGGAAAAGAAGGTCGCTCCTGCCGCTGAGGAAAAGAAAGTCGCTCCTGCCGCTGAGGAAAAGAAGGTCGCTCCTGCCGCTGAGGAAAAGAAAGTCGCTCCTGCCGCTGAGGAAAAGAAGGTCGCTCCTGCCGCTGAG